>CAZJDV010000073.1:0-1856 GCA_964544865.1 uncultured Dehalococcoidia bacterium | reverse complement strand
CCCGCTCGAATCCCCATTCAAACGCGCGGGTGGCATTGGACGACGTGCACACGACGCCGTTGTTCCGGCCGCACAGGGCCTTGATCGCGGCGGTGGAGTTCATGTAAGTGATAGGGGTGACGCCGCTGTCGCCCCCCAGAACGTCAACGAGGTCGTCCCAGCAGTCCAGTACGTCGTCGATATGGGCCATGTCCGCCATCGAGCATCCCGCCTTCAAGTTCGGCAGGATAACGCACTGGTTAGGGCCGCTCAGGATGTCCGCTGTCTCCGCCATGAAGTGGACGCCGCAGAAGACGATGTAGCTGGCGTCCTTCTTGGTGGCGGCGAGCTGCGATAGCTTGAAAGAGTCGCCGCGTACATCGGCGAACTTGATTATCTCATTGCGTTGATAGTGGTGGCCCAGAACCAGGAGGCTCCCGCCGAGCGCGGACTTCGCCTCGGCAATGCGCACATCGAGCTCCTCCGGGGTCATCTTGAGATAGGAAATCGGAATCTTCTGCCACTGGACGTCGGTGCCGAACTCTTCCTCCAGCGTCTTCACTCTTAGCTTGCCGTTTGTCTCGCAAAACGCCGATTGCTCGATCTCGGTAATGGGGACCGTCGGAACTCTGAGCTGGATTACCATCTGACTGCTCGGACCTCCCTATGCCGGTGAGACCAGGTCGCCCTCGAGAGACCAAGGGCCCGTTTTTTCTATCCTTACCCGGACCACCTCGCCGATACGCTCGTGGCCGTCGTCCAAATATACGATCTTGTCGTTCCGGTTCCGACCGTGAGTCCTGCCCGACTTCTCACCCTCCACCAGGACTTCGACCGTCTGCGCGAGCAGATCGCCGTTTATCTCGGCCAGTATCAGGGCCTGCGCCTCGTCTACGGCCCTGAGCCTCGCCTTCTTCTCCTCGAACGGCACGTCGTCCTCCAGGCCGCGGGCGGCGATTGTCCCCTCCCGCACGGAATAGGACGCGGAGTGGACCTTGTCGAACCGGATGTCGCGTACCATCTGCAGGGTCCGCTCGAACTGCCGCTCCGTCTCACCGCAGAAGCCTACGATCAGGTCGGTGCCGATCGAAACGCCGGGGACACGCTCTCGAATCCTCTCCACCAGGTGGCGATAGTCGTCGTTGGTGTAGCCCCGCCGCATGTTTGCCAGCACCCCGTCGTCACCCGCCTGGAAGGGCAGATTGATGTGCTCGCAGACCTTGTCCAACTCGGCCACCTGTTCGATAATGCTGTCGCTCATGTCGTTGGGATGCGAGGTGAGGAAGCGGATGCGCTCGATGGACTCCACTTCGTTGACCGCTGCCATCAGGTCGCCCAGAC
Source organism: uncultured Dehalococcoidia bacterium (assembly GCA_964544865.1). Lineage (GTDB taxonomy): Bacteria > Chloroflexota > Dehalococcoidia > Lucifugimonadales > CAJWER01 > CAZJDV01. The sequence goes on along the minus strand of CAZJDV010000073.1, from coordinate 536 downwards.
CCCAAGCCCCCACCAGGTCGTGGCCGTAGGAGTCCACGTTCTGGCCAAGGAGGGTGACCTCCCTGACGCCTCTATCGCCGAGAAGCCGGACCTCGCGGATGATATCCGGTATGGGCCGGCTGACCTCCCGGCCGCGGCGGTACGGGATTATGCAGAACGAACAAAACTTGTCGCAGCCGAAGATGATGGGGATGTACGCGGTGACGGCGGGCCAGGCCGTGAGCGGGCCCACGCAGCCTTCGGGGTCGATGCCCATGCGGTCGCCCAGAAGATCTATCAAAGGCTGGTACTGCTGCGGCCGCATGAAAACGTCGACCTGGGGAAATCGCCGCTCCAGCGCGTCCGTCTTAGGCCCCACCATGCAGCCCATCAACGCGATGACCTTGTCCGGGCTCTCGTTCCTGATGGGAGCGAGCTTTCCCAGCATGCCGACGACTTTGTCCTCGGCGCTCTGGCGGACCACGCAGCTATTCAGAACGATGACTTCTGCGTCTTGAGGGTTCCCGGCCGACGACAGACCCATCTGACCCAGGGCG
>CAZJDV010000072.1:0-13402 GCA_964544865.1 uncultured Dehalococcoidia bacterium | reverse complement strand
TTGGGCTTCTACGGTGAGCTGTACTACTTCACCGACGGACGCGACAACATTCGACAGTAGATAATTCCTGGAGAGTGTGAAGTTGAGGGTGGCTGGGCCAATCGGCCCAGCCACCCTTTTTTTGTTGCCCTTCTAAGATTTACATGGTCAGGGAGTCAATCGCGCGGCTGTCCAGCCTCCAGAGTGTCCATCGCTGATGATGCTCAGGATCCACTATCTCCGGGCCGTTCACACCTACCCAAATGGGTGACCCGCGATCGCGCGACAGGAATTTCAGCCAACGCATCGAAAGCGAAGCCCAAGCACCCGGGCCCTGCCGGGGTCGAGGGCAACGATAACATGGGCCAAAATGGGGCCGGGCGACGCGGTGGAAACGTTGACAGCGACGGTTGATGCGGATAGCCTAGCCGTCATGGTGAAGCCGCACAGGATTTCGGGCCGGGTCTCACTGCACACGACGCTCCCGTCCCGCCCGGGACCCTGACGATGACGCGGGCGACGGCAGTGTCCTGGAATTGGCGACAGAAGCAGTTCCTCGACAGATGAATCAAGCAGCGGAGGCTGAGAAGGAGGATACCGATGGCCGACGGCCAGGATATCGCCTTGATGGCCCACCTCATGAGGCGTGCCGGTTTCGGCGCAAGCCACGATGAGATTGAGACGCTCGTGGCGCAGGGGTACGACGAGACCGTCGAGCAGCTCCTGCACCCGGAGTCGCACCCGGACCTGGATGAGGCGCTTTTCTATCGCTACCACCCCATGGCCGAGTTCATGTACACGATCCCCCACAGCCAGTTGAACTGGCTGTTTCGCATGGTCAACACCGGGCGGCCGCTGCAGGAGAAGACCACCCTATTCTGGCACCAGGTATTTGCCACGGGCAATGACAAGGTTGCCAGCGCGTTCGCGATGCACAATCAGGTAGAGATGTTCCGTGCGGGCGGAATGGGGAATTACAGAGAGCTTCTGGTCCGGCTGGCGAAGGACCCCGCCATGATCTACTGGCTCGACAACCAGGACAACCACAAGCGTTCGCCCAACGAGAACTGGGGACGCGAGCTGCTCGAGCTGTTCTCGCTTGGCGTCGGGCACTACTCGGAAAAGGACGTGTTCGAGTGCGCCCGCGCCTTCACCGGCTGGACCTTCGCCGGCAAGATCAGCGGGATACAAATTGGGCCGGTGGCGTGGCGGTTCAAGTACCGTCCCGAGGACCACGACGATTCAGAGAAGACCTTCCTGGGCCACACGGGTAATTTCGACGGAGAGGACATTATCGACATAGTCGTCCGCCAGCCGGCATGCTCCGGGTTCATCGCGAGACACCTGTACAACTTCTTTGTCGCGGACGAGCCAGAGGTCCCCAAGTGGCCCAACGAACCACCGGGCGACCCGAAGGCCGTTGAGCTTCTCTCGTCGGTGTTCGTCGACTCCGGGTTCGAGGTCCGACCGGTGCTGCGTGCCCTGTTCAAGTCCGACTTTTTCAAGGAGGCAATGTACCGCAAGGTCAAGAGCCCTGCGGAGGTCGTGGCCGGCACCCTCAAACTCTCCGGGGACATGTTGGGACCCGACCCGCGCTGGGGCGAGATGCACTCGGCGACGAAGGACATGGGACAAGACATCCTCAACCCGCCGAGTGTAGAGGGCTGGCATACCGGCAGAGAGTGGATCAACAGTGGCGCTCTGATAAACCGTGTTAACTTCGTCGCCGATCGACTCAGGGACACCACTCTGCCCGGCGTCAAGGCCATGGTCGAGCGGATAGGGGCCAACGGCGGTGAGCTGACCCCGCAGGCGCTTGTGGACCGGAGCCTGCGGGAGCTTGGGCCGCTGCCTGTCGACGATGACACATACGAGGATCTGGTGGCCCACGTCGTGGCGGACGGCCCTATCGACCTCGAGACGGACGAGAAACGCCGGGAGTTCTCACTCAGGGTTGGAGACCTGTTCGCACTGATCGCGGGCACCAAGGAATCCCAGTTCGGATAGTCGAAGCAGCGAGGCCGCGGATCGAAATAGGACACAGTTGAGCGAAGGAGGCACGGCCATGTCAGATGGTAAAGACGCGCCCGTACTGGTAGTGCTGCAGCTTAGCGGCGGCAACGACTACATGAACACGGTAGTGCCTTTCGGGAGCCCGCACTACTACGACAACCGTCCTCTGTTGGGCCTGGCCGAGAACGACGTCCTCAAGCTGGACGGCGAGGTGGGCCTTCATCCCTCGATGGGCCCTCTAAAGAGCATGTATGAGCAGGGCGGCCTGGCAATCGTTCATGGTGTCGGCTGGGCCGGCTCGAACCGTTCCCACTTCCGGTGCATGGACATATGGCACACGGCGGAACCCGACACGTTCGCGACGGAGGGCTGGCTTGGAAAGGCCACGCGGCAGCTCGACCCCCGGGGCGAGAACCCGGTGACCGCCGTCAACGTCGGATTCGGACTGCCGCGGGCCCTGGTGGCGGACGGCGTGTCGGTGGCGTCGGTCTCCGACATCAGCGCCTACGGCCTGCTTACCGAAATGGAGAGGAAGGACCGGCGGCAGCAGATCCTGGACCGATTCGCGAAGATGTACGCCCCGGCCATCGGCCGGGGGCCCGTCGTGGATTACATAGCCCGGAACGGCATGGACGCCCTCAACGGCGCGGATATGATCAAGACGGTGCCCGAGAAGTATGAGTCGCAGGTCGAGTACGCGGCCAATCCGATTGCCAGTAAGCTTAAGGACATCGCCCAGGTGCATCTCGCTGGCCTGGGGACCCGCATCCTCTATGCCGACCACGGGGGGTTCGACACGCACGCGGCGCAGGGGACCGCCCACCCCAGGCTTTGGAAAGAGGTGTCCGGCGCCATCGCCGACTTCTGGGACGACCTGAGGGCCCACGACGCTGCAGACAACGTCACGATGCTGGTGTTCTCCGAGTTCGGTCGTCGCGTCAAGGAAAACGGAGGCGGCACCGACCACGGTGCGGCGGGAGTGGCTTTCGCCATCGGGCCGGGCGTCAAGGGAGGCATGTTCAGCGAGTATCCGGACATCCAGGCCGAGGGACTCGTGGACGGCGACCTGGCGCCAACCCTGGACTTCCGGGCGCTGTATTCCACGATCTTGCAGGACTGGATGGGTGTCGACGACCGCCCCATCGTTGCCAAGGAGTACGACCGGTTGGATCTTTTCCATAAGCCGGCGATCGCTCCCTAGCATGCATCCGGCCTGGCGGCGGCCTGACTTGGGCCATGTCAAACGGGCCACAGGAGACGCAAAGATGAAGACGACGACGATCGCGGGGCGAACATGGCACTACAGCCACTACCTGGGGCGCCAGACCCCGGAGCACAATGAGAGCAAGTGGGGTCGCACGGGCGGCTACTGCTACCCGATGGATGTGGCGACCACCGGCGGCGACATGCTGTTCGTGATCAGCAGGGGGATGGGATACACGGTTGGACTCCGTGGCGCCGACATCTACATGCGGATCGGCAAGACCACCATCGACGAGGACCACTTCGGGGACTTCGCCCGAAAGGAGTTCACCTGGCCCGCAGGCATCGCCGTAGCTCATGACGGGAGCGTCTACTGCTCGGACGAATACGAGAGCCACATCTCGGTATTCGATCCGGATGCCATCATCGCTTTCCCCGAATACGATCCGGACGGAGAGAGCTTGGAGCGCTGGGGAGTGAAGGGCTCGGCTGAGGGTCAGCTTAACGGCCCAAGCGGTCTGGTATTCGATGGGCGGGACGACCTCTACGTGGTGGACAGCCTCAACAACCGCGTGCAGAAGTTCGCGAAAGGGGGCGAATTCATCATGGCCTGGGGACGCCCCGGCTCCGGCGAAGGCGAGTTCGACCGTCCCTGGGGGATATCCATCGACACGGAAGGGGCCGTCTACGTCGCCGACTGGGGAAACCACCGGGTGCAGAAGTTCTCGCCCGACGGCGAGTACCTCATGAGCTTTGGAGGCGCGGACGGCGGAGCGGGAGCGCTCAGTCATCCCGCGGGCGTGGCGGTTGACAGCGACGGTGACGTCTACGTAACGGACTGGGGGAACCGCCGTGTGCAGATATTCGAGCCCAACGGCGAGGTCCTGACGGCGCTATACGGCGACGCCACCAAACTCTCCAGGGCGGGGGAGTACCAGTTGGCCCGGGACCCCGAATCGATCAAGATTCTGAACAGAAACCAGGACGTCATGCCCTACCTGGCGGGCTTCGGACGGCCCATCGGCATCGCCATCGACCCCCAGGACCGCATCATCATAACGGACGCCCGTAGCAGGCTCCAGGTATACAAGAAAGACAAGGGATACGAGGAGCCACCTGTTTAGGCTAGGGCGGGTCGTCCGCCTACGGGGCCTCTTCGAGTCCGAATTCGGCCGCGGCATCCCTGATCCAGTGGGCGAGGTAGTCCGCGAAGCTTCGCCGGACGATCAGATCGAAGGCCGGCGATTCGTCTACCTGCACGACGGTCACCATCGCCTTCGCCACCAGAGTCTGGGCGCACCGCCTGGGTCCGAACACCCTGGGGTGAAGGTCCAGGGTACAGCCCTTGGCCATAACGTCAAAGGCCCTCGGTCCGCTGATGCGCACCACCGTCTGCCCGCCGGTCACGTCGGTCACGGATGAGAAGGCGTCGCCCAGAGCGTCTTTGAGGGCGAATGCGATGGTGCTTTCGCCGTCCGGCGGGGTGACGATCAGCCACTCGTCCGGGCCCAGCCACAGCGCCATCAGGCCGGCGTCCTCAATGAAGGTGTTGGGCGCCAACGGCAGACCGAATCCCAGCACGCCGGCCACGGCCTTCAAGAACACGTCGTCGCCGGTGTCCCCGCGCAGGTTGACATGCCCTCGGAAAGGGCGCTCGACGAGCCGGACTCCCGGCGCCTCCGGGCGAGTCCGGCCGCCCGCCTCGGTCTCGAATCGCGCCAGGGGAGACTCTCGGCGGACCGCGTCAGACATTCTGGCGCTCTCCCTCGGGGTCGTAGAACACGGTGCCGGTGATGGTCGCCTTGATCCTACGGCCGTCGGCCAGCGGGACGTAGACGGCGTCGCCGGTGCGCCGGCGCCCGTCCTTCAACACGGCAAAGGCTATCGAGCGCCTCAGCTTGGCGCTGAGGTAGCTTGATGTGACGTGGCCCAACATCGGCATGGTCATACCGGACGCATCCCCCTCTACGATCTGGCCGCCCTCGGGTAGCACCTCCGACGGCTCCTCGGTGAGCAGTCCGACTAGCTGCTTCCTGCCCGCGCGGGCGGTGTACTCCCGTGACAGGGAGCGCTTGCCCAGGAAGTCCTTGCACCTGGACACCATCCCGCCCACACCCAGGTCGTCGGGCGTCAATGAGCCGTCGCTATCCTGGCCCACGATGACGTAGCCCTTCTCTGCCCGTAGCAGGTGCATGGCCTCGGTCCCGTAGGGGGTGACGCCCAGGTCCTCGCCGGCGCTCATGGCCGCCTCCCATACGACCCGGCCGTAGTTGGCGTTCACGTTGATCTCATAGGAAAGTTCACCGGCGAAGCTTACCCGGAATATCCTCACCGGCAGGCCCAGGACAGTGCCCTCCCGCACAGACATGAACCGGAACGCATCGTTGGAGAGGTCCACGTCGTCGCACAACCGGGCAAGCAACGTGCGGCTATGGGGTCCGTTGAGGGAAACCGTGGCCCAGTGATCGGTCACCGAGGTCATATAGACCTTCAGCTCCGGCCACTCGGTCTGGAGCCAACGCTCGAGCCAGGCCATCACGAGAGCGGCCCCCGAGGTGGTCGTATGCATCAGGTAGTGCTGCCGGCTTAGGCGGGCGGTGACGCCGTCGTCCATGATCATGCCGTTCTCATCCAGCATGAAACCGTAGCGGCACCGGCCGACGGCTAACTTGGCGAAACCGTTGATGTACACCCGGTTCAGGAATTTGGCGGCGTCCGGGCCCTTTATGTCGATCTTGCCCAGGGTCGATGCGTCGACTATGCCGACGCCGTTCCGCACGGCCAGGCACTCGCGGTCCACGGCCTCGTCCATCGACTCTCCAGTGCGCGGGTAGTACCAGGGCCGCTTCCACTGCCCGACGTTCTCAAAGAGCGCCCCGACCTCCTCGTGCCAGTCGTGAAGGGCCGTCTTCCGGACCGGGTCGAATAGGCTGCCCAGGTCACGCCCCGCTATTGCGCCGTAGGTCACGGGTGTGTAGGGCGGCCGAAACGTGGTGGTGCCAACCGACGCGACCTCGGTCCCAAGCGTCTGGGCCAGTATGCCGATGACGTTGACGTTCCCGAGCTTCCCCTGGTCCGTGCCCATGCCCGCCGTGGTATAGCGCTTGAGGTGCTCGATGGAGTCGTATCCCTCGCGGGCGGCGACGAGGATGTCGGCGGTGGTGGCATCCGTTTGCAGGTCTACGAAAGCCTTGGGACCGCGTCCACTGGACCAGGGCGAAGGGACCTGCCACATCGTACGTAGCGACCCCTCTGGGACATCGTCCGTCGAGGGATTATCCGAAGCTGGCTTGCCGTCTCCAAACCCAGCCGCGTGGGCCGCGCCGGCCCCGGCGGAGAGCCCTTGCGCCAGGCACTCGTGCAGCGAGAACGCGCCGTCGCACGAGCCCGCTGACCGCTCCGCCTGCGCGGGAGGCCCCGGCACGAAGCAGCCTCTGCTCTCGTCGAACCGGGGCCGGCCTCCCGACTGTGAGTGGAGGTGTACGGCAGGGTTCCAGCCCCCCGAGACGGCCAGAAGGTCGCAGTCGAGCTTCCGCACCCTGCCGTCGGCGACCCCGGCCCCATCCAGTCGCTTGATCCTGACGCCCCGGACGCGCTTGTGACCGGTTACGTCGACGACCGCGTGGCCCGCGAGCACCTCTATCCCAATCTGCCGGACACGCGGCGGCAGCTCGCCGTCGGTCTCCGGCCGAACGTCGACCACAGTCGCCACAGTGCCCCCTGCGGAGACAAGGTCCAGCGCCGCCTGGTAGCCGATATCGTTGTTGGTGAACACCACCGAGCGTTCGCCCGGCGACACGGCGTAGCGGTTCACGTAAGTGGATACCGCGGAGGCCAGCATCACCCCTGGCCGGTCGTTGTTGGCGAACACCAGGGGGCGTTCGATGGCGCCCGTGGCCAGGACGACCTGCCCGGCGCGGACTCGCCACAGACGCTGGCGCGGCGCCGCGCCCCCGGCCGGGCCGAGATGGTCCATCACTCTCTCCAGAATGGTCAGAAAATTGTGGTCATAGTATCCCGCGACTGTGCCCCGGGGCAGCAGGCGGACCTCATCCATCCCAGAGAGCTCTTCGAGCACCGACGCCGCCCAGTCCATGGCCGGAGCGCCGTCGATGGTGGAGCGGTTGCTCAGCAGGCTGCCGCCGAGCTCGCTCTGCTCGTCCGCCAGGATGACACGGGCGCCGGTCCGCCCCGCCTCCAGTGCGGCCGCGAGACCCGCCGGTCCGCTCCCGACGACAAGCACGTCGCAGTGGGTGTTGTGCTTCTCGTACCGGTCCGGGTCGGGCTCGGCGGGCGATACGCCGTGGCCGCCGGCCCGGCGAAGCTGCCGCTCGTACAGGGGCCAGAGCATCTGAGGCCACATGAAGGTCTTGTAATAGAACCCCGGCGGAAGGAACCGCGAGAACAGGCCCGTCGCCGCCCGAAGGTCGAAATTGACGCTGGGCCAGCAATTCACGCTCTTCGCCACGAGGCCGTCGTAGAGCTCCGTCTGTGTGGCCAAGAGATTCGGGGCCGTTCTCGCGCCCTCGTCGAGCTGTATCAGCGCGTTTGGCTCCTCGGAGCCGGCGGCGACAATCCCCCTGGGTCTGTGGTACTTGAAGCTGCGGGCGACAAGATGAACGTCGTTGGCCAGGAGCGCCGAGGCGAGCGTGTCGCCGCGGAAACCCTGGTACCGGCGGCCATTAAAGCTGAAGTCGACCGGCGCGGACCAGTCGATGCGGCCGCCCTCGGATAGGCGAGAAGGCTGGTTCACAGCTCACCGTCTTCCGGCGGGCTCTCCCCGACCCTGTAGACAGCGTCGAATTCGTAGGTGGCGGTGTCGCGCTGGGCGTTGAACCACCGCCTGCACCCGGCCGTGTGGCACCACTGCTCCCGGTGGCGGCCCAGAGGGTTCTTGCTCATGAACAGGTGGTCGGCCCACTCGGCGTCAGAGAGGGCCTCGGGCTCCGGTGGCCGAACAATGTGGGCCTCGCCTCCGTATGCGAACTCGGTCTCGTCCCGCGGACCGCACCAGGGACACCGGATCAGGAGCATGTTCTACCCCCGGCGGCCTGCACTTGCCCCGGCGCCCTCAATGGGCCACGCCCGCCGCGCCGTGCTCGTCTATGAGATGGCCGGTCGCGAAGCGTTCCAGAGAGAAAGGCGCGTTGAGGGCATGGGGCCTGTCGTTGGCGATGGTGTAGGCGTAGACCCATCCTGAACCCGGCGTGGCCTTGTAACCGCCGGTCCCCCACCCGCAGTTGAAATAGAGCCCGTCCACCGGTGTCTTGCCGATGATGGGACATGCGTCGGGGCACGTATCCACCGTGCCGCCCCACTGGCGCATCAGCCGCAGCCGGCTGAATATGGGGAACAGGTCCACGATGGCCGAGATGGCGTGCTCCAGGACCGAGAAGCTGCCCCGCTGTCCATAACCGTTGTAGGAGTCGATGCCGGCGCCCGACAGAATCTCGCCTCGGGCGGTCTGGCTGATGTACATGTGGACGGCGTTGGACATCACCACGGTGTCCAGCACCGGCTTGATTGGCTCGGACACCCATGCCTGCAACGGGTGGCTCTCGATGGGCAGCCGGAAGCCCGCCATGCCCGCCAGGACGCCGGAATTGCCTGCGACGGCCACCGCCACCTTCGCGGCTTTGATGAAGCCTCTGGTCGTCTCGACACCGGTCACACGCCCGTTGTCGCGCCCGATGCCGGTGACCTCGCAGTTCTGGATGATGTCGATCCCGCGCGCGTCGACGGCGCGGGCGAATCCCCACGTCACGGCGTCATGGCGGGCGGTGCCGCCGCGCCGCTGGAGCGACGCTCCCAGCACCGGATACCGGGCCGAGGGGGAGGTGTTCAAGATGGGCACCAGCTTCGTTACGTCGTCCGTCGTGAGCAGCTCGCTGTCGATGCCGTTCAGCCTATTGGCGTTCACGCGACGCGAGATGTCCCTCATCTCCTGGAGGCTGTGGCCCAGGCTGAGCACGCCACGCTTGGTGTACATCAGGTTAAAGTTCAGCTCCTGGCTGAGGGTCTGCCACAGTTTCAGCGAGAACTCGTACAGGTGCGCCGACTCGTCCCACAGGTAGTTGGAGCGAACGACCTCCGTGTTCCTGCCGGTGTTGCCCGCGCCGACGCGGTCCTTCTCGAGGACGGCGACGTTGGTGATGCCGTGTTCCTTCGCGAGATAGTAGGCGGTCGCCAGGCCGTGGCCACCCCCCCCGACTATCACCACGTCATACTCCTGTCTGGGCTCGGGGCTCCGCCATGCCCTGGGCCACCTCTCGTGATGGCTCAGGCCGTTGCGGACGAGGCTATATAGCGAGTACTTCATCGGTGTCCTTAAGGAGATGCCGCGGGCAGGGTGCCAGCGGGGTCGCACCGGCCGATTCCAAATCAGGCATGGTCTTCTACGACAATGGTATGGGCGCTTTGAAAGGGTGTCAATGGTCTCACTCTCAGGTAATTGCTCATTGCGAATCTCGCATGTCATGGCGCATCGTCCAAGACCCTTCCTCTAGCTTGACCTCCACGAATCCCAGCCTCTTGTAGAGACGGACCGCCGGATTGTCTGCGGACACACTCAAGCTCAGCGCTTGGAATCCAGCAGTTGCCGCCTCCCGCAGCAACGATGTGAGAAGCGCGGTGCCGATCCCCTGGCCTCGCCAATCGTCCCGTACGGCCACACTGACCTCGGGTATGGAATCTTCAATGAACCCGTATCCAGGCCGGTCGATTGAGAAAAGACGAAACCAGGCGGCCCCAACACGCCGGCCCTCCTTATCCATGGCGATCATTCCCGCATCGCCAGGACGCCCCCAGCCAGAGACATAGCGCAAGAGGCGGTCATCCATGAGCACCGCTGCCTCTGGAGGCTTCTGAATCCCGGGACGCCAGGTGGCGGCCTCGTGCACCATGTGCCTCAAAAAGGCATCGTCTCCTGCGCCCGCCGGCCGCGTCCTGTACTCGTTTGGCATAGCTGAGTGATCTCGCTAGCTACCGCCGTCGTCGATAAGCGAAGTTGAAGAGGCTGAGAAAGGACGAATGTGGGTCGGCGGTGAAACGGGACGGCGGCCTATGTGGTCTGGAGTGTAGGGGACCGAGGCTCGGCGGCGATCTGGTCCGGGGTCAGAGCGAACGCCTGCTTCTGGTACACCTGCACCCGGTAGGAGCCGTAGTCGGTAATGAACATCCTGCCCTGGCCGTCCATAATGACGGATGTGGGTCTGCGAAGCCGCTTCTGGGGCTCGAGGACCGACATCTCCCGGTACCGCATCGGCCGCGCGTTGGCCATGAGGTAGGCGATGCCGGACTCGGACAGCGTCGCGTCGCCGATGAACTTGTCCACGTATCGTCCATCGGGCGCGAACTGCTGCACGCGGTCGTTTCCCCAGTCGGCCACGTAGATGTCTCCGTCAGCGTCCGCTGCGACGCCTGCGGGCCGGTTGAACTCGCCGTCGCCGGCGCCCGGACCGCCGATGGAGAGGATGAAGCGGCCGTCGGGCGCGAACTTCTGCACCCGGTCGTTGCGCCAGTCAGCGACGTACACGTCGCCCTGGTCGTCGACGCAGATCCCCCACGGCATGTTGAGCTGGCCCTCGCCCTCGCCGTAGGCGCCCCAGCCGGCAAGGAACCCGCCGTCGCTGGTGAACCTCTGCACCCGGTGGTTGAGCGTGTCCACGACGAGCAGGTCGCCATCGGCGTCGAAGGCTATGCCCGACGGACGATCTAGCTGGCCGCTCCCCGAGCCCTTCTCACCCCAGATCCCCAGGCACTCGCCCCCGGTATCGAAGATCGTAATTCGGTGCAACGCCTCGTCCGAAACGTATAGTCTCTCCTGGCCGTCCATGGCCATCGAGACCGGCCACGTGAGCTTGCCTTCATCCGTCCCCTTGCCGCTTATGGTGCCCAGGTCCTCGTCGTCCCAGTTTGTCCTCCGGATGTCCACTGTCCCCTCGCCCCGGCACAGGACGAACATAGCCCCATCTGCCGTGACCACCGCGTGCATTGGATAGCTGGTGATCCGCCTCATCCCGATGGTCTTGACGTATGGGAACCCCGCTCGCAGCAGCGCGTAAGGCCGTGGCATTCCTCACCTCTTTGATCTCGGCGTATCGGTATTCAGAAATAGTTTGCGGGAATCCTGGTGCGTCTCGGCCATCTCGAACACGAAAGGAGAAAAATATGTGTGAGGGACACCCTCACGCGCCCGGCAATGGGCTACGCCCACTGCACGGCTCTCGTCTAGCACCCTGCGAAAAGAAGCGGTCTCGCGTGTATCTCTATCGGAAGGGATGTATCTGCTCGAACTGGCCGCCTGCGATGGGCGCTGCGTCCACGCCCATCCACTGGTCGAGCACGGTGCCATAGATTCCGCGAAAGTCGACGGTGTGCCTCAGGTCCTCTCCATTGAGCCACTGGTCCGGCTCCAGAGAGGGGTACTCACTGTAAAGTCCGCCGTCGACACGGTTTCCGACGATGAAGGCGCCTCCTCCGGTGCCGTGGTCCGTTCCGCTTCCGTTGCCCCGGATGCGGCGGCCGAACTCGGTGAAGATCAGCATGACCACCTCTTCGCCGGCGTCGTGGTCCCGGAGATCCTGGAAGAAGTCCATTACCGCTCTGGACAGCTCCCCCAGAAGCCTGGGATGCGTGGGGTTCTGGATGGCATGTGTGTCGTAGCCGCCGTGTTGGGCGTAGAAGATGCGGGTGCCCAGGTCCGCGAGATGTATCCTCGCCACGTCCCGCAGACTGTGGGCGACGGCGTTGTCGGCGTACTCGATGTCGGAGGAGTAGGACTCCGGGGCCTTCTTGAGCACCTCGGCGCCCTTGATCACGTCGAGCCCGGTCCGCGCGACGTAGTCCGTGACCGGACCTGTCCCTATGGCCGGGGCGTACATCATCTTGAAATGGTCCAGGGCCTCAGCGCGCTGTGCGGCGGCGATCCCAGACATCAAGCCGTAGCTGTCCAGGTCGCTGACCGAGGTTATCGGAACGCCGGGACACGCCAGGGCCCGCGGAAGGCCCCGCCCGATGTTTACCGTGGTCAGGACGTTCTCTGCCTCAGGGTCCAGCTCGCGTGTCACCTGTCCCAGCCAACCCTCGATGCCGACCTTGTCCGGCTCGCACGTGTGCATGATGTCCATCGCTCTGAAGTGGGAGCGGCTCGAGTTGGGATAGCCGATGCCCTGGACGATGGCCACGGAGCCCTCGTCGTAAAGCTCCTTGAACGGTCCCATCGATGGGTGGAACCCCAGGGCGTCGTCGATGGGCAGGGCCTGTTCCTCCGGGATGCTCAAGATCCCCCTGGCGTCGTGGTAGACAGGGTTCGTGTAGGGGATGACCGTGTTCATGAAGTCGTTTCCCCCGGATAGCTGCAAGACGACCAGCACCGGTGGTTTCCCGTTCACTGCCAAGGCCCTTCACCTCCTCACAATCGATTCGCCGCCATCCATGTCCGTTAAGCGAACTGGTATTCCGTCGATGAGACGATAAGCTGGAGCATCTGTACGACGTTGGAGGCGGCCTGGCCGGTCTCCCCGTCGAATCGAAGCTCTCCGGCGGACTCTGCGCTGTGTACCATGGCGGAGCGCGTGCTCTCGCTCACCTCCATCGCCCCGGCCTGGTCGAGACACCGGTCGACGAACTCACCGGGCGAGAGCGGGCCGCCGCGCCCTCTGACACCCTCGATTATCTCCCGGATGCCCGGTTGAGTGGCATCGGCGATAAGGTTGACGGCGAAGTTCACCCGCTCGTTAAGGGTCCCGCCGTCCACCCACTCCTTGCCGGTGTGCCATCCCTCGACCGTGGGGGCGTTGTAGAGGAATTGCCCCATCACGGCGGCGGCCTCCCCGAGCTCCGTCAGACCGGGGTCAGGGAACCTTTGCAATCCCGCGAGCTTGGCGGCGCCCACCACGATCTCGGTGGGGCTCTTGACCTTCTTGCCACGGGCCTGCTTGAAGAACTCTGAGCTGAACAGAGCCTTTAAGACGGAGCCGATCTCCCCGTCGGACTCGATGTAGGCCCGTGTCAACGTCTCGATGGCCGCAGGGTCTTGCGGAGGAACAACCTGCCAGGCAGGCACTTGGGGCTCGTCGGCCACGAAGAAATTGTAGAGGTGCCTGCATATGAATTTCGCGGTTGCAGGCTGCCGTACGACTATATCGATGATGTCCTCGCCGTTGAATCGTCCCGTGTGGCCCAGGAATGTCTTCTCGGAATCGTC
>CAZJDV010000071.1:0-13433 GCA_964544865.1 uncultured Dehalococcoidia bacterium | reverse complement strand
CCCAGGAAGTTGTGGGTCACCACGGCGCAGTGGTAGGACTCGGCGATCGCGGCGATCTTTTTGCAGTGAGACAGACCGCCGGCCAGCCCGACGTCGGGCCGAACATACTGCGGGCCGCCGTAGGCCAGCAGCTCCCGGAACTCCCAGATAGAGTGCATGCGCTCGCCGTTGGCGACCGGAATTGTGATGCGGCCGGCCAGCTCCCCCTGGGACATGATGCTGTCGATCTGTATGGGGTCCTCGAAGAAGAGAGGCTTGAACTCGACCAGCGCCTCGGCCAGCGCTATCGCCACCGGGGGAGTGAGCTTGCGGTGGATCTCCACGATGACGTCCACGTCAAGGCCCGCGCCCTCCCGAGCCGCGGCCACCTGGTCGCGGGCCGTGGCGATGAGGCGCGAGTGGGTCATGTCCTGGTACCCGGCGGGAAGCGGGTCGAACTTGACAGCGGTAAATCCCTCCTCGGCGGCCGCTCTCGCTGTGGCGAGGACCCCGTCCGGCGTAGGACCGCCGCCCATGAGCAGGTGCAGCCGTATCCTGTCGCGGCACCTGCCGCCCATTAGCTCCCACACTGGCGCCTGGAAGTGTTTGCCCTTGATGTCCCAGAGGGCGATGTCCACGGCGCTGACCGCGCCCGAGAGCGCCGATCCCCTGAAGGGCCCCATGCGGTACATGATCTGCCAGTGGTATTCGATCCGCATTGGGTCTTGGCCGACGAGGTAGCTCCGGAACTTGTCGACGATCTGCGCCACAGCCTCAGGGTATCCCCAGCATGCCGTCTGGCCGATGCCGGTGAGGCCGCTATCCGTGCGGATTCTGACGATGTACGAGGTCCCGACGTGCAGGCCTTCTACCGCTTCGATCTTCATTTTCGTCTCCTTGGCGCTCCGTCGAGGCGCGGGGCTTACGTGTGCCGCCGCCGGCCTGCGCCAATCGTGGAGCGCGGCGGCGAATGACATTGAGTGTTACCAGATCTCTGCGATCTCCGCGCGCTCCGCGGTAAAGTCCCCCCACTTATCGGCGCGCTACTCCTCGCGGTCGAGCTCGAAGGCCAAGTGGAGTGCCCTGGCGGCCGCCCCGACGCGCTCTTCGTCCACAACGCAGGTGATTCGGATCTCAGACGTGGTTATCATCTCGATGTTGACGCCGGCGTCGGCGAGGGCCCTGAACATCCGAGAGGCGTACCCGGACGCATCCTGCATTCCAGTGCCGACTATGCTGACCTTGGCCAGCCCGCCGGCGCCGGCCACCGGGCCCGTGCCGATCTGGCGCGCCGCCTGTTCGGTCACCTCCAGGGCACGGGGCAGATCGGCGCTCGGCACGGTGAAGGTTACGTCTGTGGCGCCGCCCACCGCCGGGTTCTGCACGATGACGTCGACGCTAACCCCGGTGTCCGCCAGGGGTTCGAATATCTCGGCCTGGACACCGGGCCGGTCTGGCACGCCACGGACCGTTATCTTCGCAACCTTGGTGTCCGTGGGAACGCCCCGCACTCGGTTCCTGATCTCTCCCACTCCGTTGCTCATGTTGGCTTCCTCGTGTATCAGCGTGCCGGGCCCATGGGTGAAGCTGGAGGCCACCCGAATGTGCACGTCGTAGAACATCGCCATCTCGATGGAGCGCGGGTCCATCTTGGCGCCGTAGCTGGCCATCTCCAGCATCTCCTCGAACCCCACCTCGTCGAGCTTGCGGGCCTCGGGCACCAGCCTGGGGTCCGCCGTGAAGATTCCTTCGACGTCGGTGTAGATCTCGCAGCGGTCTGCCCTGAGCGCCGCCGCCAGCGCCACCGCCGACAGGTCCGACGCACCCCGTCCCAGTGTGGTGACGTCCATGTCCTCGCTCATGCCCTGGAACCCGGCGACAATCACGATTCGGCCCAGGTCCAGCTCCGTCGCTATCAGGTCCGGCGCCACCTCCGCTATCTTCGCCCTGCCGTGCTGGGTGTCGGTGCGGATTCCGGCGCGGCCGCCACTGAGACTGAGGGCATCGTGGCCGAGGGAGCGAAGAGCCATCGCGACGAGCGCGCAACTAACCAGCTCTCCCGTGGACTGAAGTACATCGAGCTCACGAGGGTCGGGCCTGTCCGAGACCTGCCGCGCCAGGGCTATTAGGTGATCCGTCGAATCGCCCATGGCGGACACGACGGCGACCACCTGGTTACCATCATCGCGGGTCGCGGCGATGCGCCTGGCCACGTTGCGAATGGCGTCGGCATCGGCCACCGAGGTCCCCCCATATTTCTGCACGACAATGGTCATTTCTGCCTCTATCACCTATCTCCCAACACCCAGCCCCTAGCCCCCAGCCCCCTCCCCCACCACCCACGCCCCCTGTTCCGTGGGCCTGGTCACCTTGAAATCTCCGCCCACGCCCGACTTGCTCGCGGCCTCGGCCATCTCGTAGCCGATCGTCATCTCTCTCCCGCGAGACAGCGCCAGCACGCTGGAGCCCGCGCCCGAGAGGAAGACACCAAGGGCGCCGGCGTCGAGGGCGGCTCGGAATACGACCTTCATGGCGGGGAAGACGGCCTGCCTCGCGGGCTGGTGGAGCCGGTCCTGGGTGGCGACGGCCAGGTCCGAGAGGTCGCCGGACATGAACGAACTCACCAGCAGCGCGACCCGGCCGATATTGTGCACGGCGTCCTCTCGCAGGACCTGCGGGAGCAGCAGAGAGCGGGCCTCGGCGGTAGGCATTGGTGTATCGGGCACGAACAGGACGATACTAAGGTCTTTCGGCACCGCCACGCGGGCCGTTATCAGCCGGTCTCCGTCGTGCAGGGCGATCCGAAAGCCGCCCAGCATCGCCGCCACGACGTTGTCCGGGTGGCCCTCCGCGCGGACGGCGAGCTCGAGCAGGTCCTCGTGGCCGATGGCGCCGCCGCACATCTCGTTGCCTGCCAGCAGGCCCGCCGCGATTGATGCGCTGCTGCTGCCAAGCCCTCTGCCCACGGGGATTGCATTGTCGCAGGTAATGCTCACATCCGGCACCGAACGGCCGGACTCGAGAAATGGCAGTGCAAAGGAGGAGACGACCAGGTTGGCCGCCCCACTGGGAAGCTCTCCGGTGCCCTCGCCTCGTATCTCAACAGAGGGCGGTCCCAGCTCCACGCGGACCGAGTTCCAGATGTCGAGCGCCAGGCCCAGGCAGTCGAAGCCTGGACCCAGGTTGGCGCTGGTGGCCGGCGTCATGACGGTGACGCGGTCTATCATTTTTCGGCTGTCCGTTCTACCAGGGGTGCGATTCGTCCAGAAACGGTTTTTATGATACCACGCCGCAGGGTAAAGCTCGTATTCCAGACCGCCGCCGCGCTGCAAATCCGCCCCGTGTCCTGTTAGAATCTTCGGGGTGGGATATCGTTCACAGGACTAAGCCGTGATGGAGAAAGGGATGCCGGCGAGAGACGGCCCGCAGCAAGACGGGTCGGACGGCGAGCGCCTCCGAGATGAGGCGCTAGGCCTGCTCGACTACGGGGCGCTGCGCGAGGCCGTGGTTGGCCACGCCAGGTTCCCGCCGGCGCGAGCGCGGGCTCTCGGAATGACGCCTGCCTACGACGATGTCGAGGTGGCGAGGCTCCAACAGGAGACCGCCGAGGGCGTTCGTCTCCTGGACGAGGCTGGCGACATAGACCTGACCGGGGCCGAAGACGTGTCAGGTCCGGTGGCCCGAGCCTTTCTCGAGGGCATGCTCACCGGGCTGGAGCTGCTGGGCGTGGCCGCCGCCCTCGCGGTCCAGCATCGCGCCCGCTCGGCGTTGCCGAGGGTGCGCGCCGGCTTTCCGCTTCTATCGGGACTGGCGGCAGGCATCCCGGAGCTCGGCGACGTCCAACGCCGCATCCAATCGTGTATCGGCCTGCGGGGCGAAGTGCTGGACGGCGCCACGGCCTCCCTCGGGCTGCTTCGCCGACAGGTCAGGCAGGCGTACGAAGACGTGGCCGCCGGGCTGGAACGCGTCATGAAGTCCTCTCATGGCCAGGAGGCTCTGCAGGACCAAGTCGTTTCGATGCGCTCCGAGAGGCTGGTGGTGCAGGTCAAAGCCGGGCAGCACCATCGCGTCCCTGGCGTCGTGCACGGCGCCTCGAACACCGGAGCGTCGTTGTTCATCGAGCCCTTCGCCACCGTTAACCTGGGCAACGCGTGGAGGGAGTTGGTGCTGGAGGAGGAGCGAGAGACGGAGATGGTGCTGCGCGATCTCTCGGCTATCGTCGGCGCCGTTGCAGACGACATCGCCCTCGGGTCCGATCTGACCGCCGGTCTGGATTTCATACTGGCCAGGGCCCGCTACAGCGCGAGCATCGGAGGCGTGGCCGCGCAGCCGCCCGTTCGCCCGCCGGACGCGAAGCGCGAAGGACACGACCCGGTGGTGCGGCTGCTGAGGGCGAGGCACCCTATATTGGGACCAGAGGCCGTGCCGGTAAACGTGCATCTCGGCCCGGAGTGGACCGTGCTGGTGATCACGGGTCCCAACACCGGCGGCAAGACGGCGGCGATGAAGACAGTCGGCTACCTGGCTCTGGCGCACCAGTCCGGCCTCCGAATCCCAGCCGACGAGGGCAGCATCCTGCCTGTATTCGATGGTGTATACGCCGACATCGGCGACAAACAGAGTATCCAGGATTCCGTGTCGACTTTCGGATCCCACATGCTCAACGTGGTCAGAATCCTTGCTCACGCCACGCCTGCCTCACTCGTGCTGCTGGACGAACTGGGCACCAGCAC
This sequence comes from uncultured Dehalococcoidia bacterium, assembly GCA_964544865.1. Classification (GTDB taxonomy): domain Bacteria; phylum Chloroflexota; class Dehalococcoidia; order Lucifugimonadales; family CAJWER01; genus CAZJDV01. The sequence continues at coordinate 8,721 of CAZJDV010000071.1, read as the reverse complement.
CGACCCGGAGGAGGGATCGGCACTGGCCAAGGCGATATTGCAGGACCTGGCGGCGAGGGGCGTCGCGACGATCGCCACTACCCACCACAGGACCGTCGCGGCCCACGCCGAGGCGACCTCGGGGATGACGAACGCCAGCGTCGAGCTCGACGCGAAAACACTGAGACCTACCTATCACCTCACGCTGGGCGTCCCCGGTAGAAGCTACGCCATGTCCGTGGCGGAACAGCTAGGCCTGCCCGAGGGGATAATGGACGACGCCCGCTCCCTTCTGGAGCCGCAGCACCTGCGCTTCGAAGACTGGCTCAGTGAACTCCAGGGCGAACGGCAGCAACTCAAGGAGAGTCTCGAGACCGCGGACCGGGCCCAGGCCGGAGCCGAGGCCGCCAGGCGGGACCTGGATGAACAGCTCAAGGACATGGCGGAGCGCCGCGAAGAGATGCTAGACAGCATGCGCCGGGAGCTCGCCGCACAGTACGATGAGGTAAGAAAAAAGCTTCGCCGCGCGGAGGCGGCCCTCTCCTGGAGCGCTCCCCCCATTGCTGTCCCAATGACCGCTCCCGCCGCTGATTCTCTCACCAAGGAAGTCGTTCAGGATGCGGACAGGGACATCGAGAGCGCCAAGAAAGAGCTTCAAGTGCTGGAGCGCCAGGCTCTGTCGCAGCGGAGCGAGATCGAACAACAGCCGCTGGCCGTCGGCGACCTGGTCGACGTGAGGGGCCTCAACGTGCAGGGGACTTTGCAGACCCTTCCAGACCAGGGTGACGAGGCCGAGGTGCTGGTCGGCAGCGTGCGGCTGCGAATCGACGTGCACCGTCTCTCGCGCGAGCGAGAGCCGGAGGAGACGGAGCCGGAAACGCCGTCGGTCGGTTATGACCTCGCACCCGTAATGTCCAGCGTCGAGCTGGACCTGCGCGGGATGCACGCCGAAGAGGCGCTGATCAAGGTGGAGGAATTTCTAGACAAAGCATTGAGAGACGGCCTTAGCTCAGTGCGAATCATCCACGGCAAAGGAACGGGGGTGCTGAGGCAGGCCGTCAGAGAGTTGCTGGAGCACCATCCGCTGGCAAGGTCGTTCAGTTCCGAGGCCCCTGACAGGGGAGGCAGCGGCGCCACCGCCGTCGAGCTTACATGAGGATGCTGGGTCTCCGAGGGCGTTATGCTCCCTCTGCTTTACTCGCGCTCCTATTTGTGGCCGGATGCGCCGTGGACACGACCACAAACCGCCCGACCCTGGACCCTGACGCCACCGCGCCCCCTGCGCCGACCGCGGTGGTCATCGTGCGGGCACCCTCCCCAACCCCACAGCCCTCGACCCCGACGCCAAGTCCGACGGCAACGAGCGTGCCGACGCCGACGGCCACACCCTCACCGGAGCCGTCCCCGCGACCGGCTCCGTCGAACACCCTCACCGTTAGCACGTCGTCAGTGGCGGACGTAGGGCCCCCAGGAATGGGACCGGGAATTGGAATGGGACGTGTTATCGTAATCGGCGGCGACATGTTCGCGACCGAGCTCGCCCTGACCCCGGCTGAACGGACCAAAGGACTCTCGATGCGGGACAGCCTCGATCCCGGTAGCGGCATGCTTTTCATGTCCAGCATGGGTGTCGCCCCGACCATCTGGATGAAGGGCATGAGGTTTTCGCTGGACCTGGTCTGGATCTCGCAGGATTGCGTGGTCGCCCAGATCGACGCGGATGTGCCCGCGCCACCCAAGGACATCGCGGATTCCGAGCTGCCCAGATACAGCACCGACTCGCCGGCCGCCCATGTGCTCGAGATCAACGCCGGTGAGGCCGCGGAATACGGCCTGGCCGAGGGAGACCGCGTGCAATTTCTGGGAATGGCGCTCGAGACCGGAGCGGTCTGCCAATAGTATCCCCCGGGAGGGGAGGCCGGCGTCGAGTCAGCGCCGCCAAAACGTTCTCAGAGGCATCCACGTCTTCGGTGCGACATCGCCTAGCGGTGGCTCGATGAACCGGTCGATCCATACGGGGAATAGCTAAAACTGGCCTTGCATCGGCCCCGCCCCGAAAATCCGAGTATTGACATCCTGGCGATTGGATGGTACGGTAGGCACGTGAGGATGCGCCCTCTGCCCCTTTATGCGTTTTTCCGTGAGTTCTAGACCTCGGTACCCCACGGTCATTTTCTGCGTCCCGTTTCGTAGCATCACGACTTCACGCGGCGAATATACTGCTTGCCCTCCAGGAGTACAACAACGTATGGCACTTTCCGCTGTCAAAGCAGTCAACGGCTCCGGCTCGAACCGACACGAGTATTCTCAAATACAAGGCGTTCTCGAAATACCGAATCTGATCCAGGCCCAGATCGACTCTTTCGAGTGGTTCAAGACCAGCGGCCTAAGGGAGCTGCTTGAAGAGATCTCCCCTATAGAGGACTACCCGGGAGGCCGATTCGAGTTGAGCTTTCTCGAGCATCGCTTTGAAGAGCCCGAGGTCACCGAGGAGGAATGCAGGGAGAAAGAGATCACGTTCTCCGCGGCCCTTCACGTGGCGGTAGAGCTCCATACCAAGGCAGCCGGGCCAGCCCAGGGCGAGAGAAAGATCCAGGACCTGTTCGTCGGGGATGTCCCGATCATGACCACCTCCGGCACGTTTATCATCAACGGCGCCGAGCGAGTGGTGGTCAGCCAGCTCGTGCGATCGCCAGGCGTCTACTTCGAATCAAAACGCGATCCCACGACCGGACGGACGCTCACATCCGCGAAGCTCATCCCCAATCGTGGCGCCTGGATGGAATTCGAGACCAGCAACAAGGACGTTATCACCGTAAAGGTCGACCGCAAGCGCAAGAGTCCCGTCAGCTTGCTGCTCAGAGCGATGGGATTCACCACGAACAAAGAAATTCTCGAGCTATTCGAGGACGTAGACACGAACCTCGATCATCCGTTCATGAAGACGACCATCGAGAAAGACACGACGGTCGACAGCTACGAGGAAGCCCTGCTGGAGTTCTACCGCCGGCTTCGCCCCGGTGAGCCTCCCAGCGCGGACAACGCCAAGAAGCTGCTGGAGAACTTGTTCTTCAATGCGAGGAGGTACGATCTCGGCCGGTTCGGCCGCTACAAGCTGAACGGGAGGCTGGGAAAGGACGTAGGCCTCGAACACCGCACCCTTTCACCGGATGACATCGTCACGCTGCTTCGGGTAATGATCGAAATCAACAACGGGGTCCAGAGCAGTGACGACATCGACCATCTTGGCAACCGCCGGGTGCGCGCGGTGGGTGAGCTGATCCAGAACCAGGTCCGAGTCGGGATGCTCCGGATGGAACGGGTAATTAAGGAGCGAATGACAACCCAGATGGACCCGACGACTACCACGCCGGCCGCCCTGATCAACATAAGACCGGTAGTGGCCGCCGTCAGGGAATTCTTCGGCGGCTCGCAGCTATCTCAATTCATGCAGCAGACCAATCCGTTGGACGAGCTGACGCACAAGCGCCGGCTGTCGGCCCTGGGCCCCGGCGGTCTCTCCCGTGAGCGCGCCGGATTCGATGTTCGCGACGTCCACCACTCGCACTACGGACGCATCTGCCCCATCGAGACCCCGGAGGGGCCGAACATCGGCCTGCTGGGATCGCTGGCGACATACGCCCGCACCAACGAGTACGGTTTCCTCGAAACCCCATACCGGAGAGTGCTGTCCGAAATCCAGAGCACCGACCTCGATCTGGTTGGCCGGACCATCGCTGAGACCGTGGTCGGCGCCGATAATAAGAGCATCCTCAACGAAGGCGGCGTGGTATCCAAAGGTATTCGGACCCGGATCGCCCGGCTGCCGGAGCGGACACTCAAGGTTCGACCCTACGTCTCCTCTGACCCGAAGGACGTCGAGTACCTCGCGGCGGACGTCGAGGACCACGTGCACATCGCCCAGGCGACCGCGTTACTGGACGAACACGGACAGTTCATGGAAGAGCGGATCGAGACGCGGAAAGGTGAGGACGTAACGAAGGAGCCGCCTGAGAACATAAGCTACGTGGACGTATCACCCATGCAGCTCGTGAGTGTCTCCACGTCCCTGATACCGTTCCTCGAGCACGACGATGCCAACCGCGCCCTCATGGGATCGAACATGCAGCGCCAGGCGGTCCCGCTTTTGCGCCCTCAGTCGCCGTTAGTTGGGACTGGCATGGAGAACAAGGTGGCCAGAGACAGCGGCCAGGTGGTGCTGTCGAAGGTAGACGGCGTCGTTACCGAGGCGTCGGGAGACCGGATCGTTATCATCACACCGGAGGGCGAAGAGTCCATATACCGGCTCCGGAAGTTCGTCAGAAGCAACCAGGGCACCTGCATCAACCAGCGTACCGCGGTGCGATTCGGCGACGTGGTGGCCGTCGGCGACATAGTCGCCGACAGCTCGTCCACGGACGAGGGCGACCTGGCCCTGGGCCAGAACACCCTCGTGGCGTTCATGAGCTGGGAAGGCTACAACTTCGAGGACGCGATAATCATCAACGAGAGGCTCGTCAAGGAGGACCGCTTCACTTCCATCCACATCGAGAAACACGAGGTAGAGGCGAGAGACACCAAACTCGGTCCGGAAGAGGTCACACGTGACATCCCCAACGTGGGCGAGGAGAGCCTGCGCGATCTGGACGAAGAGGGAGTCATCCGGGTCGGGGCCGAGATCGGCCCTGGCGACATCCTCGTCGGCAAGATAACCCCTAAAGGTGAAACGGAGTTGAGCGCCGAAGAGAAGCTTCTCCGGGCCATATTCGGCGAGAAGGCGAGGGATGTGAAAGACACCTCGCTCCGTGTCCCCCACGGCGAGCGCGGAAAGGTCATCGCCGTCAAGGTGCTGAGCAAGGTGAACGCCGACGATCTGTCACCCGGAGTCAGCAAACTTGTGCGGCTCTGGATCGCCCAGACGCGCAAGGTCGCGGAAGGCGACAAGATGGCTGGGCGGCATGGCAACAAGGGGGTCATTGCGCGAATACTGCCGGAGGAGGACCTGCCCTTCCTCGCCGACGGCACTCCCGTGGACATTATCCTGAACCCGATCGGCGTCCCATCCAGGATGAATCTGGGCCAGGTCCTGGAGACCCATCTCGGACAGGCGGCGCACGCCCTTGGATTCAAGGCTGTGACCCCTGTGTTCGACGGCGCTCGTGACGATGCCATTGAGGACGCACTGGGCCAATCGTGGATTATCGAGAAGTCCGGGGCCGTCGATCCCAAGCCGCTGGACGAGGGCAACAATTCCCGAATCAACCTGGCTATTGCTCGGAGATGGCTGGAGCAGCGTGGCTATGATTTCGACAAGGTTATCGGTGACACCGCATCGGGCGAGGCCCGCAAGGCCAGCCTCGAGATATGGTTCAAAGAGGAAATCGGCAGGGATGTCTCCGACCTCACGGTAGAGGAAATGAAAACTGAAGCCTTAAAGCTCGACCGGGAGAAGCAAATTGCGGCGCCGATCCTGGGCAAATCGGTCCTGTACGACGGTCGAACGGGCGAGCCGTACGACCAGCCGATTACCGTCGGCTATATCTACATGATGAAGCTGATCCACCTGGTCGAGGACAAGATCCACGCCCGCTCCACCGGCCCGTACTCGCTGATAACGCAGCAGCCTCTTGGAGGCAAGGCCCAGTTCGGAGGCCAGCGCTTCGGCGAGATGGAGGTGTGGGCGCTGGAGGCCTACGGCGCGGCCTATAACCTCCAGGAGATGCTTACCGTCAAGTCCGACGACGTCGTGGGGCGCGTGAAGACATACGAGGCGATCGTCAAGGGCGAGGACGTCATCCAACCGGGCATCCCCGAGTCCTTCCATGTCCTGCTCAAGGAGCTTCAGAGCCTGGGGCTCTCGATGGAGCTGCTCCACGAGGAGCCGGAGCCTCTGGCCCTTACGGATGATACGGACGCTTCTCTGACGGAAGGCGAGCCGTCTCTCGAGGCCCTGGAGGATATTCCAACTCTGGAGGCCCTCGCGGGGGAGACCGGTGTGGAGGCAGCGGAGGCCGGTGTGCAGGAGGATGACGCCGGCCAGGAAACGAACGCGGAAGCCGAGGACGTGGAGGCAGAAACGGCACCGGACAAGGTGGCCGCCGAAGCGGCGGCGGAGGAATCCACCAGCGGCGACGCGTAGACCCATCGCGGCGCCGTGCACCTGAAGCGTAGGTCCCCAACCAGCGAGGATCGGGCGCCTGGACATGGACATAGCATCCCAAAGAGTATCAAGAAGACGACGCGCTTACCAGGAGTAACCCATGGCCCAAAGCGGCAATGACTTCAATGCGGTCCGTATCTCCCTGGCATCGCCAGAACAGATCAAGACTTGGTCTTACGGCGAGGTCGTAAAACCAGAGACGATAAACTATCGCACCCTGCGGCCGGAAAAGGATGGCCTTTTCTGCGAGCGCATCTTCGGTCCTACGAAGGACTGGGAGTGCTATTGCGGAAAGTACAAGAAGATCAGGTACAAAGGGGTCATATGCGACCGATGCGGGGTGGAGGTCGCTCGCGCGAAGGTGCGCCGGGAGCGCATGGGCCACATCGCGCTGGCGGCGCCCGTGGCGCATATCTGGATGTCAAAAGGAACGCCCAGCAGGCTGGGTCTGCTACTGGACCTCTCGCCCAGAAACCTCGACCGGGTGATCTACTTCGCCCAGTACCTGGTTACCGAGGTAGATGACAAGCTCCGCGGCGCGGCGCTCGAACTGCTAGAACGTGACCTGGAGGTGGCGATCGAGAGACTGGAGGAGGCGGCCAAGCAAAAGATCGAGGAGCTGGGCGCCGAGGCGCAGGCAAAGGACGGCGGCGAAGGCATTGACGCAGAGTCCGAGGACACCCAAACACCTTCGAACGAGACGGAGGAGCCGGCCGATGAGGCGGAAGCCACCGAGGAGGAGGCCCCAGTCGAGCAGGCCTCGTCTGCGGAGGTCCAGAAGATAGGTCTCCAACTGGAGGAGGACAGGACGGCGCTAGAGGGCGAGGCTGAGTCGCAGATCGACGACCTGGAAAGCCTGAAACTAGGCGACCTGCTGACAGAGAACCACTATCGGGAACTCAAGGCGAACTACCCAGAGGTGTTCGTGGCGGGAATGGGCGCCGAGGCCATCCTCACGATACTCAAGGAGCTTGATCTCGAGGCCCTGCGCGACAAGCTGCAGAAAGACATAAGGTCCACGTCAGGCCAGCGGCGGAAAAAGGCCATAAAGACGCTGAGAGTAGCCGAGGCGCTTCGCAAGAGCGGCAATAAGCCTGAGTGGATGATACTCTCGACGCTGCCGGTCCTTCCCCCCGAGCTGCGACCAATGGTCCAGCTCGACGGCGGCAGGTTCGCCACCAGCGACCTCAACGATCTGTATCGCCGGGTAATAAACAGGAACAACCGCCTCAAGAGGCTCGTGGAGCTCCAGGCGCCCGAGATCATCGTGAGAAACGAGAAGCGGATGTTGCAGGAGGCGGTCGACGCGCTGATCGACAACGGCCGCAGGGGCCGTCCCGTCTCCGGCAGCCACAATCACAAGCTCAAGTCCCTGTCGGACCTGCTGCGAGGCAAGCAGGGCCGTTTTCGCCAGAACCTGCTCGGCAAGCGGGTCGACTACAGCGGCCGGTCGGTCATCGTCGTCGGGCCCAAGCTCGCGCTACACCAGTGCGGCCTGCCCAGAAGAATGGCGCTGGAGCTCTTCAAGCCCTTCGTGATGCACCAGCTGGTGCTGCGAGGTTTCGCCCACAACATCAAGAGCGCCAAGAGACTGGCCGAGCGGGCCCAACCCGAGGTGTGGGACATACTTGAGGAAGTGGTAAAGGAGAGGCCGGTGTTGCTGAACAGGGCGCCCACCCTGCACCGCCTCGGGATCCAGGCATTCAAGCCAATACTGGTCGAGGGCGGCGCAATTCAGCTCCATCCTCTGGTGTGCAACGCGTTCGGCGCCGACTTCGATGGTGACCAGATGGCGGTGCACGTGCCTCTCTCCAGGGGCGCTGTGCAGGAAGCCAACAATGTCATGCTGAGCCCGTACAACATGCTGTCGCCAAGCTCGGGCGAACCTATTATCGCACCGACCCTGGACATCGCCTTCGGTGGCTACTACATGACGATGATCGATGAGAACGCGATTGGAACAGGCCGGATTTTCGCGAACTTCGAAGACGCCAGGCTTGCCCATGACCTGGGCAACATCGGCCTGCGGGCCTTGGTGAAGGTAAGGCATACCTCGAAGGACAATGGCTCGGAGTGGATGGAGACCACCGTCGGCAGGATCATATTCAATGAGGTGCTCCCGCCCGAACTGGGCTTCCACAACATCGAGCAGGACAAGGGCACTCTAAAGGATATCACCGCCGACTGCTACAGGCTGCTCGGGAACGCGCGGACGATGGAGGTATTGGACGCCATCAAGGACTTTGGCTGCCGGTACGCCTCGCAGTCCGGCACCACGATCGCCATCAACGACATTGAGGTATCGGACGAAAAGAAGGACATTGTCAGTTACGCCGAGGGACAGACCGAACTCCTCGAGCAGCAGTACATGGACGGCCTCATCACGGAGGACGAGAGGTACACCAACACGGTCCAGATTTGGACCGAGGCCAACGATAAGCTGACCAAAGTCATTGAAACGAACCTGCGCAACTACGGTGGGATCTATTTGATGACTGTGTCGGGGGCCAAGGGAAACATCGCGCAGATCAAACAGATGGCGGGCATGAGAGGTCTGATGTCAGACCCGAAGGGCCGCATTA
>CAZJDV010000070.1:0-13507 GCA_964544865.1 uncultured Dehalococcoidia bacterium | reverse complement strand
ACAGTCGGTCATGATCATCTCGTATAGCGATGAAAACCAGTTCATCAAGGACCTGGACTGGACGATCACATTCCTCGGCAAGACCAACGGCGACAACATCCTCGACCCGGACAAGCAGGCTGAGATCACCGTCTGGCTGCACGACTACGACGGCACCGACTACAACCTGGGCACCACCACCAACACCCAGTACCTCACCACCCGCCTGGGCATCAACACCAAGTTCCGCGTAGAAAAGCCAAACCCCAGCAAGGATCGGTTCTCGTTCTGGAGAGGACGATCCCGCCGAGACTCCAGCTCATCGTCGATCTGAACTAGCTCGCGCAGTCAAAGGGCAGGCGTGGATCAAACCTCCGCACGCTTCGATCCGCTCGACATCCGGGGCCGGGGCGCCGAACATCTTTCGCGGCGCCACACATCTCGGGTTTTTCAGCCCTCTCATCGTCAGAGCGCCCCATGGGCCGGTTGGACCCGGTTGCAACGGAGTCATAGCAATCTGATACTGAGTCGCTAACGATGGCGTTCCGCCGGCCGTCGCGGCCGTGGCCCGTCCCTCCCCTCCCGACAGTCGCCCGCAACGCCCGGGCCTGCATGAGACCCTCCTGCCATTGGTCCCGCTCAGTGATCTATCTCTGAACTTTCTGGCCGGCCCCACCAGCGCAGACTCCAAAGTCACCGCCGAAACCGCCACATGAACTCCCTTGCCAATGCCCAATTCCCGTAGTGCGTTGAACCCATATCGGATCTGCCCACATTCATGAGACGTGCCAGCGAATCACAACTCCCCTTCTGGCGGCACATGGGTACGGAACGGAGCTTTCCCAGGGCCGGTCAGAAAAGTGGTGAAAACATGGACGGCAAGACATATTGACATCCCAGGCCCACGGGCCTATGGTGTCGCCCGACATAGGTGGACCGGCAGCATTTCGGCGCCCGGGACCGTGGCTTGTACGCGGACGGGGCTGGTAAGAACCTGGTAAGAACAAGGAGGCCATGATCGGAACTACTATCCTGCCGCCAATGAAAGCCCGATCGGACCAGATGCGGCCAAATGGCCCGGGAGTTGAGGCAACCGCCATGTCCCAGCAGCGAACGAAGAAGCCGCGATACTCCGAGGAGTTTCTGGTAGCTGTCAAACATATGCTGAGCGTCGATGACCCGGTGGCCGAGGCGCGGTACCACACCCGAATGCACGACATCACGGCGGAGCCGGCCGAGACGCTGGCGAGGGCCCGGCATAACGCGAGAGTCGCCGTCGAGAACTGCCGGAGCGGGGAGTACGGCGCCGTCATCGCGGAGGATTTCATTTTCATCGAGCTGGAGCGCCGGATACAGCTACGCCGAGTTGACCGCCTTCAGGCCGGCCTGAAGCGTTGGTATCGAATCGCTGCGGCAGGGGTTGTCGTCTCCCTCGCCGGGGTGGGGTTCACCACCTTGGCCGCCCTCTTGGCGGCCCAGGTCGCCGTCACAGTCCCGGCGGCCACCACAACTGGGACCGGCGCGTTGCTGCTGCTGATAGGACTGGCGTTGTCGATCAGGAAGCAAATGGAACGGCGAAAAGCCAACAGGTGGATGACGGAGATTGACCGGGCGAGGCAGCGCCGCGCTGAGCTCGAATGACTGCCCACCTCAGCGGCGACATCGAGCAAACGGCCGCCGCCGAGCGAGCCGTCGCGAAGGGTGAGAACCCGAAGCGGCCCCACGTTCTCGTGGCGCAGCACAGCCTTTTCGACCCGATCCGCGCACCCGAGGGCAAGCATACCCTGTGGACGTACTGTCACGTCCCCAACGGGTCCACGTTCGACATGACGGACCGGATTGAGACCCAGATCGAACGCTTCGCGCCCGGATTCCGCGACCGTATTTTGGCCAAGAGCGTCATGTCCCCGGCAAAGCTGGAAGCGTACAACCCGAACTACATGGGGGCGACATCAATGGCGGGGTCCAGGACCGGCGGCAGCTATTCACCAGGCCGGTGCCGAGGATCGTGCCGTATTCGACCCCGCTCAGAGGGCTGTACATCTGCTCCTCCTCGACGCCCTCCGGCGGTGGCGTTCACGGGATGTGCGGCCATCACGCCGCGCTGGCTGCCCTGCGCCGCGACCTCTAGGGTTACGTTGACAGGCTCGGCGTCCGCGCTGGAGCCCGGTGCGAGGCCATCGAGCAGCATCACATGGCCGCCAGCCTTGATGTTGGCATTTCGGACGCGGGATCACGCCCTCGTTTGGCCGGATGTTCCGACAAAAGACAGTCCCCGCACTTGCCATGGCCCACTTACCTGGCTACTATAGGCACAATAGAATCCAGAGGAGGCCATGATGGAAGCATACTGCATGAAGTGTAGGACCAAGCGAGAGATCCAAAGCCCTAGCCAGGTCACGCTCAAGAACGGAAGACCCGCTACCCAGGGAACGTGCGCGGTTTGCGGCACCAAGCTATTCAGAATTGGGAAAGGCTAGCGCCAGGGTTTTCAACGGATTCCAGAGGGCGGGCCGGTAAACCGCTGTGCGTTTCTCGGACACCTGACGTCATGTGCTGATACCCGGGACCGGGGAAGTTCGGCCACGCCCGCCTGTCTGGTTCGACCATCGCAGAAAGATTTGGAATCGCGGTCGAAACCGAGGAACGCCGTACTCGATTCACCTACCAGGCGCCTTTCCCTTCGCATCGGGCCCGGCGCATCTCGCTGGAGTCAGGCGACCCCGTTTCGGCGGTGGGACGCGTGCGGGCGCGCGGAGGGCTGCTAGATATCGTCCGTGCTGTAGATGACCGCGGCTCCATGCACGCCGAGAATCTGTGGCCTGGGCCGCCTCGATATGTGCAGCTCGTTGGAGTAGTACACGGTGACTATGGCGCCGTCATCCCGCTGGACGGTGCTAGGATAACCCTGGTCGGTACCTGAGTCTCCGACTAGGAGTATCTTGTTGCTCTCGTCCCAGGTCTTGCCTTCGTCATCGCTGACTAGGCCGTGGATTCCGTAGGGAGATACGCGGCGGCCGTATGTCACGTGCAGCCGGCCGTCCTGGAGTTTGATGATGTCGGCCGGATGCTCGAGCCTGCCGGATATCAGGCGTGGCTTACTCCATGTGTAGCCCCCATCGTCCGACCCGGTCTGCCAGGTCGCCTGGTCGTCACGGTGTCCGAGCTGTCCAGGCTTGCCGAATCGCGCCTCGCGCATCACCGCTACGAGCCGTCCATCTCCGAGGTCGCACAGCGAGGTCTCGTTGAAGCCCTCGGCTATGGTAGAAGGTTCCACCCACGTGCGGCCCCCGTCGCGCGACCGGATGATGAAAACTGCCTCGACCCACTCCTCATCGGCGCTGAAGCGAAGGGCGTGGTAGTACGACAGCAATATCGTGCCGTCCTGGAGCGTGATCATCTTGCCGAATGGGGAAGACCCGTTGTACGACCTGCTGTCGCCAACCCTCTCCGCGCCGCTCCACTTCTCCTGGCCTTGCCCCACCATGGGCGCGCCCCTGTCCCAGGTCCCCCCCCCGTCCTCGGAGCGCGCGATGTACACGGGCATGAAACCCGTACCCTGCGACTTGTCCAGGTCCATCTCCCCATCGACGTATCGGTCCATCACGACGTAGGCGGCGAGCAGAGCGCCGTCCGGTGCTACCCCGAAGGCCGGGTTGCGGTTGTCGGACCCGTCCGCCGCGATGACGGTGGCGTGACTCCACGACTCCCCACCGTCTGGAGATGTCACGAACACCAAACGGCCGCGCTCTCCGGCGTGAAAGTCGCCGTCCCGTGTCACGACGCCAAGATAACCGTTGGGCAGCTTCTGGAGAACGGGCCAGTAGCCCCCCATCGTCGTCACCACGAACCGCCGCGTCGCCAGCGGCCGGTAGACAGCGCTCATGATCGGCAATTGCCGTCTGTAGTACATGGCATTTCCTCAGTCTGTGTCCGGTCTATTGGCGGGTTCGCGGCTTCGCCAGCCCACTCGGTCGCAAAGCATACATCGAAAATACGATGACTCGCAATAGCTGTTCGAGGGAAGGCTCCGGTACTTGTCGGTGACCAAACTGCCGGGTCGGGAAAAAGAGGCGAGCGGCGCCGGCGGGACTGGGATGCGGAGTCCACCCAGGAAAAGCGTGGTCTACCCACCCATCAGGAAGCCCGTGATTCGGAGGAAAGACGAGGCCGCGGGTTGCAGCGCCGACAGGGAGCGCGGGAATTACATTACCGGATCGTGGCGGAATCGCGGTGCAGATCGGCGCCGAGATTTCCGGAGCGTTGGACCGAGACTGTGGTGTCTCCGTGCCGTAAGGCGGACGGCTCCAGCGTCGACCAAACTTACCGTTGGCATGGCGCCGGGCCACACGCCGTTCAAGATCGCCCCTCGTCTCCGGCTCTCTGTTTTGCATCCTCACCAAACTGTGCAGCCGCTTGCCTTCGCAGCGCGCGACGCGAGGACCTCCACAAATACAGTGCCCCAAGCACGATTGCCAACGATGCCGCGGAAAAGACGAAGGAACCTGACGGGGACCCCGAGGTGACCTCGCCCAGCGGACTCGACACGTCCACGGAGATATCCCAAGTACCGGAAGTGGATAGCACTACTTCGCTTGCTACGTACCGACCAGGTGCTCGCGGCGTATTCAGAGCGATGGCGTAGGCTTCGGTTCCATCGGCCTCGTTCCTGGTCCGAATCCGCACCTGGGCGTCAGAGACCGGCGCCTGGGCTGCCTCCTCGACCACGTCGACGATGAACGCCACGTTGCCGGAATTTGGTGCTGCCTGGTTGGTGACAACCGTAATGTCGTAAGGTCCTGTTTTAGCTCTCACCACTTCTTCGCCTTCTTCGCCCGGCTCTTGAGCCAGGGTCGATGCCGGTGCAAGCCCTGCAACAATTACCAAGACAACGACCACGACGCCCACCAATCCCCTTTGGCCGTGCAGTAACTGGCGCATCCGTGCAGTGACGGTGTTGGTTAGTGACGGGCGAACGAGCACTCGACAATCCTTTCCCCCTGGACCGCAAGGACCGCGCCCTCCGGTGGACAACATAGACGCCTCAAACCGTGGGTTCCCAGCGCGCCATTCAGCTCCTGAGCAGTGGCGAATCCCTCGAACTTGGCCTGCACTAGGCCGTCGCCGTCGATAACGAAGGTCCACAGCTCGCTGGGGAGATTCCATTCGGCAAGGGTGGGAGAGATCCGCGCGTTCGAAAGGTCCCCCTGTATCTCATGGGGGTTGTCGCAGACCTCGATGTGGATGGAATTTGCGAGAGTCTCGTATGTCTCCTTGAGTCCCTTGAGTACGGCAAGCTGAGGGCCGCAAGTGGCCGTTTCGCAGAAGGCCGGCGTCGAGAAGACCAGCATCAAGAGTATTCCGCTGTCCAGCGCCGTGGCGATCGTCATCGCGTACATCTCGGGGCCTGGGTCCAGGTCCGAGGTCACCTGACCGAGGCTCCCTACGTCATAGGCGGTCTTGCTCACGCTTCGGATAGCAGCGGAGTCATTTGCCCCCCTAGCCGCCATGAGCGCGGGCGCCCCATCGAGCGCCCCTATGGGTACTTCTCGCGCAGCCTTCGGGCGGCCTCGGCCTCGTTCTTCAGCTTGGCGTAGGCCTCATCCAGCGGCGCGTAGGCCGCCCGGCCCGGCGAGAACCCGCAGTCCGGGTTCAGACTGAGCCTCTCGGGGTCCACGTACTTCATCGCCTCCTCGACCCTGGCCATGATCTCCTCCGGGGTGTCGACATGCTCGAAACGGCATTCCACTGAGCCAAGACCAATGAGCGAGTCCTCGGGCATCTCCTTGAGGATGGCGATGTCGCCGGCGGCGGGGATGCTGAACTCCATGACGTACTGGTCGACCTTGATCTTCTTCATGGTCTCGACGATGAGCCCGTAGCCGCCCTCGGCCCCCCAGCCCTGGCGTCCCCAGTTGCGCCGGCACAGGTGCAGCGCCAACCTTATGCCCTCGACTCCCTCTACCACATCGTTGATCTTGGCCGCCGCCAGGTCCATCTCGTACTGGGGATCGTCGAAGGTGGAGCGGATCTTGGGGTCCACCAACACGCACAGATGCGGCTCGTCGATCTGCACAACGGACACGCCGGTGTCACTCAACGCCACTACCTCGTCGTGAAGAATGGGCACCAGCGCATCGATGAATTTGTCGCGTGTCGGATAGGCCTTGGACGACCACTCGGCCTCCCACAGGCGCTCTCCCAGCAGGTAGGGCGACGGGAGGCAGACCTTGGTCATGCGGCCGGTCGCCTCCACCAGGAACCGGGCCTCCTCGGCCGCTAGGCCCGGACGGAGCACCTCCATCGGCTCGGTGACGGTTATGCCCCAGCGCCTGGGGCCCTCGCGGTGGTCGGGCGTGAAGCCGCTGGCGATGTCGGCGATGATATGCGTGTACGCGTGGCGCCGCCACTCGCCGTCGCTCACCAAGTCGAGTCCCGCGGCCTCCTGCAGCGCGATGGCGTAACTCACCGCGGCGTCCATTTGCGGCGATCGCGCGGCGTCGGCCGACTCCTGGCCCGGGTCGTCGGGCAGCATGGCCACCACCGTCTGTGGTCTCGGCAGGCTTCCGACCACCCCCGCGGCGAAGGGTATGTCCTTGATGGCCATGCGAATCTCTCCTTTTGGGCGAACACAAAATTCGGACGATCTCAATGGGGCAGGACGATTGTAGTTCCGGGCCGGTAGATCGTCAATCCGGACCGGCAAGCCTCGGGCCCCGATGCCGCCCCCTTAGGGCGCCTGGGACCCGCTCGCGAGCCGTGCCTCCACCTGCGGCCTCGTGGGAACTCCGGAGACTCCCGGCGCCTCCACGGTGAGGCTTGCCGCGGCGCCGGCGAAGCTTGCCGACTCGAGAGGGGCCCCAGTCTCGCGGTACCTGGCGAGGTATGCCGCCGCGAACACGTCTCCGGCCCCCGTCGGGTCCACCTCCCTTGTCGGAAACGGAGGTATTTCGTGCCAGCGACCTCGGGTGTAAAGCCTTGCGCCCATGCGGCCCATCGTTACGATCAGGACCTCGGCGATTCCGGCCCACAGGTCCACCAGGCGGCCGTCCTCGAAGTCCTTTTCGGACACCACCGCGGCATCCACGTATGGCAGGACCTCGAGTCCATCCCATGCCCTGGCCGCGACGCGTCCGCCGGTGTCCCAATCTCTCAGCCATCCCTGAAGGGACGCCACCACCACCGAGTTCGGGAAATGCCGCGCTAGCTCGTGGTCCACCTCGCCGGCCAGTGGGCCTAGCAGTACCATCGGTGCGTGGCGCCACTCGGGCGGTACGTCCCCGGGCGATATGGGCCCGGCCACACTGTCGAGGTGCTGGGTCCGCTCGCCGAGCGTATAGACATTGCGGAAGGCGGTGGTCTCGGCCGATGGGACCGTGTGGACCTGTACGCCGGAGGGGGAGAATACAAGATCCGGGCCGGCGCTTGTTACGATGGAGGCCCGCAGGCCCAGCCTCGACGCGGCGAGCGCTCCGTAGGCCACGGTGCCGCCGGTAGCGAGTCCGCCGGCGCCGATGTCTCGCGCGATGTGGCCTATCGCCAGAAATTTGGGAAGGTCCATCTTTATCGACACCCGTTGGGAGGGTACGGGCAGGCCCGCTCGACGGCTGATCGCATGTGTGGCGGCGGCAGCCCTACTCGATCAACTGCACCACGACCTTACGGCCATCCCCCTCGCCCGTACTGGCGGTATTCACGTCCGGGTGGTCGGCCAGCGCCATGTGGACGACGCGGCGCTCGTTGGGAGGCATGGGCTCGAGGGCGATTGAGCGGCCATTGGCCGCGACGCGCCGGGCGACGCGGTGCGCCAGATTGGTGACCGACTCATAGCGCCGCTTCTGGTAGCCGGCGACGTCCACGAAGAGGTTCACCCTGTCGCCGAGCCTCTGTCCGGCCATGAAGCTGACCAGGAACTGGATGGCGCGAACCGTCTCTCCACGGCGGCCGATGAGCAGGCCCGAGTCGTCGCCGTCGATATCGAATGAGGGTCCGCCCACGTCCTCGCGTTCGGCCTCTCGGAGCGTCACGGTCGCGGAAACTCTCATGAGCGAAAGCAGGTCGTGCAAGATCTCCGTGGTTATGCCCACCACGTCCTCCGGCTTGTCTAGGACGGTAACACGCACCCGGGCGGGCTCGCCGCCGATCCCAAAAATACCGGACTTGCCGGGGCTAACGATTTCTACTTCGACGTCCTGGAGCTCGACGTCGAGCTCCTTTAGGGCGATTTCGACTGCCTCCTCGGGGCTTTTTGCGCTTATCTCTATCACTCGTATCACTCGCGTCATCGCTAGCCTCCTTCACCGGGGGAGCCATCGCCGGGCCCGGGCCCGCTCCGCCGCCGGCAGGTTCTGGTACGACCGGCCGTTTTCCGAAATCCAAGAGGGTTGCAAGAGGCGCCCAGCCTGTAATGAAGCCCTGAATCACCACTCCAACCATGTTGGAGACGATCCAGTACAGGGCCAGCCCGCTCTCGAAATTCAGCGTGAAAAATCCGAACATTATCGGCATCAGCCACAGCATCATCCTGTTGGTGGACTCTTGTTGCGCGCTGACCGACGGCGTGGCCGAAATCTTTTGCATGAGCCACATGGAAATGCCCACGAGCACCGGCAGCAGGAACGGCGCGGGGTTCTGGCTGGAATACTTGGCCAGGTCCATCCAGAGGAAATGCCCTTCGAGCGGAACCGCCTGGTGGACCTGGGGCAGCCACGAGTAAAGATGCTTGGACAGGTCGGCCAGCCGCTCCGGCGTCGAGGGCAGGGTCCCCCGCAGCGCCCAGAAAAGGCCGAAGAAGATCGGCATCTGGATCACCATCGGGCCCAGGCAGCCGATCGGGTTCACCCCCTGCTCCTTGTAGAGCGCCATTGTCTCTTTGTTCACGCGCTGCCTGTCGTCCTTGTATTTCTCCTTTATCTCATTCATCTTAGGCCCCAGCACGGCCATGGCCTTCATCGACCTACTCGTCTTTATCGTCAGCGGTATCATCGCCGACCGCACGAGTACTGTGAACATGATGATAGCCAGCCCAAAATTGGAGAAGAATACGTAATAGAGCAGCACCAGGCTGTTGATCATCGGTCTGATGAGGAGGTTGTTCCAGATGACGCTCAATAATTCCAATCGATCTTCCTATCGGACCGGGCAATGATGGCGTGGAACGCCCGGTGACTGGTGTCCCACGTTCTTATCGATCATCGTTGGCATCTCTGAGGTCGGCTAGGTACCAGAAAATCCATCAGCAGACGCGATCCGGGCTCAGAGGGACCGGGTCCTCCTCGTTGCTGTAATGCACCCACACCTCGTCCGGATTTCCGTTGGGCTTGATCGCCAAGGCGCGGATCGAGTGGTCGTTGGCGGAGATGTACAGCGTATCTCCCTGGACAGCGAGAGACGCCCTCAATTCAGCGTCTACGTCGCACTGCCGCTCGTCTAGCCCGTCCGAGAGCCTCACCAGTCTGACCCGGCCGTCCGTGGAGGCCGCTGCGAGCCTGCCCGCCACTATCGCGGGGGCGCCGACAACGGGCCCGCCGGCCTGCAACGCCCAATTCAGCTCGCCTGTATCGAGGTCCAGCGCGTACACATTGCCGTCGAGCGAGGGCGCGTAGATCGTACTCCCGTCGGCCACTGTGCCGCCCCAAAACCACTTCTCCGCCCCGTCGAACCGCCACACCACACTCCCCGTCCCGGCGTCGAGGGCGAAGAACGAGCTGGAGAAAGAGCCCACGTAAACCCTGCCGCCGGCAACCACCGGCGTCGCCGTCACGGCCCCCTCCGCGGCGAACCTCCACCTCTCGGTCCCGTCCTCAAGGCCTACCGCGTAGACGTTGTGGTCCAGTGACCCGAAAAAGGCGACCTCGTCCAAGACCGCCGGGGACGACCATACGTCATTCGCCGTCTCGAAGGACCACTCCAGCGATCCGAACTCGGAGTCGAAGGCGTACAGACTCCCGTCGGAGGAGCCCACCAACACGTGACCGTCAGCTACGACCGGCCCCCCGACTATGGGACTAGAGTCGCCAACCGGAGTGTCCCAGACCTCAGATCCGTCATCGAGGGTGAGAGCGTAAAGTATCCCGTCGTAACCACCGAAGTAGACCACGCCGTTCGCGATCGCGGGTGCGCCGTACACCGCACGATTATTCTCCTCGCCCCTTAAGGGAAAACGCCAGACGATCTCGCCCGTCGCCGTATCCAGCGCCCTCAACTCTCCGTCCATTGTACCGGTGTAGAGCACATCGCCCTCTACCACGCCCGTCGGCCAGCCCTGCGGGTTTCCAATTCGGGCACAGCCGGCCAGGATGCCGAGCGCCAGCAACGACGACGCCATCATTAGAATCAGATTGGGTAGATTCAATGGGCCTGCCACCCGCCTATCGGAGCACGTGTGCAAGCTTGCACAGAGGAGAAGCTGTCTGGGCGACTGCGCGAGGCGTGTCGATACCGGTGAGGGCGGTGACTCAGGCTAAGGGACAGGGTCATATCCGCTCGTGCCCAACGGCCGGCAGCGGCTCAGGCGCCGCACTCCCAGCCAGATTCCCTTGACCGCGCCATACCTGGAGATAGCCTGATAGGTATAGTTTGAACAGGTAGGATTGTGGCGGCAGTATCCCCGCAGGTACGGGGACATGCTCCACTGATAGAATCGTATGGCAAGCAGGGCCAATCTTCTCACTTTTTGGTATTGGACGAACCCGGGTCAGACCGCCGCCTCGCCGCCAGGATGCCGGCGCGCCTGAGCAAGGCCTTAGACGACCGGCAAAGGCCGTGGTAATCGGCGGACGCAGCGCCCTTGCGCGCTATAAGCACCAGGTCCCATCCCTCCTGGACAGGCAGATCGAGCACAGCCTCCCTGAGCCTGCGCTTGGTCCTGTTGCGCACGACGGCGTTCCCCGTTCGCTTCCCCACGGAGAACCCGAATCGGGTCACGGCCAGTGAGTTGCGTCGCGCAAGGAGGACGAGCAGCCCGTCCGCCCAGCTACGGCCCCGCCGCCTGACCGCCGCGAAATCTGCCTGTCTTGTGAGACGGCGCTCTTTGCGCATCGGCCGGTGTGCTCCGCCGGCCTCGGCTTGTGGGGATAGCAGACGAGCGGCCCTTAGACGGTGAGCCGGGCCCGTCCCTTGAACATTCTCTGCTTCAAGATCCTGCGGCCGCCGCGGGTGCCCATCCGCGACCTGAAACCGTGAACCCGCGCGCGCCGCCGCTTTTTTGGCTGGTATGTTCTCTTTGGCATAAGTCCCTTTCAGCCAATCAATTATACCCACTGTCCGAAGGGAGTGTCAATTTGGCGTTATTCATTATTAGACGGGGGGCATGCCATCATCTTAACTGTGGGACCATTCCAGATTGGGCTGTTCAAGATAGATCGTATTCCCCTCTGGATCCCCAAACCCAGCCGCTCTTGCTCCCCAATGCCCGTCCTCAAGAGGGTGCGTGATGCTCAAGCCCGCGTCGTTTGCTGCCTTAAGGCTGCGCTGGATATCGTCGCATGCAAAAACGAGAGAGACGCCCGCTGCGCTACGGTCAGATTTAACGAGAATCAATGCCGCCCGCCTGTTCGGAGTCCAACACCCCGATCGCCGCCATGGAACTCCTCTTCAAACCCCAACACGTCTTCATAGAAGGCCCTCATTCCCGGCAGGTCCCTGACCGAAACGAAAATCTCGTCAAGCTTCTCCATCGCTGTAGCGAACATAGACGTTGGCTCCTTTTCACAGATCGTGAGCCGTGATACGTCTCATTGCTCACGTTTTGGGCTCCATATCGCCCCGCCGCTCCTATTCACGTTCGTCCAATGGATCACGGTAAGGATTATGCCCTGGATCACACGAGTGCACTATTCACGGCCGCTTCTCTCACGGCACGGTCGTACACAATCTTTCACTCGGCGGTCCCCTCACGGCTCTGCACTATCTTGGCCGCGTCGACGCCGTATTGCTGAGGCTGTATCGCCATTGACATCTGGACTGCGTTCGCCGGATAATGCGGGCGCTGCGCAGGTCTGGCTCTGGAATCCGGTTCGTGACGCGAGGAGGAGGCTGATCATGTGTGTAAGGTTCAATCGTGTCCGGCGTGCGCCATCGGGCACGGAGGCGCGCGGAGCTATCGCAACACTTCCTGCGGAGCAGGGCCCTCGCCACTAGCCTGGTTACCCAGTCCTCCATCACCCGAAGCGACCTCGTTGTAGAGATCGGCCCCGGCCGGGGAATCCTGACCCGAGAGCTTGCGGGCCGCTGCCGCCGTCTGATCGCCGTCGAGCTCGACGAATGGCTATATCGCGGCCTTCTGGACACATATCGCGATGCGCCGCATGTCGTGCCGGTCCATGATGATTTCCTGAGATTCCCGCTGCCGGACGACCCGTACAAGGTCTTTGCCAGCATCCCTTATAGCCAGACTGCCGCAATCGTCCGGCGGCTCGCCAGCGCGCCCGTCCCACCGCGGGACGCGTACCTGGTGGTCCAGCTTGAGGCCGCGGAGCGTTTCGCCGGCGGACCGTACGCGCCGGAGACCCAGGAGTCGCTGTTGCTCAAGCCCTGGTGGCAGGTCGAGATCGCCCGCAGGTTGCGACGCACCGACTTCGATCCGCCCCCCGGCGGTAGAGTCGTCGTACTCTGGCTCGCGCGCCGCGCCCGGCCGCTTGTGGACCCGCGGCCGGCGTACGGCAGATTCGTCGCCGCGTCATTTGGCCGTCGAGGGAACACGCTACGGCGATGCCTCCGTGATATTTTCACAGGCCGCCAGATCGGGCGCCTCGCCCGCGACCTGAGATTCGATCCGAGGGCGGCGCCGTCGGAGATCGCTTTCGACCAGTGGCTCGGGCTGTTCCGATACCTCATGGACGAGGGGAACCACAACACCGTCGGCTGGCCCAGCCGCCCGACCGCAAAGGCACGGTGATAACTACAAGGGCGGAGTCCGCGCGCGGTCCTTGACGGCCTTCTCCACGTGGTATAACCTCTCCCCACGAAAGACCACCTGCAATATGTGGCGCCTCGTCGATAGGATCCGGCTATGACAGACCTCGAAAAAGACCAGGCGGTAGTGGAGATCGTCGCGTCGCTGACGAAGCGGGCCAGCGAGCTATGGGGACCTCGTAGGGCTTCGGCCCTTGAGGGGTTTATCGAGCAGGCGGCCCTCGACATACGGCGGATCGAGCTCGATCCGCCGCCCGACGACGAGGAGCCACAGTTCCATATCTAGGCCGGGCTGATGCGGGGAGTACTGTGAGGTCGGGGGCGCATCGGGAATGTACTGATCGTGGCGACATAGGTTGACAACTGAGGGCGACACTGCCGAATGGGTGTCGCCCTTCTCTTTATCCCTGCCGGAACGGGTCCTCGTGCGCCTCGACCGCTATGGCAGGCCGTCGATCGCCTCTTGCTGAATCTGGAAGAGCCTGGCGACGCCTAGCTCGGCGCTGGCCAGAAGCTCGTCCAGGGTCGCCTTCGAGAACGCACCTTCCTCGGCCGTCCCCTGCACCTCCACGAACTCGCCCTTGTCGGTCATTACCACGTTGAAGTCGACCTG
>CAZJDV010000069.1:10362-13817 GCA_964544865.1 uncultured Dehalococcoidia bacterium | reverse complement strand
GCGGCCTCCTCCAGCGCTTCGTCGTCCAGCTTGAGACATTGCTTCAGGGCGCGCGTCGCCAGAGACCCGCCGATGGCGCCAAGCCCCCTCACCGCCGCAAGCTGGACCTCCAGGTCGTCGTCCTGAATAAGCTTTATCAGATGGGGTACCACCGTCTCTCCACCGAGCTCTCCCACGGCGTTGGCGGCCTCGTAGCGGATCTCCGCGTGCTCGTTGTCCATTTCGGCCACGACGGTGGGCAGCCACCGAGGATGGGAGGACTGACCCATGGCGTACAACGCGCTCTGAACCAGCTCCGACACTCCGCTGTCGTACGCGTCCCTGATGATCTTTTCGATCTCAGGGGACTCCAGGCTGGCCACGGCCTCGATGGCGCGCCGCGTCACCTCCATGTCTTCGTCGGGCCGCTCTATCACGGCGATGAGTGTCGACCTTATCCTGTCGGCGTCCCTGGCGAGCAGCTTTCCTTCCTGGGCCATGACAGCGAAATTGCGCAGAGAAATACCGGCGGCCGCGCGCACCTTAGCCGAGGGATCGGCGTTGAGGATGTAGATCAGCGGCCGGATGACGGCCCTGTCGTCGCACTCCCACAGCCCTCTGGTGGCGATCTCCCTGACATCTTCGTCGGGGTCGTCGAGGCAGGTGCGGAGGATGCCGGTGAAGTCGAGCTCTATGTCGTCTTCCGAAAGCCCGACAAGCCTTTCCAGGAGCTCGCGCTTGAGCTCCGGCGGCATCGCGGGCCAGGCAAGCTTGAACTGCACGATCTCGTCGGTGCTCAGCCCCGATAGCTGCACCAGCCGCGAGTATTTCAGCGGCCCGTCTTCACCGTTCGACTGTGCTGAGGAATCTACTGTGGTCACACGTATTCTTTTATCTGAGGGCACATTCCACAGGAATTTCGAGATTATCTCTGAGGATCGCTGCTATCCGGCTTAGATGTCTCGGTAGATCTTGCCTCGTTCCCTGACGTTTTTCACCATGGACGGGTTGAACGGCTCGAGGGGGTACCCCCGGGGTTGGGGCGGGCGGGCCTCGAGTCCGAGCAGCCCGGCGACGTCCTGCCTGGTGTAGTACCCGGCATATGTTTGCCGAACCAGCTCGCCAAAGAAGTCCGCGTCCTCCAACTCGACCCTTTTCAGGACCTCGATCCTCTGGTCCTCCGAAAGGTCTGAAAACGCGCGAGTAAACAGCCGCGAGCTAGCGATCTCGATGGCCGCCAGGACCTCGGAGAAGATGCGTCTGAGCCGGGCCGATCCGCCCACCGCGCCGTCGAGGTGGGATGCCACGCCCAACTCCCCGGCGCCGGGGAGCCCATCGCCACCCGGGACGATGCTATCCAGCACGTCGGTCAATAGCGCGGCCTGCGCCTCCGACAGGAACGCCCTGCTATCGTCGGCCATTTCGCCCTCCAGTCTTGCTTATTTCCGGCTCTCCAATGACAGGATCACGCCAACAGCCACCTGATAAGCGGCGCGCGCCCTGGACAGGGCATCGGCTTCGCGCTCCTCCCTGTTCGATAATGCTGCCCGGAGGTCGGCTAACACGCCGAGGAGCGGCTCACGCAACCGCGACTTGATTCCCGCACCTGCGCCCGCCCGCTGTGTGAGCCGGCGAAGCTCACGCGATATGCCGGTTTTCGCTCCACCATCGGAGAACACCACATCATACGGCTCATCGAGGGATTGTAGGATATCCTTTGCGTCGCCTCGAATGATTCGTATTTTACCCGAGAGACCTCGTTTGCCAAGCTCCGCTTCCGCGAGATCTGCATGGTCCGGATCGATTTCGATGGTATCAACACGGGACCTGGGTCCGCCTGCGTCCGCCATTAACGCTGCCGTGTAACCCAATCCAGTGCCGACCTCCAGAAAGCGCGTGGCCGCTACTCTATCGGCGATCATCCGCCAGACCGGGGCAAGATAGGGCGGACTTGGCCAGGCCGAACAAGGTCCGTCGTCCTCGCCACAGTTGTGCTCTCGCCGGTGCATATGCGTGAGCTCGTACAGATCATGATGTAAATCGATCGTGTCGCCAAAGGGCCGTTCCAGCAGAGGGGCATGCCACCGAGCGTAGATTTCCTTGTCTGAGCTATCGACGAAATCAAAGGACATCAGAGTGCTACTCATTGACCCTCAGTTCGCGCCGGTCTTGAAGCGGTCGGCGATGTACAGGGCCAGCGCCTGGATGGTGGAGGTCGGGTTCACCGCGCCGGCGGTCACTAGGATGCTGCCGTCGATGACGTAGAGGTTCTTCACGTCGTGGCACCTGCCCGACGGGTCGACCACCGATCCGGCGGGGTCCGTTCCCATCCTGGCCGTGCCCATCAGGTGCCATCCCGAGGCCCTCAGCAGCGGATTTTCGACCACCTCGCGGGCGCCCGCCGTCTGCAGCACCTCCGCCGATCTCGCTATGCCGTGTTCGAGCATGCTGTCGCTGTTCTCGCTCAGTGTATACGACACCTTCGGCGCCGGGATGCCGTCGCCGTCGGCCAGCTCCGCGTCCAAGGTCACGGCGTTGTGATGCTCCGGGAGGTCTTCGCCGATGACCGCGATGGTGAGCGTGCGGCCTATGCGCTCGGCGAACGCCCCGCGGTGGTCCGGCCCCCATGGAAGCATGCCGTGACCTCCGATCCCGCCAAGAACCGTGCTCACGGGCCCCGAGCTCCGGGCGATCTGCATTGTGTATCCCCGCACGAAGCCCCTGGACAGGTCCGTCTCGTAGAACTCCTGGCTGAGTATCGCGCAACCGATCGGGCCCATGTAGCCGTCCAGGGGTTCGTCGAATATCCCGGTTACCATGGCGTAAGGATGACACATCAGGTTCTTGCCGACGAGTCCGCTGCTGTTGGCCAGGCCGTCGGGAAACTGCGCCGAGGTCGAGTTGAGCAGGAGGAGCGGCGTCCCCACTCCGTTGCAGGCCAGAACGACCACTTTGGCCTTCTGCTTGTGGATCCGTCCGTCCGGGCCGTAGTAGATCGCGCCGTCCGCGAGCCCGTCGGGCCCGTCGATGATCTCCCTGACCCTGGCGCCGGTCTTCAGGACCACTCCGCTGCCGACGGCCCTGGGCCAGTACGTCGCGTCCGTGCTTGCCTTGGCCCTCCGATAGCACCCGATGTCGCACGGTCCGCAATTGTTGCAGCGTGGACGGCCGCCGTATTCCGCCGTGTTTATCGCGCTGTCCGACGGCCACCAGTGCCAGCCGAGGGTGTCGAAGCCACGGGCGATGGTCTCTCCCAGTGCGCCGAGGGGTATGTGTGGCGTCTGCCTGGGCGACTTGGGCGGGTACGCGGGGTCTCCGACCATGCCCGCGACGCCGGTCACCTGGTCGTTCAGGTCGAAATAAGGCGCCAGTTCCTCGTAGGTCATGGGGAAGTCGTCGGCGACGCCGTCCAGGCTCCCGCCCCGGAAGTCCGACGGCCGGAACCGGGGGAAGTGGGCGCTCCAGTGGATGGTGCT
>CAZJDV010000069.1:0-10352 GCA_964544865.1 uncultured Dehalococcoidia bacterium | reverse complement strand
GCCGACCGAGTTGTACATGAGTGGGGAGATCGGCGCTGGGATAAACGGCGGGGTCCACCCAGCCGCCCTGCTCCAGACACATGACCTCGATGCCGGCCTCGCTGAGGCTCCAGGCGAACGCCGCGCCCGAAGCGCCCGCGCCAATGACCAGGACGTCTATTTCCGAATTACCACTCTCCATTGTTGGTCGTTGTCCTCTACGCCGGATCTACCCGCGCCGAACTGCCTGTTTCCGGGCAGCGTGCCATCCTCAACGAGGGTGATGCTAGCATCACGCCTGAACGCAGTCAACCGTCGCAGCGCAGATCATGCAAGTCGGTGGATGAATGGGAGAGGTGGCTACTTGCCGGTGGCGTGGGGGACTTGCCTCGCAAGATCTTATGGGAACGAAGGTGGAGAACGGCCGCGCATGGGATATGTTATGATGGGTGGTGACTCCGACAGCCATTGCATTGTCGTTCCGCTTCTTGCGATTGTAGCTTCTGCTATTGATCCCGCATGCGACGCTTGCCACGGATGTGGAGAATCCAATCCTAGAAGAGGAATGCGAATGAATATCTATGTAGGCAACCTTACGTTTTCAATGACCGAAGAAGAATTGCGAAGTGCGTTCGCCAGCCACGGTGAAGTGTCGACCGCCAGGATTATCACCGACCGGGAGACGGGCCGCTCGCGAGGCTTTGGCTTCGTGGAGATGCCGGACGACACCGAGGCCGAGGCGGCCATCCAGGCCATGAGCGGCAAGGACGTCGACGGCCGGGAGTTGACCGTGAACGAAGCCAAGCCCCGAGAAAACCGTGGCGGTGGCGGTGGCGGCGGCTACGGCGGCGATCGCCGCTGGTAGGCCTGTTCCATAGGCCTTGTGGGAGCCAGTCCGACTGGTTCAGTTAGGCCACCTGCAGGCTAGAAACGAGAGCCTCTTTCACCGAGCTAGAAGCGGCATGCGGTGAACTGGGCCCCCGATCCTACCTTCAGCAATCACAAAAGAGGGCAGACGCATCAAACATGGCGTCTGCCCTCTTTCTGTTTGGGAACTGTTTGGGAATTCCCATCATGGTTCGCCACGGTCTCTTGCTGCGGCCCAAACGAAGCGCCGGCCAATTCCCGGCAGGCCGCACGATAGACACGAATTCGGTCGTAATAGATTGCCGTTCTCCCGCCGTCGGCCCATCCCTCGTATGCTAACCTATTGAGGCGTCCGGTCCCGAGCATGGCCGGTGAATCGATATGGACCGGCACACTGCATGCGGCAAGAGCACTTCGTGGATACACCGCCGGCAAGAAAACGCAGACCCCGCGTCACCATCGACGACGTAATGGGGTTGCTGAGCAAGGAGTACGGGCCGTTCGAGTGGATGCCCCGCCACGACCCGGCGTCGGAGCTCGTGTCCACGATACTGTCGCAGCATACCTCCGATATCAACTCCGGGCGGGCCTTTGACAACCTCATGGCGGTCTTCGGATCTCTGGAAGCGGTCGCCACCGCCGATGTGCCGGACATTGAGGATGCCATTCGTATGGGCGGACTCGCCAGAGTCAAGGCGCCTCGTATCAAGGCGGTCCTGAACCAGGTCCTGCGAGAGATCGGGAATTTTGACCTGTCGTTCCTCGGTGAGATGCCCCTCGATGGCGCGAAGACATGGCTCAAAAGGCTCGACGGCATCGGCCCCAAGACCGCCGCGATAATCCTGTGTTTCTCGCTGGGAATGCCCGCGATGCCCGTCGACACCCACATACACAGGGTATCGAAAAGGCTTGAGCTTATCGGCGCGAGGGTCAACGCCGAGAAAGCCCACGATGTCCTCGAGTCCAAGGTGAGACCGGAGGACGTGTTCGATTTCCACCTGTACCTGATCAATCACGGCCGCCGTGTATGCAAGGCCCTTCGGCCGCTCTGCGACGACTGCGTGCTGGCGTGGGGTTGCCCCTCCCGCGCCGGGTTCGCGGCGAAGGCCGCACGGGGGGCGAGGAAGACGCCGAGAAAGCGGTCCAGCTAGGACTCTGTCCACGGAGTGACGACCAGTGTCATTATGACCGAAGGGAAGAATCTGGGGGCGGTCGGGGCCACGAGACGCGCCAAGACGGGAACGAGCGCCTCTCCCCGGATTCTTCGTTGCTCCGCTCCTAAGAATGAAATGTTCCATCGAAGCCGAGTGGACAGAGCCCTAACCCTGAGAAGCGCTTCTTGTTGGTGGCCGCACCGCGGGTTATAATCTAGCAAGGCGATACGGCCTTTCAGTCATTTCAGTAACAGGCCCACGTACGTTGTGACATACGGAGGAGTGCGGTGAAGGTAGGGATACTGGCGGCGACGGCCTACTCCGGCCTGGAGCTCATGCGCATCCTTAGCCGGCACCCGGAGGTCGAGATCACGTCCGTCACTGGGAGGAGTTCTGCCGGCAGGAAGCTGGGGGAGATATTTCCTCACCTCGCGTCCCTGGATCTCACCATCACCGAGGAGCTGAGCGGTAGCCTCGACGTCGTGATCTCGGCGCTGCCTCACGCCACCAGCGCCGAGAAGATCGGCCCGCTGCTGAGGGACGGCGTGAAGGCGGTCGATATCAGCGCCGACTTCCGGCTCAAGGACCTGGACGAGTACCGGGAATGGTACCGGGTCGATCACCCGTGTCCGGAGTATGTCGAGGAGGCTGCCTACGGGCTGCCCGAGCTCAACCGCGACGCTGTGGCCGACGCCTGGCTCGTCGCTAACCCGGGATGTTATCCCACGGCGGTCATCCTGGCGCTCGCCCCGGCCGTCAAAGCAGGCATCATCGAGCCCGACATCATCGTGGACGCGAAGTCCGGTGTCTCGGGAACGGGGCAGAAGCTCTCTCGCGCGTACCTCTACTCCGAGGTTAACGAGAGCCTGCGGGCGTATGCGGTGGATGGCCACCGGCATCTTCCAGAGATAACCCAGGAGCTCGGCCGGTTGGACGGGACCGCCGACCCGGTGGTGACCTTCCTGCCGCATCTGGCGCCGATGACTAGGGGAATCCTGGCGAGCTGCTACGCCAGACTACGCGAAGACAAGGTGGGCTCGGGCGCGCCGGCCCAGGCGGCGGTGCGGGAACTCTACACAAGTTTCTACGAGGGCGAGCCCTTCGTGACGGTAGCGCAGAGCCCACCTTCGACCAAACAGACTCTGGGCAACAACGTTTGCGTTGTCTATCCAGTGGTGGACCGGCGCTCGAATCGGCTGATCGTTATTAGCTGCATCGACAATCTTGTAAAGGGCGCCGCCGGGCAGGCCGTGCAGAACATGAACTTGATGTTCGGCCTGCCAGAGGCGGAAGGCCTCGGCGAGCTTGCACTGTACCCATAGGAGGCCCCGTGACGAGCAATGGGGCAGATCGGTCGTAGGGTAGATGAGAAAGATCGTCTTAGGGATTGCCATCGGCGTCGTCGGTTTCATCGCCGCCTGCACCGGCGGACTCTTCCTCTGGGTCTACGTGGGCACGACTGACTCCGCCGAGAGGGCGGACAGCTTCCTGGCCTCGCTGGCTCAAGGCAATGTTCGCGCTGCCTACTCCCAGACCGCGACCGCATTTCGCCGCGAGCAGGACGAGCGGCTATTCGCCGGCGTTGTCGGCCGGGCGGGTATCGCCGGCTACGAGCTAGTGTCGTGGCAAGACCGGACATTGGAGCGCAACGGCCGCGGCACGTACTACGGGACGGTAAGTGCAGAGAGTGGCGGGTCCATGCCGTTCATCCTAGAGGTGATGCAGGAAGAGGGCGAATGGCGGGTTCTGACCTTCACCGGCCCTGGCCGGACCGACGTCGGTCCCGGAGCGTGGTTCAGGCAGGCACCGGAGCCGGCTGAAATGACCGCTCTCGTCGTTCAGTCCATGGGGGACTTTGCGCTGGCGGTAAGTAGCAAGGACTTCGACGATCTCTTCCGCACGATGTACACCTACCAGACGGAGTCCTCCCCCTGGGCCTTGGAAGCGGCATACAGGGAGTATCTTGACGAGGGCGTCGATCTGTCCGGGGTGCGGGGTGTGGCCCCCGTCTTCACCGAGGCGTCCCGGATCGCTCGTAGCTCATCGGGGCCTTTGCTGGTGGCAACCGGCCGGTTCCCGGTGGAGGGAGCACCGGTGCCTTTCCGGTTCCGGTACAAGTATGTCCATCCGGAGTGGTTGCTCTTCAATATCGACGTACGCCGGCCAGGTGATCCGGACCTCGAGCCGGAGTAACCCTACGCGGTCCAGGCAAGTCTTCGAATGCGTCAAACGGGCCGCCGGTCTATATCGCCCGCACGGGGCATTTGCAGCGACGCCGCCATAGAGCTAGAATAGTAGCGTCGAGAATCGTAAGTGCTCGCGCCCATTCGCTCTTGCTCATCGCCCCTCGGGAGGCATTGATGCCCCCGACCGGATGGGCCCACCGGTCAACGAGCCCCCATCGTCTAGTGGACCAGGACACCGGCCTTTCAAGCCGGCAACACGGATTCGAATTCCGTTGGGGGCACTTCCCTCCTAATCCCGTGAACACCCTTGTCCGGCCGATACCACATCCGGGGATATTTCGCGGCATCCAATGACTTGGGACCACATCAAAAAGGCCAACCAAAAGGGTTGGGACGGAATGTCGGGATCGTACCAGGCCGAGACCCGGATCTCGGTGGACGATGTCCATTACGGTCCTATCTCTCCCGGCGAGAAAGAGCTGCGGATCCTTGGAGATGTCGGTGGCCGTCGGGTGCTGGAGCTCGCGTGCGGGGCGGCCCAAAACGCGATCGCCCTGTCGAAATGGGGAGCGCGTGTGGCCGCGATCGACGTCTCCTCGAAGCAGTTGCGGCACGCCAGGCGGCTCGTCTCACGCGAGGGCGCGGGCGTCGCCTTGCTGCGTGGCGACATGGAGAGCCTGGGTTTTGTGGATGGCACATTCGATATCGTGCTCTCGTCGTTCGGCTGGGAGTTCGCGCCTGACCTGGCGGCGTGCTTCGCCGAGTGCGGCAGGGTGCTGCGCGACGGAGGCCGGCTGGTGGTATGTACGGTCCACCCCCTCGCCGCGTTCGAATGGGACGACGTGAACCTCGATCTGTGCGTTTTCAACTATCTCCGGCCCCCTGTGGAGGTCTGGCCCTCCGGTGGACCGGACGGGCAGAGCGGCATGACGTTTTTCCATACCGTCGAGGAGATGTTCGGCTTGCTCAAGTCAAGTGGATTTCAGATCGAGAACATCCTCGAGCCGTTCCCGTATCCGCTGCCTGAAATGAGCGAGGCCGAGCTACGAGCCATGCCCTACACCGGCCCGTTCTGGGAGCGTCAATACGAGCGGTTCAGCCGGGTGCCCTTCACGATCATCTACGTGGCCCGGAAGTCCGGGTGATCGGCCGGCACGCGCCCCGGTGGAGTCCAGCGGCTATCGTCGTGATGGCAATTGGGCTACTGGTGGCTTGCGGCCGGGGCCGCGACCTTCCCGCCCCTGCGCCGACAGAGCTGGCCCTTGCGATCGCCACCCCCGCATCCAGCAGCAGTCCGACGCCGACCGCGACGCCAACCACCGCTCCCACGGCCACGCCGACGAAGTCGCCGACGCCCTCACCGACACCGACGGCCACCTCGTCAAGCTCGCCCACGCCCACGCCGACGGGCACACCGACAAGCTCGCCCACTCCCACGCCGACCCCTTCGCCGACGCCCGCTTCCCCGAGTCCAACCCCGGCCTCGACACCGACGACGGCGGCCACTCCCATCGGACAGGCGCGGGGCAACCTTACTCCCTCCGCCCCCAGCGGATGGGACGGTCCCCTGATAGTCGCGGCCCTCGAGCGACTTCGGACCAACTCGGCCCTCTCGGTAGAATCTCCCACCTACATTTCCTGGGCGATCGAAAATGTTGGCGACGGTTCGATCACCGGCTTATTCTACGTCGACCTGTACCTGGACGGCGTCGTGATCGGCAGGTGGGCGAACACCGGTATGGGACCCAACGTAATAAACGTGATCGCAGACTGGGCCGGCCTCCTGACGGTGGCCAGGGTCGAGTCGGGCCCTCACGCTCTGAAACTCGTGGCGGACTCCACCAATCTTATTGATGAGGCGGACGAGACGGACAACGCGTTCGAGGCTATATTTACCTGGCTGGCGCCGATGGAGGATGTTTCCATGCCGGTGCCCGCGCGTCTCCCCGATCTTGTGCCGCACACGCCCTCGGGATGGGACGCGCCGATAGTCGCGACCTCATACGCTCGAGACGTTGTCGACGGGCCGCTGTCCGTGGACGCGCCGACGTACTTGCTTGCCGCCGCGCGGAACCGGGGTCTGGCTAGCACGCCGGAAGACGTCTGGGTCTACCTCTACGTCGACGACATACTTGTCGAGATGCGGCTGACCGACGGACTCCTCATCGAAGCCCCCATCGCACGCTCCCGCTTCACGCGTTTGATGCAGGTGGTCCGCCTGTCGCCGGGTGTGCACGATCTCAGGATGGTGGTGGACCCCAACGACCTGGTGTTGGAATCGAACGAAGACAATAACACGTACGAGAAACAGTTCGAATGGGGGACGGGCCCCGTGCCTCCTCAGCCGTCCCCGACGCCTGCCACGGCGCCCGCGCGCCTGGCGCCTTTGACGCTGCCGAACCTCGTCCCTGGCTGGCCGTTCGGCGGAGACGGGCCCATCGTCGTCTCCCGCGAGATGGGCACACTCCTGGATAGCGTTCTGACCGCGGGGCAGGCGCACTTCATAGATATCGTCGTCGGCAACCAGAGCATTGTGTCGACCGGCGTGCAGTTCGCCGTAGACCTCTACATCGATGGCGAGACAGTCCACAGATTCGAGTTCCCGCAGGGCGCGACCGCCAAGCACTTCGTTACGGTCGAGGACTGGGACGCGCTTTCTGACAATGTGGACCTGGTCCCGGGTGCACACACGTTGAGGATCGTCATCGACCCCGAGAATGCCGTGGAGGAAAGCAGCGAGGAAGACAACGTGTACGAGAAAACGGTCGTCTTGGCCGAGAGTGAGGTCGAGGACCCGTTGCCGATTACGTACACCGAGGAGGACCTGAGGGAGATGCTGTCGGACCTACAGGAGGTGCTCGACGCCAATGCACCTGTCGCTGGTCCGGAATTTGAGCACCGTGTCGAGCAAATGCTGCGTTTCGCCGGCGCGGGCTACTACCTGGCCACCGGCAGGAGTCTCCTGGACGAGCGGGTCGACATCTTTATCCTGCCCAGGGATGGATATCTGGAGTGGATCGATTCGAGCTTCGCCAAGAAGTTCGCCGAGAGCGAGGCGTCCCAGTACGACGCCCTCGTCGCTCGAAAGGAGGTCATCCGGCGGCGGTCCTCAGGTCTCAAGACGCGAGAAGAAGGCCGGGTCGCCATAGTTGTCGACGCGGACCACAGCGTCGCCGAGGTCCTCAACTCGCTTGTGCACGAGATCGGCCACATGCTGCAAGACCTGATCGAGCCGGACCAGTCCGAGGCGCCGCCTTCCTATTTCCTCCAGGCGATTCGCGAGGGCCAAGCCCAGCAGTTCCAGCGAATCTTCTGGCTGAAGATCGAGGAGTTCACGGGTTTGTCACTGCTGGGCTACCCCGACTACCCGGGATTTCGCTCGATCATCGGCAATCGCGTCAGTGATCTCCTCGTGAACGCCAACCGGGAGGAGCACTCCCTGGGTTATCTGCTGCAGTGGCTGGCCGTGCTGGACGATCCCGATCTAGCGGACCTGGCGCAGCAGATCGTCGACACGGGAAGGCTGGACGCGTCGGCATCACTCCGGCTGTTCCACTACCTGGTGGCCCTGCCACACGAATCGGTCCAGGCGTATGTCGAGGCGCGGCTTACCTCGGTGAGAAGGAACATCGGCTTCATCAGGGCCATCGCCGACTCGAGGCTGGTCCCGGGTCCCGAGCTCGAATTCGAGGGCCCCATGGAGCTCAGGGTAGCCGGCCTCATGGTGCCGTGAGGGCGCCGCGTCGTGCGTGAGGGTGTCCCTCGCTTTCCATCTTACTAGTTGCCGCCGGGAAAATCGGCGTACCTGCCAAGTGAACAGGAGGCGATCAACGTGGTCAAGAGCACGGCTGTAACGGTGGAAGAATACCTTGACGAGCTGGCGCCGCCCCGGCGGGAAGCCGTCGCCGCCCTGAGGCAGATCATCCTCGATCACCTGCCACAGGGCTAAGGGGAGGCAATGGAGTTCGGGATGATCGGCTACGTGGTCCCGTTGAAGACGTATTCGGACACCTACAACAAGCGGCCCTTGATGTATGCCGCTCTCGCCTCACAAGAGAACTACATGTCCCTGTACCTGATGAACGTCTACGGCGATCGGGAGACCGAGGCGTGGTTCACAGAGCGGTTCAGGGCCAGCGGCAAGAAGCTCGACATGGGTAAGTCGTGTGTCCATTTCAAGAGGCTCGACGATCTGCCGCTAGAGCTGATTGGCGAGGTCATCGCCCGCACGAGCGTCGCCGGTTTCATCGAGCGCTATGAGGCCTCAAGACGGCTGCCGCGAAGCGCAAAAACGCCCAGCGGCTCGCGGCGGTCACGACCGGCAAGAGGGACGAAGAAAGGGCCGCAGGGCGTATAGTACGGACCCTACCCTCCGCCGACCGCGCGGACGATCTCGACCCGGTCGCCCTCCGAGAGGGTCACGCCGGGGAGTTCCTTGCGGCGCAGGACGACGCCGTTGTGCGCCACCGCGATGTGGTCCAGGCCGCCCCCCAGCGAGTCAACGTAGTCCTGGAGGGTCGTTTCCTCGTCCAGACGGCGCTCCTCTCCATTTATACGGACCGCGATCATCGCCGCTTGCCCGGCGGCGCTGCGGACCAGGCCCGCAGCAGCTCGCGAGCCAACTCCCGGGTGGCCTCCGTCGGATCGGCGCTCTCGGTGATGGCGGTGATGACCGCGACCCCGGAGGCTCCGCTGTGGACCACGGCCTCGACGTTGGCGGATGTCACCCCACCGATGGCCAGGAAAGGAATGCTGACCTGCTCGGCCATCTGTCGTAGCGTCCCGACGCCTTGCGGCACCGCCGCCGGATGCGAGCTCGTCTCGAATACGGCGCCGGCCACAAGCAGGCCGGCGCCCTCTGACTCCGCGCGCACCGCGCCGCCGACGCCGTGTACCGACCTGCCGACGAGCAGGCCCGCGCCCCCGGCGCGCCGAACGGCGGCGACCGGCAGGCCGTCCTCGGGTAGCTGCACGCCGTCGGCTCCGGCCGCCAGGGCGATGTCCATGCGGTCATTGACGAACAGCAGAGCCCTGCCCTTCGTTATCTCTCTCAGCCGTCTCGCCAGCGCGTAGAGCTCGATCGGCGGCAGGTTCTTTTCGCGAAGCTGCACCATGCCCGCACCCCCCTCGACGGCGGCGGCAACCACCTCCTCCAGCCCTCTGCCGCGGCAACGGCGCCGGTCGGTCACCATGCACAGGACGGGCAGGTCAAGAATCGTCACGACGAGCTAGGTCCCGGCGGCGGCGGGGGTGGCGACGCCCGCCGTCGGACTGCTGGGCCGTGCCTCAGTCCGACGGTCGATGCGGCCCGCCAAATAGGCCTTGCGGCCCGCCTGGACGCCCAGCTTGAAGGCCTCGCCCATCAGCTCCGGGTCAGTCGCCTGTGCGATGGCGGTGTTGACCAGCACCGCGTCCGCGCCCTCCTCCAGCATCTGGGCCGCCTCCGAGGGCACGCCCAAGCCGGCGTCCACCACAACGGGCACCTCTGCTTTCTCTATTATCAGCCTGATCTCGTCGATGGTCAGTATGCCCTGGCCGGTGCCGATGGCGGAGCCCAGCGGCATGACCGTGGCGCACCCAATGTCCTCGAGCCTGTCGGCGAGCACCGGGTCGGCGTGGATGTAGGGCAGGACAACGTATCCCTCGCCGACCAGCGTACGTGCGGCCTCGAAGGTGCCCACCGGGTCGGGTAGCAATCTCGTATCGGGTATGACCTCCAGCTTTATCCAGTCCGAGCCGGTGACCTCCCTGGCCAGGTGCGCCGTAAAGACGGCCTCCTCGGCGGTCTTGCAGCCGGCCGTGTTGGGCAGGATGGTGTATTTGTCCCAGTCGAAGTAGTCCAGGATGCTCTTCTCGGCGAGGTTGTTCAGGTTCAGACGGCGTATCGCCACAGTGACTATCTCGGCGCCCGACGCCTCGATGGAGGCCACCATCTCCTCCATGTTGCGGTGGCGCCCCGTGCCCGCCATCAGCCTGGTTCCAAACTCCTTGCCCGCGATGACCAGTGGCTTGTCCAATGTGTTCGTCCCCCGTCCATGATTTCTGCATGCATGCCGCATTTCAACAAACGAAAAAGCCGCCGACCCATTGCCAGCGGCTGTCTGATATCTCAGGACTTTGGCATGTCCCTGCGCTGGCATTACCCAGATCAGGTATTGGCGGTCGC
>CAZJDV010000068.1:0-13837 GCA_964544865.1 uncultured Dehalococcoidia bacterium | reverse complement strand
CGACGTGGTCCAGTCGCCAGCCGTTGCGGTTGCCAACGTCCATGTATTCGATGAAGCGCACCGTGTGGCCCCGGTCCTTGAAATACCTGGCCAGGTCCACCATCGTGTGGCCGTTGACTCCCCTCTGGACGACCGAGTTGATCTTTATCGGGCTGAGCCCGGCCCGGTCGGCGGCATCGATTCCCTGGAGGACCCTGCCGGTGCCAAATCCGCGGCCATTCATGCGCTGGAATACCTCGTCATCGAGGCTGTCGAGGCTGATGCTTATACGCTGGAGGCCCGCGTCCTTGAGCGCCTGGGCTTTCTGGGGGAGCAGGTAGGCGTTGGTGGTCATCGTGAGGTCGCGCACGCCCTCTATCCGGGCAAGCAAGGCTACCAGCTGCTCGATCTGGTTTCTGACCAGCGGCTCGCCGCCGGTGAGACGCACCTTCGTCGCACCCAGCCCAACCAGAACCCTCGTCAGGCGGGCGATCTCCTCGAATGTGAGCAGATCCTTCTTCGGCAGGAACTCGTACCGCTCCCCGTATATCTCGGCGGGCATGCAGTAGGTGCACCGGAAGTTGCACCGGTCGGTGACCGAGATTCGCAGGTCCCTGAATCGTCTGTTGAGTCGGTCCGTGTTCATACGTTTACCTGCGTCCACCCCCTCTCTTGAAGAGGTTTCACGCTCACCGAAGCCTCCAGTCCGCGTGGGGATGGGCGAGCTATGGCGCCATGTCCCTGAGCGCAGACAACGCCTTTCGGGCGGCGTCGCTGCGGTGGCTGATCAGGTTCTTCTCCTCGGGCGAGAGCTCGGCCATCGTCTTGCCGGTCTCGGGCAGCAGAAACACCGGGTCGTACCCGAAACCGTCTCTGCCGCGGGAGGCGGCGACGATCCGGCCGCGGCACCCTCCCGAGTATAGCTCGACCGGCCGGCCGGGACGGGCCAGGGCGATGACACATACGAACCGCGCAACCCGGTCCCGCTCGGGCACATTTCCCAGGTTACGGAGCAGGAGCGCGATTCGCTGGGCGTCGGTGGCCCCCTCGCCGGCATACCTGGAGGACAGGATTCCCGGCTCGCCGCCCAGGGCCTCGACCTCCAGCCCGGAGTCGTCGGCGAGCGTCAGCATGCCGCTCTCGCGGGTATATGCCGTCGCTTTGATGGCGGCGTTTTCTTCGTAGGTCGAGCCGGTCTCGGCGACTTCCGTATCTATCCCCGCGTCCGCCAGGGAGACCAGGTCGAACGGACAGCCCGACAGCAGCGCCACAAGCTCCTCGAACTTGCCGGCGTTCCGGGTGGCGATCAGCAGTTTGCCCGCGCTATCGGTCATGGAGCGCGGGGGTCCGCCTCAACCTCGCGGGCCCGCGGCCGTCTAGTCGCAATACCGTTTCCCCTCTTTGATCTTTGACCGCCAGAAGTCTCCTTCGATCAACTCCCCTCTGTCCAGCTCGGGCAATGAGAGAGCGTCGCGAAACGTGAACGTAAATTGAGATTTCTGCATAGTCTGCTAGCTAGTCACGCCAGATGGCGGCGAGGGCCCTTAGAACCAACAGACCCACCATTC
The DNA here is from genome assembly GCA_964544865.1 of uncultured Dehalococcoidia bacterium. GTDB lineage: Bacteria > Chloroflexota > Dehalococcoidia > Lucifugimonadales > CAJWER01 > CAZJDV01. The sequence continues at coordinate 12,290 of CAZJDV010000068.1, read as the reverse complement.
AGATTGGTCTGGAAAGCCAGACCGCCTCAACCCAACGAACGGCTTGACAAAAGCGCGCAACGGGGTTTGACGGTACAGCCTCAGTGTAGCAACGGCGGAGATACAGTGTCAAGAAATGCCGACTCTGGCGGCCGGCTCCTCGGAGGGCGACGAACGCTAACCGCCCGGCCCTGGCGCGATTCGCACGTCGAGGGGAAAGGCGACGGCCTTGTCGGCAATCGTCGGGCTACGGGGGGTCGTTTTGGCTGGGGAGGACCGCCATCACGGCGTCCAGGATTGAGGGACCAGGCGCGAATACCACCAGCGTGTCCGACTCCTGGATACGAATTTGAATGACCCGGTCGGCGAGGACCATTCGACTGATCCGGAGGCCTTCGTTCTCGTCCTGCCACACGCCACCCGTTAGGTTCTCCGTGAACTGCATGAAGACCTCGTGGAACTCGGCGGCGTCCGCCTCGGTGTCCCACACGCTGGAGAGGACCAGTAGCGTCTCGCCCTGGGATCCCTCCAGCAGGGAGAACGCGTCGCCCCCCCAACCCTCGGCGGCAGCAAACGCCCCTTCGGGGGCGAACGCAGTTTCGATGTAGGCCTGCATCATGAACTCGCCGAAGGTGTCGCTCCTGACCAGGGACCAGCCTTCGCCCACGGCCTCGACGAGGTCTGGAAGCTCCACTTCGATGGGCTCGTCTCCGGCGGCGTATCTCTCGGGGTGCAGTATCTGCTCGGTGGACCGGGGAAGGGCGCCGAACGCCCGATTCATGGCCTCCCAGCCCTGCTGTTGGTAGAGAGTGATGGCGAAATTGACCCCCTCGATGTAGGGGAACAGGTACTGTCGCTGGATGACACGTGGGGCAGCGCGAAAGGACTGGATAAGGGCATCGCTGGCCTGACCTTCGGAAACGGCCCGGTCCCCCGCGGTCATGTACTCAAAAACGTATGCGGTCTCGGACAGACTCGCGTCCCCCTCCAAGAGGGCCCGCAGCGCCGCGGACGCATCGGAGTTATCCTCGATCTCGTCGAACAGCGACTCAAAGGCGAAGTGCTGCTGCTGGAGCGCGTGGATGTATTCGTGAACGTAGGTACGTTCCTCGTTCGGGGCCAGCTCCTCGGAGGTGCGCACCACGTAGAACTTGTCTTCCTCAGAACTGTAGTACCCCAGGACCCCTTCGCTATAGAGTCCAAGCAGGAGATCAAAGAGATCAATGCCTTTCTCCAGTATTCCGAGGGTGGCATAGAGCTTCTGGTCCTCGAGTATCTCTTCCCGGTCCTCCTCGAATAGTTCGATCAGGAGCACGCCCAGCTCGTCCCGGCTGATAAACTGCCTTTCGACCGGTCGCTGCATTGTGAGCTCGCGAAGCACGCTGACCCGTAGCTGCACCGCCTCGAGGATCAGGGTAATCGGGTCGCCGGGCAGGGGAGTCGGCGTGCCGAACACGACGCCGGCCGTGGGTAGAATCGCGGGCGTAGGGACGAACGTTGGCGTCGGCTCTGAGGTGACCGTCGCGGTCGGTGACGGCGTGGCGGTAAGTGTGTCGACCGGCGTAGGGGGCGGCAGTGGTGTAGGCGGCGATTCAGGCGTACTTGTCGGAGATGGAGCGACGGTCGGCGCAGGAGCGTCCTCTTCGGCACATGCGGCCAGAACCAGTAACAACACTAGCAGTCCAACCAGCAACCTGGATATGGCGCCCTTCCGAGCCAGCGTGAATATCATGCGAAGCAATGTGGGCATGGTAAGCGTTTGCGGGCTGCACGTAAAGTGCCGGCGCCGAGGCGGGCGCATCGGCCTGATACAATAGTACATACGTCGGTCCCAGTCCCGAAGGAGGTTACGATCTGGGCCCAATAGGCCACCCCGCGGTCTCCGTGGGGATTGGCGCAGCCGTGTGGGCGGCCAGCGGCGAGCCACTGGCACTGCCGGCGGTGTTCGTCGCCGGGGCCCTCAACGACGTCGATCACCTGCTCGACTACTACCTGTGGTTCGTGCGAAAAGACCGGCGGCGCCTCTACCTCGCCTTCCACGCATGGGAGTATGCGTTCGCGGGCCTGGCGCTTAGTCTGACCGTCTGGCGGCACCCGGTGCTGCTGGCGGCCGCCCTGAGACACATGAGCCATATGCTGGGAGACCAACTGGCGAACCGTCCTAAGAGCAAGCTGACGTATTCGCTCGCCTACTGAATCGGTGCGGGATTCGACCGAGACCGGCTTGTGGGCAGCTTGCCGCTTACGCTGTCAAAGGCGCTCGAACATAACATTCCGCTCTGGCGTCAGATTGAGCCCAGGCTGCCACAAAGAATAGCCGAGTTGATCGAGGCCGCCCAGTAAGCGAGGCGGTGATGTGACGGATCGCGTCGGATCTATCCGGCGCTCTGGTCTTGGATATCCACATGGTCTACAATTACGTCTTGGGCTATCGCGAATAACACGAGAGAGTAACATGAGAACTATCCCCTGTGCCGGACAGGCATGGGATACTCGCTCACGAGGTGATTCTAATGAACAAGGTTGGCGGTGGAGGTCTTGTCCTGGCAGGCATCCTGATTATCGTGCTTGGGTGGCTCATTCAGTCCCCCATCCTTGAGTGGCTTTTGGACATAATCGGCTTCGTCATAATCGCGGGCGGGGTCATAGTAGTGGTCGTTGGGCTGGTCAAGATGTTCTCGGGAGATGGAAGCGGCCAAAGCGAATTCTGACGCTAGATGGATCAGCCGGAGCTTTGTAAAGTGAGGAGGTAACACCATGGGAATGCTGTCGAGAATGTCGACAATCGTGAAATCGAAGATCAATCGGATAATGGATAACGCGGAAAATCCCGCGGAGACACTGGACTACTCCTATGAAAAGCAGCTCGAGATGCTGCGCAACGTCAAACGTGGCGTGGTGGAGATGGTCACAAACAAGCGGCGTCTTCAGAACCAGGCGGCCAAGACCCAGCAAAACCTGGCGAAGCTGGACACCCAGGCGAGGCAGGCGCTTTCGGTCGGCCGCGAGGACCTAGCGAGAATGGCGCTCGAAAGGAAACAGAGCAGCATCGTGGAGCTCGAAGGACTGGACGAGCAGATCGCCAACCTGGAGATAGAGCAACAGAAGCTGACTCACGCCGAGCAGCGCCTGCAGGCCAAGGTATCGGCCTTCAAGACCCAAAAGGAGGTCATCAAGGCGCAGCACAGCGCGGCCCAGGCGCAGGTGCGCATCGGCTCGGCCCTGTCCGGCTTGTCCGAGGAAATGGGCGACATATCGCTGGCCATCGAGCGGGCCGAGAACAAGACCGAGACCATGCGGGCGAAGGCGGGCGCCATCGACGAGCTGGTCGCCACGGGCGTCCTGGACGATCCCACAGGCATGGACCCGCTGGACAGGCAGCTTCAGCAGCTCAGCGCATCTTCATCCGTGGATGCGGAGCTTGCCGCCCTCAAGGGCCAGCTCCCGTCCGGCGAGAAGAAGTCCCTGCCGGAGGGGCAATCATGATCGTACGCATTCTCACCGAGGGACAGTACAATCTCTCAGACGCGCACATCGACGAGCTAAACGAGATAGACAACCAGATCGTCGAGATCGTCGAGCGGGAGGACGGCGATCAGTTCGGGCCCATGCTCAAGAAGATGCTGGACCTCGTGCGCGAGAAGGGCACGCCCGTACCGGTGGATGAGCTGGTGGAGTCGGACCTGGTCCTTCCGGAACCGGACATCTCGATAGCGGAGGCCGCCGAGCGATTCGTCGGCGAAGGGCTGCTTCCGGGATAGCCGGCGCAGACCCAATAGACGGCACGCGAAAGGCCCTCGCTGTTCATTCGAGGGCCTTTCATAATTCTGGGGTGGCAGAAAGTGGGCTAGCCTTGCAGTTAGGATAACGCTAGACGGCGTGCCGTCACTGGAGGTTGTCCTCGACAGGCGCACGCCCCACGTCCATCGGGACACAAACGCTAATTCCGGGCCTTGCCGTCCAACTTGACACCGGCCCGTCGTCTGGTATTCTTACCCCGCCCGACATCCGGGCATTACGATCCGTGCAAGGGGGACCTCCCAGATGGACGATGCCAGCGCCTCTGTCCGGACCGGAATGCTCAGTGCCGACCCGCATCTGAGCCGGTTCGATCCCATGGGGCGAATCGTATTCTACGACGACTTCGACCGGGGCCTGTCGGGCTGGACGGAGCTCATCAGCGCCAGCGATTACCCCGATCCGAGCGGGTCACCCTTCCAGCTACCGCCATGGAACCGGGACTACCGGCCTCCGATGCTGTCCAACCTGACCATGCCCGACACCGGTACTCACGGCGCGCTTCAGGGCAGCTACTCTTTGAAAGTGGCGACGCGGCACCGGCGCGGCCATTTCGCTAAGGCGCTGAAACGGCTGACCTGGCTGCGTCGCGGCGTCTATCAGGCCGAGTGCTTCTTTACGTTCAAGCCGGAGCCGACGAGCCTGACGCTTGGTGAGGAAAATACGCGGTACTTCGGGATGAGCTTCGACCTCCAGGACGAGAACCACCGCTATTTCCTGCTCATACGATACCTGAACGCCGTCGACGGCGTGCTCCATCAGAAATGGCAGTATTCCGCCACGTCGAAAATGCTCCCCGGGGAAGGAGGATTCGGCGAGAGGGAGTTCAAGGACATACCCGGCGGTAAGATGCCGCTGTGCTACAACGAAACGGTCACCAAGATCAACTGGCACTATCTGCGGTGGGTCGTGGACCTGGAAAAGCGAGAGCACGTCGAGATGCAGTGCAACGACCAGACCCTGGACATGCGTGGCTCGGTCCCCGCCATGAGACCGCCTACGTCGACGCTCAGGGGCCTCCTGAACCTGGGATTCTTCGTGGAGACGGACACCGACGCCCGGTGCTTTTTCATGATCGACTCGGTGTTGCTCTCGACGAAGCGCTAGCATGCGGTGGGGAAGACGGAGCTTGACGTGAGTACATGGTAAGCCAGTCATACACGGCGGTCGTCGAGCGGGCACAGGGTCTGAGGGGCGTTTTCGCCACCGAACCCTATGAGGCCGGCTGGGCCCACGAGGCCATCATCTACCTCAAGGTCCTGCGCCTGACGGGCGGAGGCCACATCGCCGCCAGGATCCAGATTTCGCCCGACGGCATCGACTGGGTGGACGAGGGCGCCGTAATGCCGGTCGCGACCCAAGCCGGTCTGTACTACGTCAAGGTCGAGAAATTCGGAAGCTGGCTCAGGGTGGCGGGCGAGGTCAAGGGCGCGGACGACTCGGCCGACGTGTACGTGTACATCGCTCTGAAGGAGTAGACGGGCCGCCTTCGTCACGTAATACCCATGGCGGTCACCACCGTGTCCATGTCCTTGTCGCCGCGACCGCTCAGGCAGACCAGGATCGTCTGGTCCTTGGACAGCGTCGGGGCGAGTTGGGACACGTGATATATGGCGTGGGCGGTCTCCAGCGCCGGGATGATTCCCTCTGTCCGGCACAGCAGCTTGAAGCCTTCCAGCGCTTGGTCGTCGGTGACGCTGACGTAGGACGCGCGGCGGGTGTCCTTCAGATAGCTGTGCTCGGGGCCGACGCCGGGGTAGTCCAGGCCCGCGGATATGCTGTGGGCCTCCTGTATCTGGCCGTCCTCGTCCTGTAGCAGGTATGACATGCTTCCGTGCAGGACGCCTACCGTGCCGGAGCTCAGGGTAGCCGCGGACCGGTCGCTGTCCACCCCTTCACCGGCGGCCTCGACGCCGACCAGCTCGACCGCCTCGTCTCCGATGAAGTCGAAGAACAGGCCGATGGCATTGCTGCCGCCGCCCACGCACGCAACGGCGAAATCGGGCAGCCGGCCCGCGGCCTCTTCGTGCTGCTCGCGCGCCTCGCGGCCGATGACTGACTGGAAGTCCCGTACCATCATCGGGTATGGGTGGGGACCCACTACGCTCCCGATGAGGTAGTGGGTCGTCTCCACGTTGGTTACCCAATCGCGGATGGCCTCGTTGATCGCGTCCTTCAGCGTCCTGCTGCCCGACCCCACGGGCCGGACCTCGGCACCCAGCAGCTTCATACGATAGACGTTCAGTGCCTGCCGCCGCATGTCCTCCTCGCCCATGTATACCACGCACTCCTGGCGCATCATGGCGCACACGGTGGCGGTGGCGACGCCGTGCTGCCCCGCGCCGGTCTCGGCTATGACACGGTCCTTGCCCATTCGCCTGGCCAGCAGACCCTGTCCCAGGGCGTTGTTGATCTTATGGGCGCCGGTGTGAGCTAGGTCCTCGCGCTTAAGATAAATCCGGGCGCCCCCCAGCTCGTCGCTAAGGTTCTTCGCATGGTAGAGGGGGGTCGGCCGGCCGGCATACCGGCTCAATAGCAGCCACAGCTCGGCCTGAAACGCCTGGTCCTCCCTGGCGGCGGCGTATGCCCTCTCCAGGTCGTTCAGCGCCTGCATCAGCGTCTCGGGAACGAAGCGGCCACCGAACTGGTCGAAGTGGCCCATCTCGTCGGGTAGCGCGCGTGCTGTTCTCATTGTAGTATTCCCATTCATTCGACGCCGTCTATCATAGCAGGTGGCTGCCACGCGGAGGGCTTCGATAATTCTGCTGTGCGAGGTTGGTTCTCCCTCGCCTGGAGCGAAGAGAAGGGAATTGTAGCGGGAGGATACCCAGGCCCCTATCACAGGAATAAGCCCCCCCTGGAACCGCCGGGTTCTGAGGCGAGATCAGCTTCCACCGCGCCGGATTCGACCTTTTCCGCAATCCTGGATATAATGTAACTTTCCCACGCGGTGGGGTCTCGTGGCCCCGGCCGAATTTTCGGGACGGCGAGGATGAGTCATGGCGAAGGTGCGGGTCATGTACTGGAAAGAGGTGCCCGCACAGGTTCAGGCTGAGGACGAGTCGAGCTCGGTATCGAGGCCCCTGAACGACAGGTTTCAGAAGGGCATAGATTCCATCTCGATGTTCGATGGGAGCGGCGGGACCGACGACTATCTGATGGCGTGGGAGTGGGGCGAGTATTCGGAGGCGGCCGGGACGGCCCAGGAAGCGGCGGAGGCGGCCGCGGAGCGTATCGACCGCGGCTTCCCTCAGAATTTCGTTGCCAGGGTGCGGGCCCTGCACCAGTCCGGCGACAGGGACCCTAGGCCCGGCGCAGTCGATCACTGGAGCGATGATGGTACAAACTAAGGTGAGAACGGGCACGTTGTTGGAACGGTTGGAGCGGGGCGAGCTGCTGATCTCCGACGGGGCGACCGGCACCTATTTACAATCGCGGGGCCTGGAGCCGGGAGGCTCCCCCGAGGAGTTGAACGCCAGCCGGCCCGAGCTTATCAGGCAGATGTCGAAGGAGTACTTCGGCGCGGGGTCCGACATGGTCCTCACCACCTCCTTCGGCGGCAACATGTTTATGCTGAAGAAATACGGATATGCGGACCGGGTCAGAGAGCTAAACATGCTCGCGGCTCAAAACGCCCGCGGCGCGGCATCGGCCGGTGGCCTGGTGGCCGGGTCGGTAGGACCCACGGGGGAGTTCCTGGAGCCCCTGGGTGAGGTCACGGAAGCCGAGATGCTCGACGCCTTCGTCGAGCAGGTCACCGCCCTCGAGGAGGGAGGCGCCGACGCCATCATCGTCGAGACGATGTGGGCCGTGGAGGAGGCCTCGCTGGCGATCAGGGCGACCAAGGAGAACACGGACCTTCCCGTCATCGCCACGCTGACATTCGACAAGGGGCCACGGGGATTTTTCACCATGATGGGCGTGGAGCCCGCTCGAGGCGCAAGGGAGCTGAGCGCCGCCGGGGCCGATGTCGTGGGCGCCAACTGCGGCAACGGCATCGACGCGATGATCGAGATCGCCCGCGACATGCGCGAAGCCGTGGAAGGTTACCTGCTGATACATTCCAACGCGGGAATCCCCGTGATCCGGAAGGGCCAGATCGTCTATCCAGAGACCCCTGAGTTCATGGCCGAGCGATTCAAGGTACTCGCCGACATCGGGATCAACATCTTTGGCGGCTGCTGCGGCACTACGCCCAGCCACATACGGGCGCTGTCCCAGGCGTTGCGCGGCTAGCAAGCGGCGCCGGCGGCCGCCGTTGCGCCGTGGAGGAGACCAGCTATGGCTGATACAACAACGACCAGGCGGCTTCACGTAGTCGAGGTCATCGAGCGGTATGGACGCTGCCTGGAGCTGATACCGCTGGACCCGCACTTCCAAGACATCTCTGTGGGGCTCTACTCGAAGGACAACATCGCCACTGTCTGGACGTTCAGCCGGAAGCCCGGTGTCGACGATCGGATCCGGCAGATTCGCGACCGGCTCGTGACCCTTGGCGGCCTCGCGCCGGTGGAGGGCACGCACGACCAGGTCATGCCGACATGCGGCCAACTGCATCCTAGGCCCACGAGGTTCCTGATGATGCAGGCCGTGGAACGGAACCCTGACTTTGCGGCGCCGGATGGTGGCGCCGCCGTGAGGGACCTGAAGTCGGGACTCGCGCTCGGGACGGATTCCAGGGAGGTGGACGGCCGGGTCATCTACTACGTTACCGCGGAGGGGGAGGCGCCGAACAAGGCGGCCCGCATCCGCGCGATCACATCGGGTTTCGTTCGCTATGGCGACATGGAAAAGACTGAGGATGGCGGCATCACCTTCCCTTGCGGATACCGCCACGACGAGATCGTCCGGCTGGTGCTGCCCTATGCACGCAACGTCAGCCGGGTCGGGGACATGCTGGAAGCGTCCGCTGTTCGAGGCCAGATGACCACCAGCACCCTGGGGTTCTCGCAGGGGCCGTAAGGGGCCGGGGGCTGGCTCTGGTTGGCGAAAGTGGTTCGACAGGCTCGCCACGAACGTGGCAGCGTATCTGGGCTTAGCCGACCCGCCAACAGGGTCACTATGAACACTCCAGGGCACTAGGAGGTGGGCGTATCCCATTCGTAGAGACAATGACGTCGCGGGAGCGGGTGCTGAACGCCCTGGCGGGCAAGCCCGTGGACCGGCCGCCGCTTTGCAACCCCACAAGTGTGTTCACGGTGGAGCTTATGGACATGGTGGACGCGCCGTTCCCCGACGCCTGCCGCATCCCCGAGCTCAACGCCCAACTGGCCGCCACGGGGTACACGGAGCTGGGATTCGACTCCACCTATCACCACGCGACCATCGTCCAGGAGTCCTCCGCGCTCGGCTGCGACGTGCAGTGGGAGCAGAAAGATAACTGGCCATCCGTGCGGATGGCCAGCCCCATCTGGAAAGGCCCGGACGACATCCACATACCGCCGGGATTCCTCGATCATCCCGACACTCGGTGCATCATCGAGTCCACGGAGATACTCAAGAGAGAACTTGGAGACGAGGCGGCGATAGTCGGCAAGACGATGGGGCCGTGGACGCTGGGCTACCACGTCTTCGGGGTCGAGCAGTTCCTGCTGATGAGCATCGACGACCCGGGCATGACGCTGCGCTGCCTCCATCTGCTGAAGGAGATATCAGCCCTCCACGGCCAGGCCCAGATAGCCGCCGGTGCCGACGCGCTGACGTTTCCCGACCATGCCACGGGCGATCTCGTAAACGGCGAGTACTACCGCACTTTCCTCCTGGAGATACACCAGGAGATGGTCGAACGGCTCGATGTGCCGCTGATCCTGCACATATGCGGCAAGACCCTCGACCGGATGGACTACATCGCCCGGTCCGGCATGGCGGCCTTCCACTTCGACTCCAAGAACGATCCGGAAGAGGCGCTGAACATCGTCGACGGGCGCATTCGGCTGGTCGGCAACATCAACAACCCGAAGACGCTGTTCGCGCAGGGCCCGGAGGAAGTGCGGCAGGAGGTGTACCGGTGCATGGACGCCGGCGTCGACATGATAGCGCCCGAGTGCGCGGTCCCGCTGGCCACTAGGCTGGAGAACATCCTGGAGATCCGCAGCGCCGTAAGGGACTGGTGCGACGAGCACTACTAGAGATTCGGTCGGCCGGTATCTTGAGGGCGCCTCTCAAGTGGCCAAGGGGTTCGAGTGGGTTGTCGAAAGGGTTTTCAGCTGCACTAACGATGGCGTGTCCCGGCTCTCAGGAAAAGGACCACAATCATAGACAAGAAAGAGACGAGTTTGGTCGACGCTCAGTCAAACAACGGAATAAGAAACATCGCCATAATCGCCCATGTCGATCACGGCAAGACCACGCTGGTGGATGCTCTGCTTAAGCAGGGGCAGGTGTTCAGCGCGCATCAAGAGGTTGGAAGGCTTATCATGGACTCCAACCCCCTCGAAAGAGAGCGTGGCATCACGATCCTCGCCAAGAACACCGCCGTGAGCTATAAGGGCACCAAGATCAATATTATCGACACTCCAGGCCACGCCGATTTCAGCGGCGAGGTGGAGCGGATCATGAACATGGCCGATGGCTGTCTTCTACTGGTCGACGCCGTCGACGGCCCCATGCCCCAGACCCGTTTCGTGCTTCAACAGGCGCTGAACCACGATGTCGCCCCGATGGTGGTCATCAACAAGATCGACCGTCCGCAGGCCAGGGTTTCCGAAGTCGTCGAGCTTGTTCAGGACCTGTTCCTGGAGCTGGCCACGAAGTCGGAGCAGCTCGACTTCCCCATCCTGTACGCCTCGGCACGCGACGGATACGCCGTCGCCGACCTCGACGATCCAAGGCAGGGTATGCAGCCGTTGTTCGAGGCGATGATAGCAAGCGTTCCAGCTTCCGCCGGCGACCCGGACGGACCCTTCCAGATGCTGGTGGCAGCCCTGGATTACGACAACTACCTTGGCCAGATCGCCATCGGCCGGGTGTTCCGAGGGCAGGCCAGGAGCCGGAGCCTCGTTGCCCTGCTCCGCAACGGCTCCAAGCCCAAACACCAGGAGTTGGAGAAGGTATTCGTCTTTCGCGGGCTGGAACGGCTGGAGGTTACGGAGGCCCAGGCTGGTGACATAGTGGCCGTGTCCGGCGTAGACGGCCTGTCCATAGGCGACACTGTCGCGGACAGCGAGCACCCGGAAGCCCTGCCCACAATAGAGATAGACGACCCGACCGTGAAGATCACCTTTGGAGTCAACTCTTCGCCCTTCATGGGCAAAGAGGGGACGCACTCCACGTCCAGGTCCCTGCACGAGCGTCTGCTCCGCGACCTAAGAACCAACGTCAGCCTGCGGGTGGAGACCACCAGCAGCCCGGACGAGTTCATGGTGTCGGGCCGTGGCGAGCTGCATCTCACCATCCTGGTGGAGACAATGAGGCGTGAGGGCTACGAGTTCCAGGTGTCCAAACCAGAGTCCGCTACCAAGATCATCGACGACGCAGTCCATGAGCCTTACGAGCACCTGACCATCGATACCCGCGAGGAGTACATTGGCCCGTTGACAAGGAACCTTGCGGGACGTCTGGCCGAACTCATCGACATGAACAACGACGGCGCGGGCAACGTCAGGCTTGAATACTCGATTCCCACCCGCGGGCTGATCGGATTCCGCTCGGTGTTTCTAAGGGAAACGCGAGGGACGGGAGTTACCAGCAGCGTCTTTACCGGATTCCAGCCCATGTCCGGCGAGATCAAGATGACAACCAGCGGAGTGCTGGTGGCATCCGAGGCGGGTACGGCCATCACCTATGGCCTGCTCAATGCCCAGGGCCGGGGGGATACCCTGGTGGAGCCGGGAACCTCCGTATACGAGGGCATGATCGTCGGTGCCCATCCCAAGGACCAGGACATCATCATCAACGTGTGCAAAGAGAAGAAACTCACCAACATGCGCTCATCGAACGCCGACATCGCCAAACGGCTGAGCCCGCACATCAGGCAGAGCCTCGAAGACGCGCTGGACTTCATCGCGGACGACGAGCTGGTGGAGGTCACGCCCAAGAATATCCGACTGCGCAAGAAGGTGCTGCTCGGCGCGGAAAGGCACCGAGAGCGGCGCAATCTCGCCAAAGGCAAGGATTGAGCGGTTCCCGGCGACGGCGAGTTGAAGATGGGGTGATGCGGGAGCAGGACGGACAAGTTGCAGGCCACGGTCTGGCACTAGCACGATACGGGAGGCGGCGAAATGGCCCTGATCGAGACGATGACCCCGCGTGAGCGCGTCATGAACGCCTTGGCGGGCAAGCCGGTGGACAGGACGCCCGTGGCAAACCCCACCAGCGTGGCCACGGTGGAGCTGATGGACCTGATCGACGCTCCTTTCCCCGACGCCTGTCGGGACCCCGAGTTGAACGCCCGTCTCGCAGCGACGGGGCACACAGAGCTGGGCTTCGATTCCATCACTCCCTACTTCACGATCATCCAGGAGTCGTCGGCCCTGGGCTGCGAGATGCAGTGGGAGCAGAAGGATAACTGGCCC
>CAZJDV010000067.1:0-14234 GCA_964544865.1 uncultured Dehalococcoidia bacterium | reverse complement strand
AGAATAGTCAACCGCCTTTTTGATACGTGACAGGCTTGGTCGAGAACAGCACTTCGTGCCGGCAACTTCCCTTATCCCCAAGAGCCAACGATTCCGCTCGAACTGCCGCCCAGCTGTTCGACACATGTCTCATCGCGGCCGACCAGGGCATAGCTCACACCTACATGGAGACCTCTAGACGGAGGTAGAGACTCAACGAGACTCACACCCAAATCGTAGCTAAAGTGAGTCTTGTTCTGATCCGAGATTCCTGGAAGGTTTGTCCACACAGAAGTAGGACGGAAACAGACTCACCGGACTCACACGTCACAATGGCCAGGAGAATCAGGTGGTGCAGAATCCTGACCGGGCAACCCTTACCGGCAACATTGTAGGGAGCGATACCGCCGAGTAGGTCGGCTCTCGCTCGCCTTCGCGAAGGTCTTTCCCCTACCACGGCTCGCCACCTACATACGGTGCTGCATCGTGCCGTGGGGCAAGCTCTACGGTTGGGTCTAATCATGCGCAACCCTACCGATGCCGTTGACCCGCCTCGGAATGCCCACTTTGAGATTCAACCTCTAACAACTGATCAATCACGGCAACTCTTGGAGGCCGCGCGCGGCGACAGGCTTGAGGCTCTCTAAATAATGGCCCTCGCCACGGGGATGCGTCAGGGGGAGCTACTTGCGCTACACTGGCGGGACGTTGACATGGACCAGGGTCAGATTCAGGTGCGCGGGACTCTGCAATTGAACGGGATTATTGCCGAGCCCAAGACCAGCAAGAGTTGTCGTCAGATCACGCTGCCCGCATTCGCGGAGGAATCTCTCAAGCGGCACCGGGTGCGCCCGAATGAAGAGCGGCTATCAACCGGACCAGCGTGGACAGACCTTGTCCTAGTGTTCACTAACATTGTGGGCAAGCACCTTGACGGCAACCACCTAAGAAACCGTGCCTTCCCTAAATTGCTGGAGAGATCGGGAGTGCCCCGGATTCGGTTCCACGACTCACGACACAGAGCCGCCACGCTCTTACTCAGCCTCGGAGCACACACGAAAGTGGTACAAGAACTGCTAGGGCATTCGCAAATCTCAGTGACCCTCGACACCTATTCTCACATTCTCCCCAACATGCAGCGTGAGGCGATGGTAGAGATGGATGCACTGCTGGCGCAGTAGTTTGGACACGGGTTGCTGTCAATACTGCTGTCAAACCGCCCTTGAAGCAACGACACGGGGCTCCCGGAAAACCCGGGAGCCCCTTCGTTGTGCGGTGTATGGGTGGCAGGAGCGGCAGGGATCGAACCCGCGACCTACGGTTTTGGAGACCGTCGCTCTACCAACTGAGCTACGCTCCTGCGTGGACGCCGCATGTCGATTCTATTATGCCATACTGGGCCGGTCAACCGGCTTAGAGGTATGCGGGCTGGAGAATCCGCAGTGCGAGGGGCGGCTTCGAGCGGTCTGGCTGGCCGGTTGTCTACTTTCGAGAGCGCGCCTGTGGTAGATTGGCCTTGCACTTGAGGTCTGCGGATTGGGGCGAGTACCGCGGACCGCAGCTCATGCTCATCGACTAAGAGGACATGATGGACCTGGACCTGGGAGGCAAGGTGGCGCTGGTGACCGGCGGAAGCCGTGGAATAGGGAGGGCAAGCGCGCTGGCGCTGGCGCAGGAGGGATGCCACGTGGCGATTTGCGCCCGAGGCGAGGAGGGCCTCGGAAGGGCCCTGGAGGAGCTGCGACCGGTTTCGCCTCGCGTCTGGGGGAAGGTCGCAGACGTCACCAGCTCGTCCGATGTCGAGGCGTTCGTGGCGGGAGCGGTCGAGTATCTGGGCGGCATCGACGCCCTGATCTGCAACGTGGGCGGGTTCAGCGGGGGGCGAGACCCTGGACGCCACCGACGAGGAGTGGATGGCCACCCTGGACGTCAATCTGATGCACGCCGTGCGCACGATACGCGCCGCCGTCCCACACATGAGAGGGCGTGGCCACGCAAGCATCGTTATCGTGTCGTCGATATCGGGCTGGAAGCCGGGGCCCCGAGCGCAGTACGGCGCAGCCAAGGCCGCCGAGATATTCCTGTCCTCGGCGCTGGCGTGGGACCTGGCCGCAGACCGCATCCGCGTCAATACGGTCTGCCCGGGCTCCATATTTTTCCCCGAGGCGGCTGGGCGGACTACCGGCGGGACGACCCCGAGGGCTACGTCCGATTCATGGAGAACGAGCTTCCGGAGAAGCGGCTTGGGACCGACACGGAGGTCGCCGAGGTGATCGCCTTCCTCTGTTCGAAGCGCTCCCGATGGATCAACGGGGCGATGATCCCGGTGGACGGCGGCCAAAGCCGACCGTCGGGCCGATGGTTCAACTAGAAGGTCAGCGAGGCCGCATGGAGTGATTAACCACGATGTACAAATTGGAGTTTGGAATCGTCCATGAGGGCTGCGTGGACAACGAGCTGTCGAGGGCGGTCCCCGACGTCCGGCTGGTGCACCCCGGCGGCTTCATCGTCAGCGCCGACTTAGCCGAAGAGGTGCTCGCCCTCAACAACCCGACCGACGCCCATGTCGAGTCGGTTCTGGAGTTCCTTCGAGAGTCGAACGGCATCGCCGAGGTGGAGTTGCTGGAGCGCACCTCGGACACGGCGTTCGTCCACCTCGTCTCGTCCGCGCCGGCGGCGGATCCTTCCATTACTGGAAGGACTCCCAGGTCGTGGAGAGAAACCGCTGCTTCCGCCTTGGCTACGAGGTCCAGCACGGGGGCGTGGAGCATTGGGAGGTGGGCTGCATCGAGCGCTCCCAGGCCTTACAGCTCGTGGAAGACCTGAAGGAGCTAGGCGAGATCAAGTGTTACCGGATATCGGAGGCGAGATGGGAGGAGCTTGCCGGGGACTCTCGAAGTGAGGGCTTCCGTCCGGACCCTGCCCCGGGAACTCTTTGGTTCCTAGATCGACGCCGCTATCACTTGCGGGCGACATACACCAGGATATCATGGTCGGTGTTCGCCTCTTCGTCTGTGTATCCGCCTCGGACCTCAATGTCTCTGAATCCAGCCTGCTCCAGCATCATCAGAAGCTCAGCATTGAAGTAATCGCGCATCTCCATGGTGTGCTACTCTGCTGCGAGCAGCTTTCCGTCCCGCCGGAGTTCGACTTGTATCTGAAGCGTGCTCACCTGCTCAAGAGGGTCGATGGCAAGTATCCTAGTGTTCATGTGGAAGTCCGCACCGTCTGACGCACGTCTTCCTTTGCCCAGGGGAGGCCATGCTTCTGGCAGACTCGACTTCTCGTCCTCTAACCAGTAGCGCCAGTATCTTGCACCGATTCCCTTATAGAGCGGATGGTGGTCCATTGCCAGGACACCACCCGGCTCCAGGTGATCGTAGAGGCGCCGCAGGGCCTCAACATTCTGAGACCGACCTCCGACCAGTCCGAACGATCACGAGATGAAGACCGTCTTGTACATGCGAGGCAAATCGAGCTCGTGCATCGCCTGCTCGTACAGGTTCACGGATAGCCCCTCGCGCCCGGCTTGCTGCCGGCAGAGTGCGAGCATGTCCGGTGAGATATCGCACCTGTCGACGTCAAGGGCGGACTGCCCGTGCTGCTCGACGACTCCTCGGAAGTAGACGGTATCTGGGCCGTCAGCCCCGAATTCGGCCCACCACCGTGCGACGAGTCCGTAGTGCCAGGCCTGTGGTCTTTCGCTCATTGTGAAAACCCTCGGCGATCTCCGAGCCCATGTGGCCCGCAATAAAAGCGGAGGCCAGCGCGTCGAGCGCGGCCTCCGCTTTTTCTCTCCGTCCCTGTGTACAGGCGCTGCCGGCATAAGGTGGCCTGTAAGCCGAGTTCTGTGCCCGGCCCGTTACGGGTTTACGCCCCGCTTGCGCGAGGCTTCGTCCCCTTGGTGAGCCGGGTAGCGACCATCTATCTAGTCCTTCCGTTGCCGGAAGGATCAAGCGGCCAACCCGGGGAAGGGCCGGGCGCCCGTGTTCCCCCTATTTGGCCTTGCACCGGATGGGGTTTGCCTTGACCTCCGATGTTACCACCGGAGCGGTGAGCTCTTACCTCGCCTTTTCACCCTTATCCTCCCAGGGTGGAAGGACGGTATGTTTCTGTGGCACTTTCCGTCGGGTCACCCCGCCCCGCCGTTAACGGGCATCCTACCCGGAGGTGCTCGGACTTTCCTCCCTCCTCCCACCAGGGGAAGGACGGCGGTCGCCCGGCCATCTTACGCCGCCGATATTCTACCACCGCGGGCGGCGCGACTCCAGGGCGTTTGACATACTCGGCTCTCATGCGCGGGGCCGGATGTCGCGCAGTGAGCCCGTTACACTTCCACCTCGACGCTGTCGTCCCGGACCACGATACGCCGCACGTGCTCTTCCAGGAAGTCGCGCCGATCCTCCATGCCGAGTCCGTCCCAGTTGGCAAGCACCTCGTCGATGTCCCGCGGGCTGGAGGCGCCGGCGGAGGCTGCCCTTGCGGCGTCGAGCTCCTCGAGATACTGGCCCAGGATACCTACGGTGATCTCGCCGCTCGCGGCCTTTCGCATCGCCCGGAGAAAGCGCCGCTCGGCGTGCGCCACCCTGGCGCTCTTCGCCGCCTGGACGGCGGCGCGGCGGGCCGCATGGTCCTCGGGGGAACCCTCGGGCCTGGCCCTCAGCGCTTGTCTTAACTGGCTGATGACCGCGCCCTCCAGCAGCGCCGCCCGCCAGGTATGATACGCGCAGAGGCTCTGATTGTTCCTGGACTGGCACTGGTAGTATCGATAGACCTGGCTGGACCTTCTGCCGTCCTTGCGCCTCCAGGACTGCCTGCGGGTGACGCCCATCATCTTGTTTCCGCAGTACTGGCAATAGGCGACGCCGGACAGTAGAAAGGGCTCGGAGCTCACCACCCTGCCGATCGGCCGGCGCGACCTGGTCTGGTCCTGGGCCGCGCTGAAGACATCCTTGGGGATAATGGCCTCGTGCACGTTGGCTCTTCGCATTCCCAGGCGAGAGTAAGTCCCGATGTAGGCCGGGTTCTTCAGGATGTCGCGGATGCTCCCGACGCTCCATCGGCCGCCGTCGCGGCGCGTCGGGATATTGCGCTCATTCAGGTGCTGGGTGATAAGCCTCAGCCCTAGGCCGTCCTTGGTATACAGCCGAAAGATGAGCTCCACCACCGCGACCTCGTCACGGACCTCGTCCGGCCCCTCTCCCCGCACTGCCTTCAGCATACCGTCGGGCCCGATGCGATAGCCGTAGGGAGGACGGCCAAGAGCCCGTCCCTTCAGCGCCCGGGCGCTCATAGACTCCTTGATTCGGCGGCTCCGAGTGCGGGAGACCCCCTTGACTCCCAGTGTCTGGAAGGCGTTCTGCAACGGGTCGGGGAAGTTCTCGTCCCAGCACACGGCGGCGAGTCCGGCGCCCTCCAGCTCGACCATCGCCCTGGCGACCGACTCCAGGTCCGCGCCCAGATGCCTTGCAGTGGGCACCACGACAAGAAACTCGCCGCCCGAGTCTCGGACGTAGTCGATCATCCGGCGGTATTCGGCGGCGTCCCGGCCGGCGTGCGCGACCGTGGATGCGAAGGTGGTTACGGGCTGATGAAGGTTGAGGCCGCAGTAGTCCTCAAAGGCCGCCTCGAACTGATCGAGTGAGGGATCTTGGCCATCATCGATGTGGAAATATCCGATGGCGCGCAATTTCCGGCCTCAGTCGGCGAACAGGATACGACCGCAGCTACTGCAACGGGGAACTGTCTGGGAGGTCCTGGCGCGTTGCATCTCCATGGTCGGCAGGGCTAGACGGCACCCCTGGCACATGCCGCGCGACACCTTCGCCACGGCGTAGCCAGCCTTGCTTTTACACAGCGACTCGTACAAGGGGAGCAGGTTTGGGGAAACCAGGGGCTGGAGCTCCTCCCTTTTCAGGCCAAGGGTCGAGAGCTCCTCGTTCAGCAGCGACTCCGTGCGCCGCCACTCCGCCTCCTCGATAGGCCGGTCAGCTTCGAGTCGTTCCAGAATCTCCCGGGCCTCGTCGAGAGCCGGCTCCAACTCCTCGATTTCGACCATGATGTCGAGCAGCCGGTCCTCCTCCTCACCATGCTGCTGCAGGGTGAAGTTTCGCTCTTCCTGGGCCGCGGCGAGCTGCTGCGCGTTGGTCACGCCGCCGCCGTACAGCCGCAGATCAAGCCTGTCCAGCCCCGCCTGCAGCTCGGCGACCTTACCGTCGACGACACGTCGTTTGAAGGAGGCATCGCCCATCCGCGCTTCGAGCTCTTGGACCAGCCCGGCTGCGCGGTCGATCTCCGCCCTGTCCGCCAGCGCGGCGAGGATCTCGGACACAGACCGCTCGAGTTCGGCGAGCTTCAAGTCTAACACCTGAAGCTCGTAGAGCTGTTTCACATCGAGCATCAGCCCCCCCAGGTCCGGGATGCGGTCGGCGACGCGGAATGATAGCGGGTGGGCCACATGGTGGGATCCGCCGTGTCGCTTCGCCAGTATAACCCCTGGACACCCAAAATCCTAGCGTCTGAGCCGATTCTCCGTCTCGCGCATCTGAGACAGAGACGACGGGCAGAAGCCCCAGCGTAACCGCCGGCGGAGAGGGATGTACTTCTCTCGTGAATGCTGCATAATTAGGGGCGTACCGCGCCTCATTGCAGGAGAGAGATCATGGAGTACCCCGCCAACGTGCCAGGGCGACCGAAGACGAAAATCGTCTGCACTCTCGGTCCCTCCACGGCCTCCGAGGAGACGGTGGAGGCGCTGATCAAGAGTGGCATGAGCATCGCCAGGCTCAATTTGTCGCACGGGGGCCTCGATGGCCACAGGGCGGCGATGAAGCTGGTGCGGCAGGTCTCCGAGCGACTCGACATCCCCGTCGGGATGATGGTGGACGTGCCGGGCATAAAGTACCGGACCGGGCCGCTGGGGACCGGAGTGGTGAACCTGCAGGCGGGCGACGACCTCACATTGACGAGCAGAGACGTGGTGGGCAGACAGAATCTGGTGTCCGTGGCGCCAGCCGGGATCCATCGCGACGCCGCGGCGGGCCGGACGGTGCTGCTTGACGACGGGCTCATGGAGCTACGTGTCACCGGCGTACAGGGCGAAAACGTGGCGTGTGTGGTGGTCCGTGGCGGCAGGCTGACGGAGAGGCGGGGCGTCGTCATCCCGGGAGCAACGCCCACGCAGATCTTCCCTGACCGGCTGGCGACGGCGGCGCTGGAATTCGCGGCGGAGCAAAAGGCGGATTTCGTCGCCATTTCCACGGTCCAATCGGCGCAGGACGTGCGCGCGGCGCGCGAGATCGTCGAGAGAAACGGGTTGGACGCCTGGGTGATCTCGAAGATCGAGCGCCCGGAGGCCCTGGAAGACTTCGAAAGCATCCTGGAAGCGAGCGACGCCATAATGGTCGCCAGGGGGGACATGGGGGTTGAGGTGCCGCTGGCCGAGGTACCGGTGATACAAAAGCGCCTTATCGCACAGTGCAACCGGGCCGGCAAGCCCGTGATTACCGCGACTCAGATGCTCGAGTCGATGGTGAAGTCGCCCGTACCGACCAGAGCGGAGGTCACCGACGTGGCCAACGCCATCTACGACGGCACCGACGCGATAATGCTGTCCGGGGAGACATCGGTGGGCGAGTATCCCATCGAGGCCGTGAAAGTCATGGCGGAGGTCGCGACCGTGACCGAGGCCGCCCTGCCTTACGAGCGGATGATCGTGGAAAAAAGAGGGCAGCTCGAGCCCCACACCGACGACGCCATAAGCTACGACGCCTGCCAGACGGCCCAGCAGCTTCAAGCCGCGCTGATCGTCGCCTTCACCGAATCGGGCGGCACTGCGGGCAGGGTGTCGAAGTACAGGCCGATGCCGCAGGTTCTCGCACTTACTCCAGCGAAGAAGACTCAGCACCGCTTAACGCTGTTCTGGGGTGTCAAACCCGTGATAGTCCCGAGATTGTATTCCGTCGACGATTGTTTCGATCTGGGGGAGGAGATGGCGAAGAGGGTCGGCGGCGCCAGCCCAGGGAACCTGGTTGTGCTCGTCGCGGGGTTGCCGATGGGAGTCACCGGAGGCACCAATCTGCTCAGGGTGCTGGCGATCTCCTGACGTCTTTAGGCTGGGATAAAATAACGTGCTGAAACTCTACGACACAATGTCCAGGAAGCGAACCACCGTTCAAACATTGGAGCCTGGAGTGGTGAAGATGTACACGTGCGGCCCGACGGTCTACCGCGACCCGCACATCGGCAACTACCGCTCCTACCTGATGGCGGACTGGATCCGAAGGGCCCTTGAGTTTCAGGGTGTCTCGGTGCGGATGGTCAAGAACATCACCGATGTCGGCCACATGCGCCAGGAGGTGCTGGAGCTCGGCGAGGACAAGGTAATCGCCGAGGCCCTCGCCAGGGGCATGACCCCCAGGGAGATCGCCGACTACTATACCGAGCGATTCCTCGAGGACGAGCTCAAGCTCAACATCCTGCGGGCTGACCACTTTCCCAAGGCGACCGAGCACGTCGGCGAGATGATCGCCATGACCGAGCGCCTGGTGGCGCAGGGGCAGGCTTACGATGTGCAGGGCAACGTCTACTTCGACCTGTCCAAGTTTGGCGACTACGGCGCGCTCTCGGGGAACATCCGTGAGGACGAGCTGCAGGAGGCCGTTCGCGTCGAGGCCGACCCGCTCAAGCGAAATCCGCGCGATTTTACCCTCTGGAAGCTCGGCGAGCCGGGGCGGGACCTGGTGTGGGACAGCCCGTGGGGAAAGGGCTTCCCCGGCTGGCACATCGAATGCTCCGCCATGTCGATCAAGTACCTGGGCGAACAGTTCGACATCCACACGGGAGGGGTCGACAACGTCTTCCCCCACCATGAGGACGAGATCGCGCAGAGCGAGTCGTTCACCGGAAAGCGCGTCGTCAGCACGTGGGTCCACGGCCAGCACCTGCTGGCGGATGGCGTGAAGATGGCCAAGTCGGCCGGCAACTCGTTCATCCTGCCCGACATAGAGTCCCTGGACATCGACCCGCTGGCCCTTCGATATCTGTGCCTCACGGCCCGGTTCAACACGAGACTGGATTTCACTTTCACGTCCTTGAAGGCGGCGCAGCGCGGGCTGCTGAAGCTCCAGAACCGGGTGTGGGAGTGGGCCGGCCTGCCATCGATCGCGAAGAGAGACGCCGGAGTGCGACGGGAGTGGGAGGGCCGCTTCATCGAACGAGTCAACGACAACCTGAACATGCCGGGTGCGCTGGCGCTGACGTGGGAACTCGTGCATTGCGGCCTGCCCCCGCAGACGAAGCTGGCTGCGCTGAGCGCCTTCGATCGAGTATTGGGGCTCGGCCTCGACGGGGCGCGAGCGGTCTATCGCGTCCGAGAAGATGCGATCAGGGCGGTGGAGCATAGAGCTGGGCACCGGGAGCAGGTGGAGTACGCGCAGGCCGACGCCCATCGCAACAACCTTGCCCGGGACGGGTATGTCGTGGAGGACGCCCGCGAGGGCACGCGCATCCGTCCGAAGACTCCCTGGGAGAGGCGCGAGGGGACCTGGAAGACGATCTCTTCCTCGGCGGAGGTCGCATCCCTGGTCGCGGAGCCTGACGGCGTCGACCTCACGATATCCATCGTGTGCAGCAACTACGTCGACGACGTACGCAGATGTGTCAAGAGCGCGCTCAAGTGGGCCGGCGACCGGTCGGTCGAGCTGGTGGTCGTGGACAACGGCTCCACCGACGGGACGTCCGAGTGGTTGGAAAGGGCCGTCGCCGAGGACGAGAGAATCCGGGTATTTCATGCCGACCACGTGCTCGGCGAAGGGGCGGCCAGGAACGTGGCGCTGAAGCAGAGTCGCGGGCGCACGGTGGTTATGCTCGACACCAGCGTCGAGGTGGAAGGGGACCTATACGGACCCATCGAGGGGATGCTGGGCGATGACGCGGTTGGCGTGGCCGGACCGTTGGGTCTCCGCACCGACGACCTCCGCCACTTCCACGACGGCAAGGGCGAGCCCGGCGACGTGGACGCCATGCAGGCATATTGCTTCGCATTCAGACGCAGCCGGCTGCGCGAGGTCGGGCTGATGCGGGAGAGCTTCCGTTTCTATCGAAACCTGGACATCGACTACAGCTTCCATTTCAAGGAGACTGGGCTGCGGATCGTTGCCAACCCAACCCTCCCCGTCAAGCTCCACGAGCACCGCATATGGAGCGCGCTGAGCGATAACGAACGCGACGAGCTCAGCCAGAAGAACTTCGGCCGGTTCCTCCGTAAGTGGGGACACCGGGAGGATCTGCTGGTAAGCGGCGGACACCACTACTAGGGCTCTGCGTCCTGGTGTGGCGCAGCCAGCCGGCCGCTCGTTTTCGACGGGTTGGAGGCGCGTTCGATGCCACGCGCGTCAAGACGCCGCACCACCTCAGATTCTTCGCGCCTCTCAGTATCACACTTGCCAGGCGGGGACGCCCTGTCATATCCTCAACCGCGAATTACACGCCACAGTGAGCCACCGGAAGATATGAGAACCATTCCTCACGCGGAACGGCGAGTCGCCGTTACCCATCAGGGCGGCGCATAATCGAACAGGGAGGTCGGAACACGATGGAACACAAGCCGCCAGGAAACTCGGGCGAGATGGTCCCCGAGATCGGTCTCGGGGTCGCCGCCTACAGGGGTGGGCCCGAACCGCTCCGCAAGGGTGTTTCCCTTGGCGCCGTCCTGATCGACACCGCCGAGTCCTACGGGACGGAGGACGCGGTCGGCGAGGCGGTCAGGGGCATCCGCGACGAGGTCTTCGTTGCGACAAAGGTGTCGCCGGCCCACTTCAGATACGACGACGTCATCGATGCGGCCGACAACAGCCTGAGAAGGCTCGGCACCGACCGCATCGACTTGTACCAGCTGCACACTCACAGCTCCGAGATACCGATCGCGGAGACGATGGGCGCCATGGACGCCCTGGTCGAAGAGGGCAAGGTCCGGTTCATCGGCGTGAGCAACTTCTCCGTGGCGCAGATGAGAGAGGCCCAGGCGGCGGCGAGAAACAAGATCGTCTCGAATCAGGTCCGTTACAGCCTGGTGTACAGGACCATCGAGGAGGAGCTTCTGCCCTACTGCCAGGGGCACGATGTCACGATCATCGCATACAGTCCGCTGGCGATAGGAATAGAGAAGCTCAGGGCGGGGCTAGAGGAGGGAGTGTTGGCCGATGTCGCCCGTGAGGTGGGCAAGACGGAGGCCCAGGTGGCCCTCAACTGGTGTACCTCCAGAGCGAACGTCATCGCCATTCCCAAGTCCGACTCGGTCGACCGGACCGAGGAGAACTGCATGGCGTCGGGATGGCGGCTAACCTCCGAGCAGGTCGCGGCCCTGGAGGGTGCGTCGCCCGGACCGTGAGCGAAGCTCTGCCTCAGCCACGGTGTTACCATGTGTCCCTGGAGCCAGGCGGCGCGTGTGGACGCGGCAGTAAACCACTCGGGGGATCCTTCAGATGAGCTACGTTGGATTGGCCATCGTGTCCATGGTGGGTTACGGGATCACGTCGATTCTTCTGAAGGTGGCCATGCGGCAGGTGCCGCCGGAGGTCGCCCTCGTGATAACCAACACCATTCTAATCATCGCCGGCGCTGCGGTAATGGTCGCCCGCGGCACGAGCATCCAGGCCCACCTGAAGCTGGGCTGGCCTGCGCTGTACCTCGGGATGGCGGGCGTGGCCCTGAGCGTCAGCATCATCAGCTACTACACGGCCCTCGACAGGGGTCCGGCCTCTATCGTGGTCCCCATATTCGCGTTGAGCTTCGCGGTCGCAGCCGCCCTGTCCATTGTCTTCCTGGGGGAGACTGTCAAGACCACACGCATTTTGGGGCTGTTGATGGCGACCGGGGCGATCGTGCTCCTGACCCGGTGAGGCGAGGTCTGTTGATGGCCATCGGCGAGCGGGCGGGAGGCGATGCATGAGGACGGTCTGGGGCGGGGTCGAGGCGGGCGGCACGCACTTCGTTTGCGCCGTCGGGTCGGGCCCCAACGATCTCCCGGCCGAGGAGAGATTTCCGACGACGACTCCCGCCGAGACCATCGCCCGCGCCATCGAGTTCTTTCATGCCCAACGGCGCGGACTCGATCTGGCCGCGATTGGGACAGCGTCGTTCGGGCCGATCGATCTCGACCCCTCTTCAGCCACCTACGGGTTCGTCACGTCCACGCCGAAGCCGGGATGGTCCGGCGCTGACGTCGCCGGACCAGTAGGCCGCGCTCTGGGGACGCCGGTTGGCTTCGACACCGACGTGAACGGCGCGGCGCTGGCCGAGCACGAGTGGGGCGCCGCCAGGGGCCTCGACGATTTCGTCTACATCACGGTCGGCACCGGAATCGGCGGAGGCGCGATGGTGAACGGCCGCCTGCTGCACGGGCTCGTTCATCTTGAGATGGGGCACATGCGCACGCCGAGACAGGCCAACGACGAGTATCGTGGCTACTGCCCGTTTCATGGCGATTGCCTAGAGGGGCTGGCCTCCGGGCCCGCGATGCAGGACCGCTGGGGAGTCTCTCCGGAAGACCTCCCGGAGGACCACCCGGCATGGGAGCTGGAGGCAGATTACCTGTCGCTCGCCCTGGCCAACATCGGTGGTGTCCTATCGCCCCGGCGTATCGTGATCGGCGGCGGCGTGATGCAGCAACCGCGGCTTCTGCCGCTGATTCGGCGCAAGGTCCAGGACGGGCTGAGCGGCTACATACAGGCTCCCGAGCTGCTCGACCGCATCGACCGGTACATTGTGCCTCCGGCGCTGGGACGGCGCGCCGGTGTCCTGGGCGCCATCGCCCTGGCCAAGCGGGCGGCGCTGAACGCGTAGCCTGGGTGATGCCCCCAGACCCCGCCAGAGGGGACAGTCCCCCTCTGGATCCCGCGCCTCCTATACGGCCAGGCGTGCCGCCGCCTACGGCCTGTACTGGTCGACGCCGACGATCACGGGGCTTGGACCGCTCGGTATCACCATGGTCTTGGCCCTATCGGCGCCGACAACCAGGATGTGGTAGCGGTCCGCGCTCTCGAGTACGGGGACGGTCATGTTAAAGCGCTGCTCCTCCGAGAGGTCCTCCAACCATCGCCAGTGGGCGGCCACTCTGGCCTCTCCCTTCAGCGGCATGTATTGGATCATCTTCCCCATGCTGCCATTGGCGTGGTTGTGGATGAACTCCTTCGCGCCTTCCTTGGTAAACCCTTGAGCCCCCACGGGACGCGCCACGTCGGGCGGCATCAATATGAGCGTCTCCCGCGTGTGCCGCTCACCGAGGCTGCGTGTGCCGAAAGTAGCGCCATAGGCGATCGTCTTGAGCAGGCCCTCGGCGGTGTCGTTCCCCTGGTCCTGCACGTCGAGCTCGCCGTCGCTGATGAACAGAGACACCGTGCTATCGTCCGGCTTGAAGCCCCTATCGACATGGTAGGGATCCCAGGGGCTCATGCGCTCGTTCTCGGCTATGCACATGATGAACTTGCGCGTGGTCCCGATCGTGTCCATGTCGAGCTGGTCCAGATACCAGTGGCCGATGTTCCTCAAACACAGGGCGAACGCCCTGCCGATGGTGATGTTGACCCGGTTCTGGAGCCCCGGTCCCAACGCCGAGCGAGGGTTGAGGCCCACCTCCCTCGCGATGGGCCCGTTCACAACGAGGAACGGGGCATTGGGACTGGTCGACATCAGAAGCGCCTTTCCACCGTGCGGCCCTATCTGTGAGAGCGCCTCGACTGCTCCGATAATGATCGGCATGTGCCCCGGCTTGGCGCCGGCCATCGCCGCGTTGACCGCGATCTTCTCAATCGTGGCGAGTCCGAAGCCAGGCGGCATGTCGCACAGGACGTGGCCGGGGGACAGATTGGCGCCCTTCAAGAGGTCGTCGACCGCCGATCTCGTCGCGGCCAGCAATGGGAAGCCATCGCCCCAGTCCCGCTGGATGTACTCCTCGTTCATGGCGAGCACGGCATCCAGCCTGTCATCGCCCTCGAACCGCTCCACCGCACCGGGCTCGGCGGCGCCGTTTTCGCCGTCCCCAGTGGCTGCGGTGGTCAGCATGCTTACTAATTCATCGAACGCCGGTTCCGTATTGCGAACGGAATCCTCCGGGCTCAGGTTGCGGTATATCCGAGGCACTATGACGAATCGCAGGCCAGGCATGCCGAAGGCCCGCGAGCTCGCGATGGCGTCGCCTTCGAACCGGCCGGACACCAAGGGCACCGCGGGCTTGCCCATCCTCTCGACCTCGATCA
>CAZJDV010000066.1:0-14557 GCA_964544865.1 uncultured Dehalococcoidia bacterium | reverse complement strand
CACTTTGCCCATGAGCGCGGTTGCACTAACATAAGAAGTGGTACAACTATTGGGGGCAGGTTACACCCGCCTATTTTTCTCGAGGTAATGGGCATTTGAGCAAGAGTACCTTGAACCTGGTGCTGAGCGTATTTCAGCAGTCTTCCTCCTCTTCTTGGCGAAGTTGGAAACAGCCGGGGTCTCCAGTCCATAGGTGAGTACCGTACTCAGGAGGTGAAATGAGAGTCCTTGTGATGGGAGCGGGCGGCGTGGGTGGCTACTAT
This sequence comes from uncultured Dehalococcoidia bacterium, assembly GCA_964544865.1. Lineage (GTDB taxonomy): Bacteria > Chloroflexota > Dehalococcoidia > Lucifugimonadales > CAJWER01 > CAZJDV01. The sequence continues at coordinate 14,294 of CAZJDV010000066.1, read as the reverse complement.
GGCGCGGTGCTGCACAGGAGGGGCGGCCACGACGTGACCTTCGTCGCGCGGGGCGAGCACCTGGATGCCATCAGGCTGCGCGGCCTGCGCGTAGAGAGCGTCGCGTCCGGCGACTTCACCGTGCATCCCGCCGTCACGGAGCGGCCGGATTCGGCCCACGAGGCGGACCTGGTCCTGTTCTGCGTCAAGGGCTACGACAATGCCGAGGCCATCCCACTGATCGGCCCGGCGGTCGGACCCGACACCTCTATTCTGACCCTTCAGAACGGAATAGGCAGCGGCGACGACCTGGCGGCAGCTTTCGGTCGCCGGAGCGTTCTTCTGGGCGCCACATATATAGACGGCGAGAAGAAGGAGCCCGGCGTCGTTGCGGAGACCGGCGAGGCGCGAGAAATCGTCTTCGGTGAGGAGGACGGAACCACCACGAAAAGGGCCGTGGCCGTCCGCGACGCGATGGAAAGCGCCGGCATCGGCGTCGAACTGTCCTCCAACGTGCTCAAGGAGCTATGGCACAAGCTGGTGTTCATATGCGCTTTCAGCGGCATGATCTGCATCACCAGGGCGGCGTTTCCCGAGATCCTGGGCACGCCCGAGTCCGAGGACATGACCTGGAGCGTGTTGAGGGAGGCCGCGGTGGTGGGCGCGGCGAAGGGCGTCGCCCTGGACGACGGCATCGTGGAGAGGATGATGGACCGGTTCCGCGCCATAAACGGCCCGGTAGTCTCGTCCATGTACACGGACCTGCAGCGAGGCAGCCGCCTGGAGATCGATGTCCTAAACGGCGCGGTATCGCGCATGGGCAAGGACCTCGGCGTCGCGACGCCCGCGAACGACTTCATCACGGCGAGCCTGCTCGTCTCGCACAACCGGGCCGTCGCCCAACGGTCCTCGTCGGGATCGTAGCTGGAAGGAGGTCATCATGTCTTATTTTTTCAACTCGTTCGAAATGGAGCGCCAGGAGATGGCGCCCGGCATCACCCTGCGCACCAGGTGGGGCGAAAACGTGATGCTTAGCCTCGTGGACGTGGCGCCGAATACCGTAATGGACGAGCACTCCCATGAGCAGGCCGGGATCATGCTCCAAGGTGAATTCGACATGACCATCGGCGGCGAGACCAGGCGGCTGAGGCCCGGCGACGGCTACATGATCCCGGGTGGCGTGCCGCACAGCCTCCGGTCGTTCGAAGGGTGGGCCTTGGCACTGGACATATTCTCGCCGCCCCGCGACGAGTACAAGAGGTGATTCGGGCGGACCCCGCGGTCCGGTGGCTTGTGGACTCAGAGAACGTCCCGGACGGGAACGGGGTCGGCCCCGATGTTGAATCGGGGCCGGCGGTGTGGGGGCGTGTATCAAGAACGAACTATTCCCCTGCCTGGTCCGGAGGGGGGGACGAGAGGCGGCCGGCAGGTTTTCCAGACGCGACTCCATGGCCAAGTCAGCAGATCGAACGCGTAGTGGCGCTAAACCGAACGCCCCATTCGCTCCAAAATTGTGCTACGTACCGAACCGCACGTCGGCGACCGTGTCGTCGTACTCCACGCCTTTGGTTGCCCAGAAGATACCGGCAATCTTGTCGACCGAGTCCACAAGTTTCTTCGCGGCATCCAGGTCGACGCCCTGCTTGTTGGCGGACGCCAGCTTAGTCGTATCCCACACGGTGGTGTGGAGGTCAGGGTGCTTTTCCAGATGCTCCGGCTTGAAGTAGTCGTGCCAGAGGATGTCCACCTCGTGCTTGACAAGCTCGGCATGCTGCTCCTTGACCGCCACGTAGCGGCCAAAGGTGTTGCGATACGTCGAGTACTCCTCGTGGGTGCCACCCTGTGGATAGTCGAGCGCCTGTATTCGCATGACCATCTTCAGCACCGTCTGAGCGGCTATCTTGGCGGATATCGGGTCGTATATGCCGCAGGGAATGTCGCAGTGGGCGTGGGCCTCGCGGATAGGCAGCCGGCTTCGAAGTCCTTGCAGTATCCTCATGGGGTCATTCCATCCTATTCTGAGTGTAAATGCGCAACAGCAGGGTATCAGGATTGATTGGAGACACGCAACTACCTGCGCCTGAAGGTCGCCGACCGGCCCGGCGTGCTAACCCGCATCTCCATGGTCCCCGGGAACTGGAGCATCAGCATCGACTCGGTGGTCCAGAAGCAGGTAGACGAGCAAGATGGGAGCGCCGAACTGGTCCTGACGACACATCGCGCCAACATGTCATCAATGCAGCAGGCGATGCGGCAGATTCTGGAACTGGATACGGTCCGTGAGACCGGCAACATGCTGAGGCTCGAGGAGTGGGGCGATTAGCTAGCGATGTTCGGACGCCGATCGGAGGCGGGGTGACCCGCTATTTCACGCCCAAATGACCGTGTTCCCCCGTTTCGCCGGCGACGACTTTAAGCTAGACGCCGACTGGTCGGCAAGGCCGCCGCGCGAGGAACTGGACGAGGTCGCCTCACGCATACGCGGCGCCCTCGACTAGCGCTCGTTGAAGGCGGCGTGCCCACGCATCAAATGCCCCGGCCGGGACCTGCGCGCCGGCTGCGGGGGATCCTACTCGGCGTCCGCCCCGGTATCGGCGACGGCCGGCGCGGCGGCCTCTCCGCCGGGCGCCGCGGGCGTCACTTGTTTCTCGGGCGCCGGGCCGTGGGGGGCTTCTTGCCGGTTCCTTCCACTTCGGTGTCTCGTGCGCCGCCTGGGGGCGAGCTTTTTCATCTCACCCTCAATCAGGCGAAAGTCTCGCTGAGGCAACAGATGCAGGGTCTCGACGAAGGCCAGCGGCCACCTCTCGGGCACCCATCGCTTCAGGTACTCCAGCCTCGGGGCCAATATCATGGCGTCGATGTAGTCGCTGGCATCCAGCACGATCGAGGGCGATAGCTTGACCCGATACGGGTATACCTCCCGCTCGCCGTTGGAGTTCCAGACAGGCGCCCGGTCCTCGAAGCATCTGGAGGTCACTGTGGCGATGGCAGTCCATTTGTGGATCCCCGAGACGTAGTAGAGAATCCGGTCGTCGGGCTCCATTCGCTGCGCCCTGCGGCGGTGTACGGACCTCAAGCCGTGAAGCGCAAAGCCCATATCTCTCGTTATTTCAAAATTGTCCGGTGTCTGAACGACCATCCAGTAGTTTTTTGGCATTTTATCAATCTCAGAGAGTCAATTTGCTATCGGTGCTAATTCTACCACCGATTTGGAATGAGGGTCGCCGCGACCGGGCGGCCCGCGTTACTCACTCACGCCGAGGGCCCTGAACGATCCGCGGGCCTTGTGCATGGTTTCCTCGTATTCCGCATCGGGCTCGGAGTCCGCGACAATGCCCCCGCCGACCTGGACATAGGCCGTGTCGTCCACCACCAGGATGATGCGGATGGGAATGGACATCAGCATGGTGTCGTCGAACCCCATGTAGCCGATGGCGCCGCAGTAGACACTTCTCTGGGTCGGCTCCAGCTCGTCGATGATCTCCATCGCCCTGATCTTTGGAGCGCCGGTCACCGAGCCGCCGGGATAACAGGCCCTCAACAAGTCCACCGCGTCCACATCGGGCCGCAGCTCCCCGGAGACGGCAGACACCATCTGAAAGACGGTGGGGTACTCCTCTATCGTGAAGATCTCCGGCACCTCGATGGACCCGGGCGAGCACACTTTTCCGAGATCGCTGCGCATCAGGTCGACGATCATGATGTTTTCGGCCCGGTCCTTCTCGCTGGCCAGAAGCTCCGCGGCGATCCGACGGTCCTCGTCCGGCTTGTGGCCCCTGGGCCTGGTCCCCTTCATTGGCCGGGTGATCACGGCGCCGTTTTCCAGACGGAGAAACTCCTCGGGGGACGCGCTCAAGACCGTGACCTCGGGGAAGCCGATATATGCGGAGAAGGGTGCTGCACTGGACCGGCGCAGCCGCAGGTACAGGTCCCACGGCTCTCCCGGGACGGGGATCTCGAAGCGTTGGGATATGTTTGCCTGGTAGAGGTCTCCCTTGACTATATAGTCTTTCACCACACCGACAGCCCGGACGTAATCACTCCGGGAGAAGTTGGACCGCATGACGCCCGCGCGGGGAGGCGGAACGACGGGCCGCGGCGGCGCGGGCTCTTGGTCCAGGCGCCGCTCGATCCAGCGCAGACGCTTTTCCGCCTCGCGCTTCGTGCCCTCTGGGAGGCCGGTCGCAACGGCCCACGTCGAGCCGGTGGCCCGGTCGCGGGCGATCACCCAGTCGTAGAAGGCGATGTTCATCTCCGGAAGACCCAGGTCGTCGTCGGTGCTGCGGGGCAGTGTCTCTAGGTGATGGGCCAGTTCGTAGGCCAGATAGCCGGCGGCGCCGCCCTGGAAAGGCGGCAGGCCCTCCACCCTCGCCTGGCTGTAGCCTTTTAGGAGGTCCTGGAGCACATCGAAAGGGTCGGACTCGAGGCGGCGGATCTCCCCACGCGACTCTATCTGCACACGGCGGCCCTTCGCGCGAAGGACCAAGAAGGGGTCTGCGGTCAGATAGGAGTATCGACCAAGCCGCGGGCCGGCCAGCGAGCTGTCCAGGAACACCGCATGGCCGGCTCCTTTGAAGAGGGCGAACATGCTGGCCATGCTGGCAGCTGGGTCCAGCTTCAAGTACCGTGGCACAGCCGGCGCTCGCGGGGTCGCGGCCAAGCTATCCAACCACTCCGGACTTCACCGAATTGATAGGGGGCAGGTGCTGGACCAGCAGCTCCCAGTGCTCGACGCCATCCCTGCTGTAGAATATGTGGCCACTGGTGGCGCCGACGTAAATCCCGCAAGGGTCCAGGCCGTCGGTGGCCATGCCCTCGCGCAGCACGTGGAGGTATGAGTTCTCCTGCGGCAGCCCACTGGTCAGCGGCTCCCAGTCGGCGCCGGCGTTGCGGCTGCGGTAGACCCGGAACCTGGCGTCGGTAACGTAGCGCTGGCCCCCGCCCGCTTCGGCGTCTTTCAGGACACTGTCTTCCGGCAACGTATATATGGTGTCGGGGTCGTGAGGGTCGATGCCGATCACGAACCCGAATCGCGACGGGAGACCCTCGGTGATGTCCAGCCAGTTTTCGCCCGCCAAGTCGCTGCGGAAGCCCCTGCAGTGGTTCTGCTGATACAGCCTCTCGGGGATCGTACGCGGGGAGAGGTCCTTGTGGAGACATTGGCCGAACCGCGGGAAACGGTAGGGTAGGAAATCGGCCGGCACGCCCTGGTTCATGGTTTCCCAGTTCTCGCCCCCGTCGGTCGTCCCGAACACCCCAACGGCGGAGGCTCCGACCCACATGCGGTCCTTGTTCACGGGGTCGAGGACGATGCTGTGGAGGCAAAGACCTCCAAGGCCGGGCTGCCATTGCTCGCGGGTCTCATGATTGCTGAGCCCGCGCACCTCGGTCCAGGCGTCGTCGCCGTCCGTACTCTTGAACAGCGCGGGGGGCTCCTCTCCGGCGTACACCACACCCGGCTCGATGTGCCATGCACGGCTCATGGTGAGTCCCCGGCCTGCGTCGAACCGGGGACCATCCTTGGCGCCGGCCCACGTCGCTCCCAGGTCGTGGCTTCGCTGCACCTCCGAGCCCCAGACAGGGCCGTTGACCGCCGCCCAGACGGCGCCGGCTCGGCGATCGTAGGCCATATGGAATATGTCGCCGCCGGGCCAGTGGGGCCCTGACACCGACCACGACTTCCTCTTCGCGTCGCTGGACAGGATAAATCCGCCCTTGTGCGTACCCACCAGGACCACCACGTCACCCGTTTTCGCGCTGGAACCCTGTACCACGATCGTCACCTCAGAGTGTTTAGATGCGTCGCTCGGTCCGCGTCGTTGCGGTAAACGTCGAGTGGCTGCGGCGGTGTCCGCCGGAGAAGCTCAGGCATCCAGTCTACCAAAAGAGGGACAGGGACGTCGTCGCATGGGCTGGCTGGCATGAGGTTGTGTCACCCCAGCTTGACATCGGGGCGCTCGGGAAACTATTAATGATGATAGCTTCCAGACAATTGAGGAGGTAGAGCGGGAGAAGTGAATAGCTACGCATTTCGCGTCATTGTTGAACCGGATGACGGTGGTTGGCATGCGAGCTGCCCCGTCCTTGAGAGTAGAGGCGCCTACACATGGGGTGAGAGCCAGGAGGAGGCGCTCAACAACATCCGAAACGCAGTGCAGATGGTAGTAGACGATCTGCTGGATGGGGGAGAAGCGGTCCCCAGCGAGCCGGCGGGAGAGGTGCAGGATGACTTGAAGAGGCTGGGGATCCTCTAGGCGATCTGGTCCTCCGCCGGCCTTACGCCGCCGCGGAGACGGGCTCGACGGCGAACCGGCTACGCCACACGGGCGCTCGTCGCTTCAGGTGCAGTAGGCGACCACCAGGCTGTCGATGTGCTTGTCGGCGGCCCACTCCAGGACCTGGTCCGGTAGCACGCGCTCGCTGCCGGGGGCCTGCCCTTCGTCCCGTTCGTAGCTGGAGCGCGAGCGCACGTCGAGCACTATCGGCGTCGTGGGGCCCTCGAGAAGCTGGAGCAGCTCCTCCGGTGCGATCCGGCGCACGGCAGCCTCGTCATGGGCGAACATCCCGGCCGCGGTGCTCTCTCGCTCCTCGGCCAGGGTATCACTCGTCGTGCGCCTCTCGTACCAGGCCGCGACCGTGGCGGCGGATGCGCCGTGGAGGCCGACGGAGGCCAGGACCACGACTCCCACGATCGCGAGCAGCAGCTCTGAGCCCGGCACCCCGGCCTGAACGACCAGCAGGGCGAGCAGGAGCGAGTTGAGGCCCCTCGGACCGAACCAACGCACGAAAGCGTGGGCCTCCCAGCTCATGTTAGCCCTCGCCAGGACCAGGCCGAGCACGGATGGTCGGATGGCGAAGACCACCAACAGCGCGAGGATCACTGTTGGGGCGACATCCACGGTCGACACGATGCCCGAGAGCACGGCGCCGAACAGGACGAAAGTCAGCAGCATGGCCATCTTGGAGGACACATCTCCGTACTCGAGGAAGCAGTCGCACAGGCTCTGGTTCAGCAGGACGACCGCGAGCCCGGCCGCGAACGCGCCCAAAAAGCCGTCGCCCCCGGCGGCGGTGGCCGCCGCGTACGACGCGAGGACCAGCCCGACGTCGTAGAGCGCTTGGTGCTCGCGGCGGATCGGGGGGTGCGGGCATCGATCTTGGCCATTGCCCAGGACCCCAGCCCGCCTATGGCGAAGCCGATGGCCGGACCCAGCAGCAGCAGCCGGACAAAGAGCAGGGCCCACCCCGAGGCGTCGGCGACCTCGCCCAGGGCCACCGCGATCAGCACCAGGATGACTGGCAGCACCACAATGTTGTTCATCCCGGCCTCGATCTTCAGCACCTGCCGGCCCATTTCGATGACACCGAGTCCGCCTTCACCGAGTGCGAACCCGAAGCCGAGGAACATCAGGGGGAATGAGAGCGGCGACCGCTCCACCAGCCCAGAGGCGGGGGCGGTGATCATCAGAATGAGCGCTATCAGCCCGAAAGCGATCAGGAAATCGGGTACCGGCGGCTCCTACCGAGAAACTGTGGAGATGCAGAGCGGCCTGCCCCTGGCTCCCGCGTCGGGCGCACGATGGGACCGTCGGGACAGAGCATTGCCAATCTACCAGAAGTGGCTAATGGCCGTCGCCGCACCGCGCATCCGGCAGCGGTCCGCCGCGCGGATCCCCGCCGACCGGTGCGCATCGCTTCGACTGTACTGCGGCTTTGACACGAAAACGGATAGCATGAGGTCGCCCAACCAGCGAGGCGCTATTGGGACGAGTGAACCTCCTCACGGGGTTTTTCCACCATGCGCAAGTCGTATTCGTCACAGAACTGACGGACGCGTGGAGGCACTCGCCACGCCACCAAAAGGCCCTCAACATTCTCAGAGGTGATGGGCAGGCGCTTCTCGGCACACATGAGCACTCTATACTTAAGTGCTTGGTATGCCCCTGGCTCCGCAATGTCTGTTTCCACTTCCAGTACTACGTACCTCCCGCCAGTCAGCTCAAACAAAACGTCTACTCGGCCCCCCCCCCCGTTTTCTGGAACACATCCTCCTGTTTTGTAGCTGAACTAACATCGTTGTTCAGGCCCAGTGCCTGAGGGTTCTGGGCACACCACTCCTTGGGTGCCCTGTGCTCTGGCCCTTCGCCTCCAGGCTCGTACTTGCGCCTTTCGTGCATGGCACTCTGGCTCCGCCGTACGTACCTGACCACGCTCTCGCGGAAGTCTGCGACATGTGGTTTATGGGCGTACCAAACGTTCGACCGACTGGGGGCTCCTTCTCCTCGTGGAAGCCGACACGTCCGCTCCTTCTTGGGCAACAGAAGGCAATCCTCCCACGCCGCGCTCACGACATAGTTACCTTGGGAGTCGCCTATCGGCGCCAGAGAAGGAATCTTGCGGCTTCCTGAAAGCGGTAGCGTGGTCGTATCTCCCTACAATACGCCTGCCGCCCTCTGGTTGCGTGGCCATCCAGATGACCAATATGTCTGTCGCTCTGTCGGCGTCTCGGGGCGCCCCGAGTCGAGTGGCCTCGATTGTTTGGTGCTGCGCTTGCGCAAACCCATACATTTTCCCGTTGAAACAGCGAAAGTTGTAGATTCCCCCCCCCCCATCCCTCTTCTGCAATGTAATTCCCACCGCGGACTGGTTTGACATCTCGCAGACCTTCGTACTTTTTCATCCACGCGACGTTCAGGAATATGATCCTTGTCATCACTTCCCTCCACAATCCGGGATTTCCCATTTCGGCCGCACTCCATGGCGGCAGTGGGGCTCGAATAGGGCGGTTGGGGCTTACTGCTGGTCTTTGGTGCCTGTCAACTCGAATAAGAGTGTTACCGAAGGGGGTGATTTTCGCTCAACTTAGCATCGAGGTGCAGGGGAATCGGATCGGTCTGCTACTCCTTCCATCCTCTTTTTCGGCCTTTGGCTAAACACTTTTTGGATGGAAATCCCCTCACTTCCCCCTTGAAAAAAGAACATGTGTTCGATAACATCTATAATCAAGATGCGAGTCGCATGTATCCTCATAACCCACCTTCCGATGAAAACCGAGCGGCGGCGGCACACGGACCTGCGGTCCAGGCCGGCCATCGTAACGGAGAGCGCCGGGTCCAGGCAGGTGGTGCTCGACGCCTCTCCGGAGGCGGTCGGAGTCATGGCGGGGATGCCCCTCCAGGAGGCGCTGTCCCGCTGCAAGGGCGCCGTCCTGCTCCAGGCGGACCGGTCCTACTACCACTCCGTCTTCGACAGGGTCATCGAGGGTCTGAGGCAGAGAAGCCCTCAGGTGGAGAGGGCCGGGCTTGGCTGCGCCTATGTGGGTCTGGACGGGCTCGAGGCCATGTATGGGGGCGAGACCAGGCTGATAACCGCCCTGATGCAAGCGGCGCCCCACGGCCTGGACCCTCGCATCGGTGTGGCGGAAGGGAAGTTCCCGGCCTACGTGGCTGCCGCTGCGAGCCGCGGCGGCCAGGCCGAGAGGACCCCAGACGACGTGGCGGGCTTCCTGAAGGACCTCTCGGTGGACCTGCTCCCCATCTCGTGGGACAGCAAGGAGCGCCTGCACGGATTCGGGCTTCACACAATGGGCCAGGTGGCCTCCCTGTCGACGGGCTCCGTCCAGGCGCAGTTCGGGCCGGAGGGGAAGGAAAGCTGGCGTGGGAGCTGTCCAACGGCGTAGACTGCGGCCCGCTGACGCCCTACAAGCCGGAAGAGGCGGTGAGCGAGTTCCTGACCTTCCCGTCGCCGGCCACGACGATTCAGGCCATCGTGCCGGCCATAGAGATGCTGCTGGGCAGGGCCTTTGCCCGTCCGGCGCTCAGGGGCAAACACGTCCGCACGGCCTATGTGGAGAGCGTGGTGTTCAACAGGCCGTCCTGGACCAAGCGCTTTGCCTTCAAGGAAGCCATCAACAGCAAGGACCGGGCGCTCTCGGCCCTGAGGGCCTCCCTGGAGACGGTGGAGATGCCCGGCGCCCTGGAGGACATGCGGCTGACCCTTTCCGGGATCACGGGCGAGTCGGGCATACAGTCGGGCCTCTTCGCCGACATACGCAGGCAGGAGCAGCTCAGGGAGACGATGAGACAGCTTGAGGCGCGGCTGGGCGCCAGGCCCCCCGTCTATCAAGTGAGGGATGTGGAACCGTGGTCAAGAATACCCGAGAGGCGCCAGGCGCTGGTCCAATTCGACCCCTGAACCTCCCGGCCCCCGTTAGCGTGGAGGAGGACGAGGGCCACAGGCCCGTCTCCATCACCCTGCGCGGTCGAAGGCTCAAGGTGGCCTCGATAGAGGACAAGTGGGAGATAGCCGACGAGTGGTGGAGGCCGAAGCCGCTCCACCGGGCCTACTACGCGGCCATCGTGGAGAACGGGACAAAAATCACAGTCTTCCACGACCTGGTGGGTGGGGGATGGTGGGGGCAGAGGGGGGTTGGGGGCTAGGGGGGGGTACAGGGTATGGGGTACAGGTGTTGGGTGTTGGCAGAGGAGACGGGGGAGTCCAGAGAGGGCAGCGCCCCCTCGGTGGGGGTTCGGGGGTACCCTCGAAATATCCTTTGAGGGCGGGCGGGAACAAAGCCATGTACGCCGAGCTGCACTGCCATAGCAATTACTCCTTTCAGGAGGGCGCTTCGTCCGTCGGCGACCTTTTGGTGCGCGCCGAGGAGCTGGGCTATCCCGCCCTGGCCATCACCGACCACGACAATTTGTGCGGCGTCATGGAGTTCGCCCAGGCGGCGGCGGAGCTTGATGTCCGGGCGGTCATCGGGGCCGAGGTGACCCTCGAAGACGGCTGGCATCTGACCCTGCTGGCGGAGACTCAGGAGGGGTACCGCAATGTGTCCCGGCTGGTCTCCCACGCCTACACCGACGGCGAGAGGCGGGCTCCCCGGCTGGATCCGAGTCGCATCGCGGAGCACGCCGAGGGGACCATCCTGCTGACCGGGTGCCGCGACGGCCGGCTGGCCGGCCTTGTGGAGCAGGGCGAAGCCGAGGAGGCCGAAAAACTGCTTCGCGGCTATCTGGAGTGGTGCGGTACGGGCAACGTCTTCGTTGAGCTTCAGCAGAACCTGGTCCACGGGGACACCCGACGGAACCGGCGCCTGATCGAGCTGGCCGATAAACTCGGCGCGGGCGTGGTCGCCACCAACAACGTCCACTACCACGTCCCAGAGCGCCACCGACTCCAGGACGCCCTGGTCGCCGTCCGCCACAACAAGACCCTTGAGGAGACCCGCCGCGAGCGCCGTCCCAACGGGCACTTCTACCTGAAGTCCCCCGCGCAGATGGTCGCGCTGTTCGACGGCTGCACCCGGGCCATCGAGAACACCCTGCGGATCGCCGGGAGGTGCGCCGGGTTCGACCTGACCCGGCACCTGGGATACCGCTTCCCGGGCTACCCCGTGCCGGACGGGCACACGCCCCTAAGCTATCTGAGGGAGCTATGCTACGAGGCGGCCCGGCGGCGGTATGGGACCGTCGACGCCAGGGTGAGGGAGAGGCTGGAGACAGAGCTGGGCCTGGTGGAGAGGCATGGCTTGGCCGGGTTCTTCCTGATCTACCACGACATAATCCTGACGGCGCGGGACATCATGATAGAGCTGGGGCTGAGCGACCCCGAGATACCGCTGGAGGAGCGTCCCCCCGGCAGGGGCAGGGGCTCGTCGGTGTCCATGCTGATCGGCTACCTCATCGGCCTCTCCCACATCGACCCGCTGGAGTTCGACCTGTCCCTGGACCGATTCCTGAGCGATCCTTCCACTGTGGAAGGAGTCGGGGTGGTCCCGGACATCGACCTGGACTTCCCCCGCAACATCCGCGAGGAGTTGATAAAGCGGGTGCACCGGGACTGGGGGCCGGACCGCGCCGTCCTCACCGGCATGATAAGCACCTACAAGATAAAGGGCGCCATCCGGGACCTGGGCAAGGCCCTGGGCCTCCCCGCGGAGGACCTGGACAAGCTGGCGAAGAGGGTCGACTCGCATCATGCCGGGGCCCTCGACTCCGAGATGAAGGCGCTGCCCGAGTTCCGTGACAGGACCGACGCGCCGGTGTGGCGGGACCTCATCGAGCTGTCCAGGGAGCTAAACGGCTTTCCCAAGTACCTGGCCCAGCACCCTGGCGGCATGATCCTGAGTTCGTCCCCGCTCACCGACCAGGTGCCGGTGCAGCCCAGCGCCATGGAGGGGCGCTACGTCTGCCACTGGGACAAGGACAACATAGACGACGCGGGGTTCGTCAAGATCGATTTCCTGGCCCTCGGCACGTTGTCTCAAATGCAGGAGGCCCTTCTGCTCATCGAGGAGCGGACCGGCCGCTACGTCGACCTGTCCCGCATCGACTTTGAGGACATGGCCGTCTACGAGTCGCTGCACAGGGCGGACACCATCGGCGTCTTCCAGGTCGAGTCGGCGGCCCAGATGCAGACCATCACGCGGATAAAGCCCGTGAACCTGACCGATATGGCCTACGAGGTGGGAGCGGTGCGGCCCGGCGTGGGCGTCAACGACGGCGTGAGCATGTTCATCCGGCGCCGCACCCAGGGCGTCCCGTGGGACTACGACCACCCTCTGGAGGAGAGGGCGCTGAAGCGGACGCTGGGTGTCATCCTCTTCCAGGACCAGGTCAACCGAGTGGCCATGGACGTGGCCGGGTTCAGCGCCCAGAAGGCGAACAAGCTGCGGTTGACGTTCAACCGGAAGAAGAACCTGGCCCTCGTCGAGCGGTACCGCAAGGACTTCATGGAGGGCGCCGCCGCCAACGGCGTGCCGCAGCCGGTGGCGGAGAGGATATTTCAGAAGTTCAACGGGCACTACATGTTCCCCGAGGCCCATGCCTTCGCCTTCGGCGCGACCGCGTACCACATGGCCTGGCTCAAGTATTACTACCCCTTGGAGTTCTTCGTCGGAATCTTCAACCAGCAGCCCATGGGCTTCTACAACCTGGAGACCCTGAAGGAGGATGCCAGGCGCCACGACGTATACGTCCTCAACCCCGACATCAACGCCAGCATGGAGAAATGCATCATCCCCAGCACCCAATCCCTTCTCCTGGGTTTTCTCAACGTGAAGGGAGTGGGCGGGGCCGCCGCCGAGGCCATAGTGGCGGCGCGGGGCCGCGGCGGCCCGTTCGAGAGCCTGGCCGACGCCATGGAGCGCACGGGCCTACAGCGCGAGGCGATAGAGAGCTTGGTGGCGGCGGGCGCCTTCGACGTGCTGGCTGGGGACCGGCGGGCGGCGCTGTGGGAGGTCGGTCTGCGCTACCGGCCCGTGGACGGGCAGCAGAGGCTTGGGCTTCCCGTCGAACAGGACATGGCCGAGCTGCCGGGCCTGAGCGAGTGGGAGGAGATGGCGGGCGAGTACCGCACGATGGGGCTCTACCCCGGCGGCCACCTGATGGCGAAGCTGCGGCCCAGCCTGGACCCGGGCATCGTGCCCAGCGACGAGGTGCCGCACCTGAGGGACGGCGAGGAGACCACCGTGGCCGGCCTGGTCATCCGCCGCCAGCGCCCGCTGGGCAAGGCGGTATTCCTCACGCTGGAGGACGAGTTCGGACACACGCCGGTGGTGGTGTGGCCGAAGACCTACGAGCGCTACCGGCTGGTGCTCAGGGAGCCGCTTCTGAAGGTGCGGGGCACGGTCTCGCGACGCGAGGGCACGCTGAACATTGTCCTCACCCACGCCGAGGTCCTGGAGGGGCCGCGCCACACGCCGGAGGCCCGAAGCTCGCGGTAGTCTCCCTCGCATCGGCGGAACTGATCGCGCCATCTGCGCAACCGAGGGACATCTGGCTGAGCGCTGGCGTGGTCGTCGACGACGTCACCAGGACACGCATTACGCGCAGGCACCCACCCTCGGCATGCCGGATATAGTTATAATATACTTGCACTGCTTGAGGAAGGCTCTATATGGCATCGAGCTCCGGAACAAAAAAAAACGCGCCTCGCGCCTCGCAGGTTGGCGCGATAATCGTGGCTGCCGGGAGCAGCAGCCGGATGGGAAAAGTCGACAAGGCCTTGCTGCCCCTGTTGGGACGAAGCCTCTTCTTGCATAGCCTGCAGGAGTTCAACGACAGCGCACTGGTCACCCGAATCGTGCTGGTCGTATCGGAGCGCAACGCCTACAGGTGCCGCCAACTGGTCGCCCAAAATCGCTTCGACAAGGTAGTAAACATATGTGTAGGAGGGGTGCGGCGCCAGGACTCGGTGCGTCGAGGCCTGGCCAAGCTGGGGGAGACAGAGTGGACCATCGTGCATGACGGCGCCCGGCCGTGCGTGGATGGCGCCATGATAGAGACGGGGCTGAGAGAGGCACGGGATAC
>CAZJDV010000065.1:0-14596 GCA_964544865.1 uncultured Dehalococcoidia bacterium | reverse complement strand
CTTCGTAAACGTCAGTCCCTCTGAGTCCGCGTCGACCGCGACGTGGTCGCCTTCCGATAGGTCCCCTGCAAGTATCTTCGTGGATAGAGGGTTCTCCACGCATCTCTGCACCGCCCTGCGCAGGGGCCGCGCTCCGTATACGGGATCGTACCCTTCCTTTGCGAGCCATTCCTTGGCCGCCGCGGTCAGGGACACCGACACTCGGCGCGCGGCGAGCCGGGCCTCGACCTCTTTCACCACCAGATCGACGATTCTGCCGATCTGCTCGGCGCTGAGGGCCTCGAATATGATGATATCGTCGATCCGGTTCAGGAACTCGGGCCGGAAGGTCGATTTCAAGGCTTCCTCGATGGAGGAGCGCACGCGGACGGAAACCCCCTCGGCGGCCTCGCGCAAGAAGCCCACGGGCTGGCGCGTCGTCTCGCTGGTGCCAAGGTTGCTGGTCATGATGATCAGCGTGTTTCGGAAGTCCACACTCCTGCCCTGGCCGTCCGTCAGACGGCCGTCTTCCAGGATCTGCAACAGGACGTTGAAGGCGTCGGGATGGGCTTTTTCGATCTCGTCGAACAGGACGACGCGGAATGGCCGGCGGCGGACCGCTTCGGTAAGCTGTCCGCCCTCTTCGTGGCCGACGTATCCCGGAGGCGCGCCGATGAGCCTGGAGATGGCGTGTTTTTCCTGGTACTCGGACATGTCGATTCGGACCATGTTCTGCTCATCGTCGAACAGGTACTGCGCCAGGGACCGGGCGAGCTCGGTCTTGCCGACGCCGGTTGGACCGAGGAATATGAAGCTGCCGATGGGCCGCCTGGGGTCGCTCAGGCCCACCCGCGCCCGCCTGACCGCATCGGATACCGCCTTGATCGCCTTCTCCTGGCCCACGACCCGCTCGTGGAGGCGGTCCTCCATGTGCAGCAGCTTCTCGGCCTCGCTCTCCAGCAGGCGGTCGACGGGAATGCCCGTCCAGATCGCTACGAGACTCCCAATACCGTCTGCGTCCACGACCATCTCCGTGCCGGCGCCCAACAGGGCTTTCTCGAAGCTGTACTGCTCCTCCAGTCGAAGCCTCTCCGCCCGTATCTCGGCGGCCCGCTGGTAGTCCCCGCGCTGAGCGCATGCCTCCTCTTCGTTCTCGAGCTGCCTGATCTGCATCTCCATGTCTTCATTGAGCCCGCCGGGCATGGTCTGTGCGTCGATACGGAGCTTGCTCGTGGCCTCGTCTATCAGATCGACGGCCTTGTCAGGAAGCAGCCGCTCGGTGACATACCGCTGGCTCAGCCGGACCGCGGCCTCCAGGGCGTCGTCCGTCACCTTTATTTTGTGGTGGGCCTCGTATCTGGGCCTCAGGGCGTGCAGCATCTCGACGGCCGTCTCGACGTCCGGCTCCTCGACCAGAATCGGCTGAAAGCGTCTCTCCAGGGCCGCGTCCTTCTCGATGTACTTACGGTACTCGTCCTCGGTGGTCGCGCCCAGGATCTGCACCTCGCCTCGGGACAGCGCCGGCTTCATCATGTTGCTGGCGTCGATAGCGCCCTCGGCCGCCCCGGCGCCGACCACCGTGTGTATCTCGTCTATGAAGGGAATGATCTCTCCGTGAGACTCTCGGATCTCGTCGAGCACGGCCTTGAGGCGCTCCTCGAACTCGCCGCGGAACTTGCTGCCAGCCACCATCGCGCCCATGTCCAGGGCCAAGACCTTGCGGTCTCTGAGCTCCTTGGGCACGTCTCCGGCGGTGATTCGCTGGGCGAGGCCCTCGGCGATGGCCGTCTTGCCCACGCCCGCGCGGCCGATAATCACCGGGTTGTTCTTCGTGCGGCGAATCAGGGTCTGCATGGCCCGGGCGATCTCGGCGTCTCTTCCGACCACCGGATCGAGCTTGCCATCGCGTGCTAGCTGCGTCAGATCGACGCTGTACCTTTCCAGCGACTGATACCGGCTTTCGGCCCTCTCGTCCGTCACCCTGTGGCTGCCCCTGATACCCTGGAGCGCCTGGTACACCTTCTCAACATCGATCTCGAACTCCGCCAGCACTTTGGCGGCGTCACCCTGGTCCTCCTGGAGGACGGCGACGAACAGATGCTCGGTGCTGATGAATTCGTCGGCCAGCCGCTCCGCCTCACGTTTCGCGCCCTCCAGCACCCTGGCCGCGCGGGGAGCAACGAAGATTTGCGTGGCCTCCTGCGCCACATTCGGCCCCTGCTCGAGCAGCCCCTGCATACGCTCGCGCACGGCCGAGGCAGGGATGTCGAGCTGGCGCAGGATCTCCGCTGGCACGCCCTTCTCCTGCTCTAGAAGCGCCAACAGGATGTGCTCCACGTCCCACTGGCTGTGCTGGTAGCGGCGCACTATCTCCTGGGACTTTCCGATGACCTCCCGGGCCTGTTCAGTGAAATCGTCTGGTTGTAGTTCCATGGCACGATCACCCTCTCGTAAGTTACTCACCCTGCATGGTATTGGATGCAGGCAGGGCCGATCCGGTGTTAATTGACAGAATAACTATACTTGAATAAGAGCAAATAGTCAAGCAAGCATGAGTCGTATCGTATAAAAGGAGTTATTCATATTGACTCGCAGATGGTGCCTGGAAACAAGCTCACGGCGGCTGCCACTGCGGAGCCTGTCAGGGGTGTTCGAGTGCCCGGTCACATGAGGTCGAGGTGGTTGGATCAGGGTTTGCAGATGCCGCCGCACTCTCTCGGCAAGTTTGGCGACTCCCCTTGAGGAGCCCTAAAGGGAGGCCGCCGCCGGTCGCGACGCCAGCTCGGCCACGAGCATGTCCAATACGAGGCCCTCATCCAGCGACGACGACTTGATGCTCAGGTCCGCTTCCAGCAGCCGGCGGTGAATCTGGACCAGCCGCTGCGGGCTGAGCTTTGCCTGCTGCTCCATCGTCTTCCTGAGGGGGTAGCTGGAAAGACCCAGACGCCGGCCGTGTTCGGAGGCCGGAACACGCCGGGCCCTCAGGTCTTTGGCCAGGATGAGCAGGCGCACCTGCCGGGCCAGCATCGATAGGATATAAGACGCGGGCCGGCCCGACTGCAAGATCTGGTGCACCATCCGCACGGCGGCCGCCGACCGGCCCTCGAGAATCGCGTCCACGGCGGCGAAGATGCTCGCGTCCCTGGCATAGGACACCATGTCCGCGACGTCTTCGTGGGTGATGGTCTCCCCTGAACGGTACAGGGACAGCTTCTCCATCTCCCCGACGATGACCCTCAGGTCGTTGCCGACGGTCTGCGCGAGGGTGTCGATGGCCCTGGAATCGATGTCTATGCCGCCGGTCACGGCCCGGCTGCGTATCCATTGTCGGATCTCACCGGCACTCGGCCTCGAGAAGACACGTGCGGCCACGAGCTTCCGGACAGCGCGGAGCAGTGGGTTGGAGCTGCTTAAGAAGCCATCCACAAAAACCAAGTCCGTGGTCTCGGGGACCCGGCCCAGGAGCCCGGCCAGCTCCTCCCACTCGCCCAGCGCGGGTTTCCCCGCGCGGTCCTCGCTGGACGGCCGGGCTCGCCCGCGCCTCTCGAATCGCGAAAACAGCCCCTCGACTAGCACCAGGCGCTTGTCCGCCAGGAAGGGAACCACGGTGCATATCGCCGCCATCTCATCGAAGCCCACCTGCCGTCCGTCCAAAACGGTGGTGTTAACGTCGCGGAGATCGGCGAGCCCGATGTCCTCTTTCATCGACGCGACGGCCTCGCCGATGGTGAAGTCGTCGTCGCCGTAGAGCAGGTGGATCATCGGCCGAGTTTCCCTCCCGTGCGGACGCAGGCTATAATGGACGAGGGGACGACAAGGAGACTATCGCATGTTGCTGCGAGCGCTGTACCAGCTTCTGAGCATGACGGGCATACCGCGCCTGGTATTCAAACTTGTGATGGACAGGCGGGTGCCTCTGTCGACAAAGCTGATTGTGGTGGCCGGGCTGGCATATTTCATATCGCCCATCGATCTTCTATCCGAACGCATGTTACCAGTATTTGGCCGCGTCGACGATCTTCTCGCGATAGTTCTCTCGATCGCGCTGTTCCTGGTGATGGCGCCCAAGGAAGTGGTGGCCGAGCACATCAGGGGCGACCGGCCCGGCCCGGGCGGTGGGCGATCCGTGGACGGCGACTCCCGTTCTGACGCCAAAGTCGTCGACGGTTCTTACCGCTACCTGGATGACGACGATAAGCCACGTGAGTAGTGCCCATTGGACGTAGGCATCGTCGGCCTGCCCAGGAGCGGCAAGACCACAGTATTCAACTCGGTGACCAGGGGCTCGGCGCAGGTCGCGGACTTCTCCGGTCAGAGCAAGCCCAACCTGGGCGTCGCCAAGGTCCCTGACCCACGTCTGAACACCCTCACGGAGATCCACAGGCCGAAGCGGGTCGTCGCCGCCGAGGTGAGGTACGCCGACCTGCCGGCGCCGCCTGAGGGCTTCGGCAAGAGCAGGGGAATATCCGGCGAGTACCTGGGCCATCTGCAGCGCACCGATGTCCTGATGATCGTTGTGCGGGCCTTCACGGACCCCTCGGTTAGCCATGTCGACGACAGCATCGATCCCCATCGAGACGCCGAGACGTTGCTCTTGGAGCTTACCTTCGCCGACCTGGAGATACTGGAAAAGCGGTTGGCCCGGCTGGCCGACGGTCTCAAGAGCGCGAAGACCGCCGAACGGGACGCCATGAACAAGGAACGGGCTCTGCTTGAGCGACTGAAGGAGCGGCTCGAGGACGGGACCGCCATCAGGAACCAGGACCTCGCCCCCGAAGAGGCCAAGGCCCTTACGGGCTACCGGTTCCTCACCAGCAAACCCGTCATCGTCGCCCTGAACGTCGGCGAGGACCAGTTGGCCGAGGCAGGAGACATGGAGGCGGAGTTCTCCGGGGAGCTAGCGAGCTCGGGAGCTTCGGCGGTGGTGATCTGTGGCATGCTGGAGATGGAGCTAGCCCAGATGGCGCCGGACGACGAACGGGCGTTCCGCGACGGCATGGCGGTGGGCGAGGCCGGCCTGGACCGGATGGTCGGGCTCTCGTACCGGGTGGGCGACCTGATTACCTTCTTCACAGGCGACGAAAAAGAGGTCAGGGCCTGGGCCGTCGTCAGAGGCACCGAGGCGCTGCGAGCCGCCGGGAGGATCCACTCGGACATCGAGCGCGGATTCATACGGGCAGAGGTGGTGTCATTCGAGGACTTCCCCCGGTCCGGCAGCCTGGCCGACGCCCGCAAACGCGGCGTCCTTCGCATGGAGGGCAAGACCTACGTCATCAGGGACGGCGATGTGATCAACATCCTGTTCAACGTGTGAACGGGTCCTCCGCCTTCTGACACTGGCCCTGCCCGCGGTTGCCGGGCGCCATGCGTCGAGCGCCCCAACGAGCGCGGCTGAACTGCCCCGGCGCCACGATATGCCAGGCCGCCGGGCGCGCGGCAGATTGCCGCCCTCGTACCCCTGTGATACTGTTATACAATTCCAGACCACATGCCACCAATGTACGTAATTGGCACCGCCGGACATGTTGATCACGGCAAGTCCACCCTCGTCGAGAAACTGACCGGTATCGATCCGGACCGCCTCCGCGAAGAGAAGGAGCGCGGCATGACCATCGACCTGGGCTTTGCCTGGCTTCGTCTGCCCAACGGCAACGAAGTCAGCATCGTCGACGTGCCCGGCCACCAGCGTTTCGTCAACAACATGCTGGCCGGCGTCGGTGGGATCGACCTGGCGCTGCTGGTGGTCGCCGCCGATGAGTCCGTCATGCCGCAGACCAGGGAGCACCTGGCCATCCTGGACCTTCTTCAGGTCAGGCGGGGGCTGGTCGCCGTAACCAAGCGCGACCTGGTGGACGACGATTGGCTCGAGCTGGTAACCGCCGACATCGAGGAGATGCTCGAGGGCACCACGCTGGAGGGCTCTCCCATATTCGCCGTGTCGGGGACCACCGGAGAGGGATTGCCCGAGTTGGTGTCCGTGATTCAGACCCGGCTGGACCAAACGGAGTCAAGGATGGACCTGGGGCGTCCCAGACTGGCCATCGACCGCTCCTTCACCATATCCGGATTCGGTACGGTGGTGACAGGAACCCTTATGGATGGCAGGCTCGCCGTCGGGCAGGAGGTCGAGATTGTACCCAACGGCGCGACCACGCGCATCCGGGGGTTGCAGACCCACCGTCAGAAGCTGGAGCAGGTGGCGCCCGGCACACGTGTCGCCGCGAACCTGACCGGGGTCGCCCATGACGACATCGGCCGAGGCGAGGTCCTGACGTCGCCAGGCTGGCTGAAGCCTACGACGGCGATGGACATCCACCTGAGGGTCATCCCGGACGCACCCCGCTCGATCCGCCACAACATGTTCGCCACAGTGCACATCGGCAGCAGCGAGACCGTGGCCAGGGTCAGGCTCCTGGAGAAACAGACCGCCCACCCCGGCGAGTCCACCTGGGCGCAGCTCAAGCTGGATGTGCCCATCGCCGCCGTGCGGGGCGACAACTTCGTCATTCGCTCGAACCGTGCGACGCTGGGCGGAGGGAGCGTCGTCGTCCCCCATGCCCGCAGACACCGCCGGAGCTACCGGCCTGTCCTGGACAGGCTGGCCGTCATGGAGCGCGGAACGGACAGGGAAATCCTGATCAAGAGTATCGAATCGTCGGAGCCGGCGGAGTTCCAGGACCTGGCGAACCGGGCCAACCTGGAGGTTGCCACCGTTCGGTCGGAGCTTAAGGAAATGGCCGCCGAGAACCTGGCCGTGGTCCTCGGCAAGAAGGTCATCGGCCCGGGGGGCATGATCTTCTCCGCGTCGGGATGGTCAGCGCTGTCGGACAGTGCCGGCGTCTTCCTGGAGGATTACCACCGGCAGTTCCCGCTCAGGCAGGGAGCGCCGAAGGAAGAGCTCAGAAGCCGGATGGGCTTGACGCAACAGGTCTTCGGCCATGTACTGCCGCGCCTGCAGCAAGAGAGGGTGCTCGTGGAGGAGGGCCCGGCGGTGCGCCGTGCCGGGCATGTCCGCCGGCTATCGGACGAGCAGGACGGCGAGGCCGACCGCTACCTGGCGCTGCTGAGGTCCAGCCCCTACTCGCCTCCGACGGACTCCCCGGTGGACCCAGAGGTGCTCAGCCTGCTGGCTGACGAGGGCAGGGTCGTGAGGGTGAGCGAGAGCGTTGTCTTCGACGCCGTCGCCTATCACGGGATGGTCGGGCAGATCAAAGGGCGAATTGAGGAGCGAGGGGAGATCACCGTGGCCGACGTGCGTGACATGTTCGGCGCCAGCCGCAAATACTCCCTGGCGCTTCTCGACCACATGGACAAGCAGCGGATAACCCGGCGGGTAGGGGACTCCCGCATCTTGAGGTAGAGGGACAGGTGGGCTCTCACCTGCTATTCGGTCCAATTCTTTTTGACTCACTATGTCATTCTGAGGAGTGGAGCGACGAAGAGTCTGGGGAGGGGCGCTTTTTTCGTGTTTGGGAGCGTCGTGCGACCCCAGCCGCCCCAGATTCTTCACTCCTCTCAGAATGACATTAGCCAGAACTATGTTGACTGTCCGGTAGATATTCGATACTTGGCCGGCCGGGCCTTGGGGGCGTAAATGGGCGACGAAAACGAAATAGACCGGTTCTCACTGGGGGTCGAGCTGCACCGCAGCTATGTCCCCGTCTCCTACCTGTCCTCGCTGCTACGCGTGCTGCAGGCGGCCCTTCGCGAGATGGCGCTTGACGACGTGGGCGCCAGGGAGCTCTTCGACCGAAGCCCGCAACCGGTCCTGGCAATCCCCAGGATCCTGGTGGGGGAGACGCTGAAGCTGGACCTGGTATTCATCGACCCCATCGCCGGAACGCCCATGGAGGAGCTTTCGGTCCGAACGTTCGACGCATTTCTCGATCGGCTCGGCGAGTATGTCGCGAGCCTGCCGCAGCCGGGACTGTGGGGTGGGGCGTCCCGCCGGCCCCCCGGACGGCCCTTCGAGTCGGAGGTCTGGCGGCGAATGGACCAGGTGTACGGCGAGCTGCGCCGAGCGCCGAAGACCGCTCTGCGATTCCGGTCCCGGCATATCGAGATCGAGGGTGACCGAATGGAGATCTCTTGACCTCCCAGCCCGCTACCCGCCAGCCCGAAGCATCTTTGACACACCCCAGGTGACCAATATATGTCGCTAGACCTCACCGGCACAGCCGTGCAGATCGACGGGATGGCCGTCGAAATGCGCGCGAGGCAGGACCATCATCAGCGGAGGCTGCACGCCGCGCTTGAGGCCATCTGGGCCTTCCCGCTGGACGAGTACGCCGAAAAGCGCGAGCAAGGTGGGGGCGACGCGGCCTGGAACGCACCTGCGGTGCTGGAGTCGCCCGGCGCGCGCCACCCTGAGCCGCCGATGCCGGCCGACTTCAGCGTCGTGGCGGTGGACGGCTCCCACATAGACGTCGACCGTCACCTGGCGGCCCGATGTTTTCTCATCAACACCGGCTATGCCGCCCTGGCCTACGGCTCGCGGCCCGAGGCCTATCTCGGCAGCGCTCCCAGGCTCTACGCCCGCGAGGATGAGATGGTGATCCGCGACCCGGACTCCGCGCGGCAGCAGGCCATCGAGGGCGCCGTGCTGGGCGCTAAGCGAACGGTCGAGGAGATCAGGAAGCTGGTCGAGATCGTGAGAGGGCTTTCTGGAGAGGTCCCGACGCTGGCGCTGCTCGACGGCTCGCTGGTGATGCTCGGCCTGGTGGGATCCCTGAACCAGGACTTCGTGCTGCGAGAGCTGGTCGAAGAGGGTTTCGCAAGAGCCCTGGAGGAGCTGCGCGAGCTGGCCGAGCAGAGGCCCCTCGCCGTGGCCAGCTACATCAGCCTGCCGCGCTATTCGGAAGTGGTGCGGGCTCTCCGGTTGATGGCGTGCAGCTACGCAGACGCCGAGGCCTACCGCTGCGGGATGACCGGCGGCGGCGAGCCCTGCGACCGGTGCGTCGGGGGGGTGCTTGACCGCGAGATCTTCTCGCGGCTGCTCGAGCCCGGGGAGCGCTCGGCCATGTTCGCCACCTCTTCCGCCGCAGTCGAGAGATACTACATGGGCAACGAGATCGACTTCTTCTATGTGAACACGGGCGAGGAGATCGGTCGCGTCGAGGTCCCCGCGTGGGTGGCCGAGGACGAGTCGTCGCTGGCCCTGGCCCACGGCCTGATCGTCGACCAGTGCAGGCGCGGACACGGCTATCCCGTGGCGCTGATGGAGGCCCATGAGCAGGCGGCCGTAACGGGCTCGGACAGGCGCTACTTCGTAGATCTTGTCGAGAGGGCGCTACAAGGCCGGGACCTCCCGGTCTACACATCCGAGAAGGCCCGCTCCAAGCGCATGCGCTGGCTGTGAGGATAGGAACCGTGGACTCCTACTTGATGGCGCGGATCAGAGCGTGACGGGATGAATCAGACTATGGGAAACCCGGACGACGGGTCGCGAGCCGGCGAGGTCGTGGCGGCCTCGACCACCGAGTTCACCACCCGGTGCCACGCTCTTTACGAGGCGCCCCCGCTGGGCGCCCTGGTGAAGAGCGGGGGCGAGAGCCCGGTTTACGGCGTGGTGGCCGAGGTATCCACCCAGAGCATCGACCCCGGCAGGCGCCTGGTGGCCATGGGGTTGGACGAGAGCTCGGTGGAGGCGGTGTACGAGAACAACCCGCAACTCAACCGGCTGCTCACCACCGAGTTTAGTTCGGCCGTGGTGGGACACCGTGCGGATGGTCGTCTGAATCGCTACCTAGCGCCGTTGCCGCCCAGGATCCATGATTTCGTGTATGTGTGCAGCCCTCGGGAGCTGGCGGAGTTCAGCGGGTCGCTGGAATTTCTGTCGATCCTGCTGGCCGCCCGCGCGGGCTCGCCGGACGACGTCACCGCGTCCTTTTTGCGACTCGCAAGCCTGGCCCATTCGGAGCCACGGCCCTATCTTGTGGCTGCCGGCAAGGAGCTGGCCACGCTGCTGACCGGGCAGCTCCAGCGCCTCAACGAGATTCTCAGGAGGCTCTCGACTTGAACGGAAACCACGGTACGTCCGGCGCCGAAAAAAGAATCGGCATGGTGGTGGCCGGGTCGCTGACCAACGGCATGGACGTGAAGCTCGACGCCGGCGCCTCCGTGGAGGAGATCAAGGTGGGCGCCTTCGTCACCATCCAGGGCGAGAAGCTGCGGTTCTTCGGCGTGGTCATGGATGTCTCCCTCGGCGCCACGGACCAGACCCTCAGCCTCAGTCCGCCGGACGTGTCCGACCCGTACATAGCCAGCGTCATCTCCGGCACCGCCGCCTACGGGCGCTTCAACGTGGAGCCGATGCTCGTTCAGGACATCGAGGGCCCGCTGCCGGCCAAGACCGTTCCGGCCCACTTCTCCCCCGTGTCGTCGGCCTCGGAGCGCGACATCGAGCTGGTCTTCGGCGCGGAGGACGAGCGCCATTTCTGGATCGGCAGCCCGTTGGACATGGAGACGAAGCTCTGTCTGAACATCCCGGACCTGGTGCAGCGCAGCAACGGCGTCTTCGGTAAGAGCGGCACCGGAAAGACCTTCCTTACCAGGCTGCTGCTCATCGGCATCCTACAGAGCCAGGAGGCCGTCAACCTGGTCTTCGACATGCAGAGCGAGTACGGCTGGAAGGGCTCGAGCGAGGGCGGATCGGAGGTCAAGGGCCTCAAACAGCTATTTTCGTCGAAGGTCGCGGTGTTCTCTCTGGACGAGGATAGCTCCAAAAGGCGCGGCCTGACACCCGACTACGTCGTGCGCATCGGCTACGACGAGGTCGAGCCCGAGGACATCGAGATTCTGCGCGAGACTCTGGGTCTGTCGTCGGTCGCCGCCGACGCGGCCCACTCCTTGCAGCGCCACTTCGGCGCCAAGAAGTGGCTGAAGGAGTTCCTAGCCGTCAGCGGGCGAGAGGAGGTCCGCAGCCTGGCGGAGTCGCTGAGCGTAAATCTGAACGCGCTGATCGCATTGCAAAACCGGCTGTCACGGCTGAAGCGTTTCGACTTCATGGACGAGACCGGCCACGGCTCTGTCGATCAGATCCTGCAGTACCTCGACCGGGGCATGCACGTGGTGCTGGAGTTCGGGAAATACGGCAGCAATCTGGCGGCCTACATCCTGGTGGCCAACCTGCTCACCCGGCGCATCTACCGGCGGTACGTGGAGCGTAAGGAGCGGGCATCGGGCGACAAGCGCGAGGAGCCGCGGCCGCTCGTCATAACCATCGAGGAGGCCCACAAATTCCTGACCCCCGGCGTCGCGTCACAGACCATCTTCGGCACCATCGCCAGGGAGATGCGCAAGTACAACGTGACGCTGATGGTCGTGGACCAGCGCCCCGGCGACATCGACCCTGAGGTCATGAGCCAGCTCGGTACGAAGATAACCTGCTTGCTGGACAGCGAGAAGGACGTAAACGCTGTACTGGAAGGGGCGCCGGGGGGCCGCAAGCTGCGCTCGGTGCTCTCGCGGCTGGAGTCGAAGCAGCAGGCCCTGGTCTTTGGCCACGCGGTCCCAATGCCGGTGGTGATCCGTACCCGCGACTACGGCACGGCCCAGTCCTACAAAGATCTGGGCTGGAAAGACGCCGTCGAGCTAAAGGCGCAGATAGAGCGAGACACCGAGGATTTGTTCGGGCCGGGGGAGGAGTGAGGGATGGCGGTCTACGTCTGTAGCTCATCAGGGGAGTTTCTTCCGACTACGAACACGACCGCGACCGCGAATCCCGCAAGAGCGGCCACAAATGGTCGCCACAGCGCGGCCTCGTTGGGAAGCGAATAGCCGAATACCGCTACGGTCCCCGTTATTACAAGAGTCGATTCTATCCAGCCATGCACAGACTTGAGGGCGATGTAGAAGCATACGATGATGCTGATCGCGATCCACCCCCAGGATACGAGTGCCGGTGTCCAGCCATACGCTGGAAGGTGAATAAGCGTGAAGCCTGACCAGCCCTTGGGAAACAAATCAAAGCTTAGGTGAACCGCCACCGCCAGCGCGGCGCCCGTCACAAACAGTCTTGCTGGTGCGGGACTCTTGCGCGAACCCAGCGCGACGTACAGGATCAGCGGCGCGAAGAAACCGTGCGTGACGATTGAGCGATGCACCAGCACAGTCGTATCCTGGTCGAAGTCTGGTAACCAGTCACCAAATGTCATTCCGGCCAGCAATGCGAGTAGGCGGACAACGGTCTTCATTATTGGGATTGTTTGACCTGTCGGTGAGGCGGGACTGAGTCTTGGAGAGTTGACGGAACTGCTCTCGGGCGCCCGGGTTAGCGCCCTTACCCCTCCAGCTCGTCGAGGCGGTCGTCGTCGATGCCGAAGTGGTGGGCTACCTCGTGGACGACGGTCTCCCGTATCTGCTCGATGACCTCGTCGTGGCTCGCGCTGATCGCCTCGATGGACCCCTGGAACAGCGTTATCTTGTCGGGCAGCACCATCCCGTACTCTGCACGTTCCGTCAGCGGGACGCCCTCGTAGAGGCCCAGAAGGAAGTCTTCTTCGTCGATCACGTGGCCCGCCAACTGGTCCCTGGCGGGCCAGTCCTCGACGACGACGTCCACGTTGTCAAGGTAGACGCTGAGCCGGTCTGGAATCTGGCCCAGCGCCTGATGGACCAGCCTCTCGAATTGCGAACGCTCCATGGGCATAGTCTACCAGAATCCCCTTTGTGGGACGGAGATAACTGACACCTGCGGCCACCACTCCACGCTTCTTCACACGTGTTGCCAGTCTTGGCCGGTTCGGCATGTCATCATATAGGTCCGGAGCTTGTCAAAGAGCGCCAGATTCCTGAATATGCTCACAGCAGAATGCCCATCCAAGCCCAACGTTCGCCGACCTCTTAGGCTTGGTAGCCACACGCCGCAGTATCGTCATCGTCAGCCGTGTCGCCTGAACTGGATCGATCCCTCCGATAGTCATGCGTGCCCCTTGCTGCTGTGAGAGCAGCTTCTCATTCTCCGCGATGCTTTCCAATAGCGCATCGAAGTCGCGCTCAAGCCCGGTCTGAGTCTGTGTAACTATTCCGACCACCTTACCGCTTTCCAGGTGTACAAGAGGCCCACCCGAATTACCTGGGTTTATGCTCCCGTCGATCGGAAGTCGATGCACAGCGCCTGTCCTGTAGTCTGCAGAAATGTACCCAACGTGAGAGGTCAATTCGGAACTGCCAAATGGAAATCCAAAAAAGAGAACTCTGTGACCGACCCGGGAGACATCGTCAGCTCGCTCAAACTCGAACTCGTACCTGTTGGCGAACTCAGGTTCCGCTGACAAATCCATCACCACGAAATCAAAGCCACTCTTTTCAGATTCGTCGTAGATGCGGTTGTGGAAATCGCCCTACTCAGGCGGATAGGCTGTATAGGGTTTTGATGTGCGTCGCCAAAAGAGATATCGACTGCTTGGAAGGGCCCACCTCTCACAACGTGGCTATTGTTTATCAGCCTGCCGCGCGACAAGAACCCCGAACCATTCCCAACCTGCTGTGAGTTCTGAAAGAGTGCTAGCCTCACAACCCCGGAGGCCACGAGACTGATGTAGTCGGATGGATTCCATATTTCACTCCTCCGTTGGCCATTTGGCAATTCCGACAGACACACGAAGGGATGAGGGATGCATCTGTTGTGAAGGCCGCCTTTCTCCCTTGACCCGGCGCGGCGGGTCGCCTATGGTAGGGTCGCCGTATCGTAACGAAGGGAAGCGAGGGCTGGAGCCATGAAGGTTACAAGGATCAAGACCTATCGCATCGGCGGGGAGATGGCCAACGCCTACTTTATTATCAAGGTCGAGACCGACTCGGGCATCCACGGGCTGGGCGAGGCCGGCATAGGGTTCTGGGGCGCGTCCATTGAGAAGGCGGTCGAACGGCTCTCGGAGCTGGTGGTCGGCGAGGACCCGTTCGCCACGGAACGGCTGTGGCAGCACATGTTCCGAGGCTCGTTTTTCCCCGCCGACGGGGTCTACTCCTGCGCCATCAGCGCCATCGATATCGCCCTGTGGGACATCTTGGGGGGCCGGTGCGCGACAAAGTAGTCTGTTATCCCCACTGCCAGGGCAATTCCACTGACGAGCTTGTTGAGAACTGCCTGGCGCGGGTCGACGAGGGGTGGAAGTTCGTGCGGTGGGGACAGCCCGAGACCGGCGGGGTCTTCGAGGCGAGCGGGCACGCGCTGCTGGAGCCGGTGGAGTCGATGAGAATCGCGGTGGAGCAGATGGCGCGCGTCCGGGAGGCGGTCGGCCCCGATATCCAGATCTGCTTCGACGTCCACACGCGGCTGGACACGGCCCACGTCGTCGCCATGTGCCGCGACCTGGAGCCGTACAAGCCCTTCTTCATTGAGGACCCGCTGCGGGCCGAGAACCCGGCCAGCTATCGGACGCTGGCCCGTCACGTCCGCCTGCCCATCGCCGCCGGGGAGCAGTGGTCCAGCAAGTGGGCGTTCCGCGAGGTCATCGAGCAACTGTGTGGTTTCGCCAAGGAAGATGGCCCGGAGGTGCAGCGCACCAAGCTCCTGGCGCTCGCGTCTCTGGGCTTGGATCTCATTGATCTTCATATCCTGGGGCAGTTGTTCGAGTTGGACTTCGAGGGCAGCAACCTGCGCTACCTCAGTGGC
>CAZJDV010000064.1:0-14611 GCA_964544865.1 uncultured Dehalococcoidia bacterium | reverse complement strand
GGTTGCAGGCTGCCGTACGACTATATCGATGATGTCCTCGCCGTTGAATCGTCCGGTTTGGCCAAGGAACGTCTTCTCGGAATCGTCGTGGTCATCTTCCAGATACACGAACTCCGCCACGTGGTGGCCGAAGGGGTATATGGGGATGGGTTGCCTGAACGTCCAGCCCGTGAACGCTCGGGACGCCGCCTTGATGTCATCCTCGGTATAGTTGCCCACTCCCATCGAGAATAGCTCCAGCAGCTCGCGGCCGAAGTTCTCGTTGATCTCGTGCTTGTGGTTCTCCTCGTTGTCCAGCCAGTCGATCATGGCCGGGTCTCTGGAGAGGTCGAGGAGGATGTCGCGCATGTTGGAGAACCCGTTCCTGCGGAACGTATCGATCTGCCGGACGCACGACGGGGTATGCTCGCTCTTGTGAAATCCCGTGGCGAAGACTTGGTGCCAGAACAGGGCCATCTTTTCCTGGAGCGGACGACGCGTGTTGATCATCCGATAGATCCACGCACCGGAATATACGGAGATGGGCTCCCAGGAGTTCAGCCCGGAGTAGAAGCGGTTGAGCACGTCCTCTTCGATCTCCGGGAACCGCTCGGGATGCAGCAGGTCGTCGACGACCTGCTCGTACGACCGCGAGGTATAGCCCTCGAGATCGCTCCTGGTAGCTCCGAACCCGGCGCGACGTAGGAGGTGGGCCATCAGGGCCAGGTCGGTCGATGACATGCGGGCCTCCTTGGAGCTGGTCGCTATCGCCGCGACTCCGTCAGGATATTCGCACCGCAAAACGGTGTCAAGTCACCGGACATCTGGTAGAAAGAACGTATTTGGATTTTCCGTTCCTGGCAAGTCTCTGCATGTTTGCAACCACGATCCGCGCATGTGCCTTTCGAACCATACGCGCATAGCTAACAATCGGACATCGAAACCGCCCTGCTGGCCTGTCGCTCGACTTGACAAGAGCGGGAAAACACAAAAGTATCTGCGCTGACTGTACCGCCGTTACGTGGGTGGACTACAATGAAGCGTAGGCATCTGTCCCGGAGCAATGGAAAGCGCTCTGGGCCAGCGTAGTCCGGTCCTGCACCCCACGGCGCTGAGACGAGGCTGAAAAGAAAGGAGACCAATCTTGGATATGGAACGGCTGCTGGCGGACGTGGAGTTTCCTAGAGTTATCAGGGCGAGGCAGAAGTTCCCGGTTCGAGCGGCGGTCGACGTGGAGGAGGATCTCGCTCGCGAGCTGTCCCGGCCCGAGATCGTCTTGCGGCTAGGGGATGCCCGGAGCGTCGCCGTCGCGATCGGAAGCCGCGGGGTGGCCGACATCGACCGCATCGCCCGGGCGGTCGTGAAGCATCTGCATGGGCTCGGCCGCGAGCCGTTCATAGTCCCGGCCATGGGTAGCCACGGCGGCGCCACTGCGGAGGGCCAGGTCGACGTGCTCGCTCACCTGGGCATCACCGAGGCCACGGTCGGCGCGCCGGTCAGGTCGTCCATGGAGGTGGTCCAGCTCGGCACGTCGGCTTCAGGCATCCCCGTCTACATGGACAAGCTGGCCCACGCCGCCGACGCCACCGTGGTGGTCAACAGGACCAAGCCCCACACCGGCTTTCGCGGACCCATCGAGAGCGGCCTCATGAAGATACTGTCTATCGGACTCGGGAAGCACAAGGGAGCGGCCGCGATCCACGCCGAGGGCATGGGGACGTTCGAGTCTCTCATTCCCGAGATCGGCAACTACGTTTTGGACCACGCCAACATCGCCTATGGCGTGGCTGTCGTGGAGAGCGCTCGTGAGGAGCCGATCAGGCTCGTCGCCATTGAGGCGGACCGGATAGAGCAGGTGGAAAAAGACCTGCTTGCCGAGGCGCGTGGTCTGATGGCGAGAATACTGCTGCCGCGCCTGGACGTGCTCGTGGTACAGGAAATGGGCAAGAACATCAGCGGCGACGGCATGGACCCCAACGTGACGGGAAGGTACATCGGCGATCTGCCGAGCAGCGGGCCCGATATCCAGAAGATCGTTGTGCTGGACCTCACGGAGGAGACGTACGGCAATGCGATAGGGGTAGGTCAGGCTGACGTGGCCACCAGAAGGCTGGTCGACGGCATCGACCACTTCGCCATGTATGTCAACGCGATGACCGCACGGGTCCTGAGTCCCGTGAAAGTACCCCTGACGGTGGATACCGATCGGGACGCCATCGCGGTCGCGCTGGCGAGCTGCTGGGGTGTCGAGCCCGGGCGCCAGAGGATGATGATAATTCAGAGCACGCTCAAGCTGGAGGATGTCTACATATCCGAGTCGGCGATGGAAGACGTCCAGGACATGGCTGATGTGGAGGCCCTGGGCGAGCCCTTCGAGCTGAGCTTCGACCGCCACGGGAGCATACAGCTCCCATCCGGCCTGGAGGAGGCCTCGAATAATGGTGCGGCCCGCGCCACCTCTGCGGCCACGAGCTCGGAATCCGTCGAATCAGGCGCGCTCCTCTCCTGTGGCCAAGACTAACGATTCAGCAGTTATCGTGGTCACCGGAAAGGGAACTTATGGGGCCTGCGCAGGGGCGGTCCCCCTGTGGTTGTTGCCCCCCTCGGCCTGGTCGCTCTGCTAGAAATCCGAGGCGGCCGGGGCCATTTGGCGCTCCAGGTATCGGGTCAGCGCCCTCCCCAGATTCTATGTCGCGGATTCTATTCCGAGCATCGCCGAAAGGCTTCTCAGAATGACATAGCTGGTCAAGACCGACTGGAAAGATTACTTAGTGCCCGCGCGAAGGAAAAAAACGAGGTATCCGATGGGAACAAGGTCCATCTCGGCGAATCCATGCCAGCTCATCGTGGAGCAGTTCGTGGCGTCAGGAGTCAAGTACGTCTTCAACAATCCGGGCTCTCGCGAGGCGCTGTTCTTCGACGCGCTGCACGCGCACCCGGACATACACGCCATCACGGCGCTTCACGAGGGAATCGTCGCGGCCATGGCGGGGGGCTATACCCAGGCGGAGCTCGACGTTGGGGTCATGACGGTGCACCTCGGGGCGGGTCTGGCGCAGTCTCTCGGACAGCTCATAAACGTCTGGAGCGGCAGCCTGCCGGTGGTGGTTATCACCTTCGCCGGTGACACGGGCAGCCACGCGGACAAGGTAAGCCTCGATCTCGACCACAACTTCGGCCCGACCTCCATCTCGGCCCCATTCACCAAAGCGAACTGGACCGTCATCGAGCCAGAGGGGTTGCCGCAGGCGGTCAGCCGGGCCCTGCGCGTGGCGAAAGCGCCGCCGGTGGGGCCCGTGCACCTGGCTGTCTACGACAGACTGCTCGGATCTGAGCACGTCGCCTCGAACATCATCCAGGACGTGGCCGGTGGGGACCGGGCGGGCTATCCGGCGGATGACGACTCGGAGCGGATCGTCCGCGCGTTGCGGGAGGCGGACCGTCCGCTCATATACGTCGGCGATGGCATCTGGAAAAACGGAGCCGAGGCCGGGGTCATGGCGCTCGCCGAGCACTTCGGCATCCCCGTGGCGGGAGACATGCGGAGCGTCCCCATAAAGCACGGGCTCCACTGCGGATCTCTAGACCAGGCCGTCGCCGCGATCGAGCCGGACCTCGTGGTCTGCATCGGAGTCCGCCACGGTGGACAGGGGCATCTGGAGGATTTCAGCGCTCTCACATCGCCGCAACGGGTCATCGCGATAGGTTCGGACGCCGAGTATCTCGAGAACATCCCCGGCGCGGACTTGACCGTCCTGGCCGACGAGGGGCGCACGATCGAGCGCCTGAGTGATTTGGCCGTCGACGGCTCCGGCGCTCAGGATTTCGACGAGCGGCGCGCCTGGGCCTGGGAGCATGCGTCGGCACTGCGTGCAGTTCGCCAGAGGGCCGCCGAAGGCGTTGAGGCCCGGCCGGACCGCGTGCGTCCGTGGGTTCTCGCGGACACCCTCGACAACGCCCTTGAGCAGATTGGCGGCGGCATGGTCATGATCGAGCAGTTCGCTGTGCCGCTGGACGCGATAGGCGGCACGAACGAAGCCGGCCGCAACGTTTACGTCCGGCCCGCGGGCGGGTCCGAGGGCTATGGCGTTGGCGGCGCTATCGGGCTCAAGCTCGGGGCGCCGGACCGGCCGGTCGTCGGGCTGGTGGGCGACGGCTCGTTGTTCTACGCGGACGCTGGCTTGTGGACCGCCGCTCACCACCGGGTGCCCGTCCTCTACGTCATCCCAAACAACGAGTCCTACGGCATAGTCGCGGGCGCGTTCCGCCGGGCCGACGCGACGATGAAGAGCACCGGCGAGTACGCCGGCGTCGCCCTGGATAGCATCGACCCGGTAAAGATTGCGGACGGGTTCGGGGTCGAGGGCAGGCACGTGCGGGACGAGGCATCTCTCGCCGACGCGATCGACGACGGGCTCGACGTGGTCGAGAAAGAGGGGCGTCCCCTCCTGCTGAACGTTCACCTGCCCTCCGGACTGCCCGAGGGCGCCCGGCCCGCGAGTCCATTCCGCCTCGCGGGGGGCGCTGCCGGACCGAAATCGAGATAGATTTTTTCTCCGCCTCCATCGGCCCGGTTTGCGCGGTCCGCATCGGCATTCGCCATGGGGGACGGGAAGTCCGCAACGTTCCAGCTCACCAACGCAACCGTAACGAGTCGTCGCCTTGGGTGCGGACGCCAGGTGTATCGAGAGCTTCCCCGGTGCGGACCTCACCTCTTCGGGCTAGCCCTGCTATGAAGCCTTAGCCTCGCGAGGACGACTTCAGCGACAGTGAGGTCTGGGTACGACCTGCCCGTGACACACTCCTCGGGCGCGAAAAGGATTAGCAAACACGCGTGAAGATGACGCGCTGGCTAACGGCGGTCTCTCGAGGGGGCATGTTAGGCGACGAATCCATCAGGGGCCGGGAGGTACGAGGATACGGGCCGGAGTGCCACCCAGATTCTCCACATTGCCTAGGTGCGCCAAAGAGGTCGTATCGTACACGGCGAGGGTCTGCGATGCCGCACTTAGGACGTAGAGCTGATCGCCCTCGCTGCTGATCGCGAGGTCGATGGCCGAGCCGTCGAGGTCGACCTTCGCCAAGTATTCCAGGCTTGTCGTATCGAATGTGCGGACCTTACTGATGGTATCGAACCCGGACATCATGTTTCCAAATCCCAGGTAGAGCCGATTTGAGTCGGGCGAAACGACTATCTGATCGTATGCTAAGCGCGACCCGTGGGGTACGTCTATCTCCCTGTGGCTGGGCTCCTCATTGCCCGTGAGGTCGACAGCCGTAAGTACGGTGTGGGAGGCCGTGCTGTCTCGCGTCACGAAGTACGCTTGCCGACCGTCCGGTGACACAACGACTCCCGCGACGCCCACCGCGCCTGGGACAAGAATCCACCGATACCGTTCCCGGAGACCTTACCCGACTCGACGCCTACTATGTCGATGGACTCGGTCAGCCCCGAGGAAACAGAGGCACGGGAGTTCGCGCACGTCCACTCGAACGGCCCAACGACCAGCCTGCGGTCACAGGCGGGGTAGTCGCCCTCCCACAGGACCTCGAGAGTGGCGGGATCGTAGGCTCCCAATCCGACCTGCCGTCTATCGGGCTCGCCGTACTTCATTACGAACAGCCGCGTGCCATCTCCGGAGAAAAACAGGAACCCTTCGCCATACGGGAGGCCCTTGTACATTAGTCGATGGTCGGCAGGTGCGTCGTCCTTGACCAAGTCTGAAGTTCCGAGGCGATAGATGCTAAGCAGGTCGCGTCGCTCGCCCCGGGCCACCTTTGGTCGGTAGGAGTCGACCACATATATCAGGGCGCCGCTGGGTGAGATGGCCGCGTCCGGGACGAATCGTGTCGTTAAGCCGCCGATGGTCCGCTTCCGGAGGTCGGGATCAATTGCGATGATGCGCGACACGATCGCATGACTGAAATGAGTGAAATTAGAGTCGAGCAGATAGATTGGGCGGGCTGGAGCTGGGCCTACCGGCGCGATCCTCTCTATCTCTGGCGCTGGTAGTCCTAGCGCTCGCTCGGCGTGCGATTCTATCGATTCTCCACCCGGTGTGGGGACTGCGGTCGACGACGCAATGGGCGATGGAGTACCTACGGTCGTGGTTGTGGCGGCCGGCTGGGTTCCGCCGGGAGATGCGGCCGTGGGTGCGGGGGCGCATGCGAAGGCCGTCGCCGCGGCGACGGCGAAAAGGAACATCACGAATAATACGCGTGTCATTTGCTGCCTCCATCCGTCCAATGAACTCATGGGAGACGGTGGATGGACTCCGCGGCCTTGACCGCCTCTCCCATTGAAAGCAGAGTTTCAAGCCGATATGTGATGTCGCCCACTTCCCATGCCAGCGTGTTTCCCTCTACGGTTCGTTCCATCTCGGTGCGGAGCGCGCCGTCCGGACCGAGGTATTGGAGTTCGTGCAAGACACCCTCGAACCAGAGGGCCTTTGCCTCCCCCACGGTTGTCTCCTCGATGAGGGTGCCAGGGAATATAACCTTATGGAAAAACCCGTCCGTCTTGAACTGAAACAGAGTCAATATTGGCGTTTTCTCATTCGGCCGATCCCGTCCGCACCGTTGCGATACACGAAGACCACTTGTTGACCTGGTTCGAGGTCCTGGAAATAGACCTTGTGTGGCGCGCCGAGGTTGGCTGGATATCCCGGTACGCCAATCGGGAGCCTTGCCAATGCCCGCGCCTCAACCAGGGTTGCCCGACCGGCGATGACCGGCTGTCGCGTTCGCTCGTCCAATGCCGATGGGGGCGCTGAGTCGGTCCGCTCGACCACAATATGAGTGAGGCCGAAGAACGACGCGATGGCCGTTCGTGCCCCTGGTGACAAAACGACAGCCAGTCCAGCAATCAAGACCACCACAGTTACCACCAACAGCATTCGCACGGAGTGCCCGTGAGCCTCCTGGCCGTAATGGTGAGCCATGCAGGAGCGGGCCGGCGCCGTGGTCCTGCCGATATGGCCGAGGTAACAGGGGCCGCAACTGACCGCATCCGTGGATACGGCAGCGACTCCCCCTCGGAACCCAGCCACGCCTCGAAGTCCTGGATTGGAATTTTCCGATTACTCCTCACCACGCACACCTCCTGTGACCGCCTGGACGACCTCCGCGGACAGGTCTGGGTAGCTCTCCTCGATGATACGTTTTAGCTGGCGTAATGCTCGATAGACCCTCGACCGGACGGTGCCCCCGGGGCATCCCAGTATCTGAGCGATCTCCTTTGCTTCGAGCTCCAGAAAGCAGCGTATATTGATTGCTGTCCGGTCGTCCCGGCTCAGGCGGGCCACAGTATCGAGAAGCCGGTCACGCGGTTCGGTCGCAACCACGCTGGACTCCAGCGAGGGGCTCTGGGCGTCGGAATGCAGGCCCGCCCTATACTCTTGCGCCGTCGCCGCCCGACTCCGGTCAGCCCGTCTCAGGTTTCACGCCTGGTTGAGCACGATCCGCATTAGCCACGGCTGAAACCGGTTGCCGAGTTTGAACCTGCCCAGGGCGTCATAGGCCTTGATGAAAGCCTCCTGTGTCACGTCCGCGGCGTCAGTGGGGTCTTGCACCATCAGGAATGCGGCGCGCAGGGCCCTCTGCTCGTGAAGCCGCACGATCTGCTCATAGGCCGCGATGTCTCCCGATTGGGCCGCGGCGATGAGTGGGTCTCCGGGATTGGTTCGTGTTCCACTCGGTTGCTCACCTTGCTTATGAATATATACACGCCAGAAAAGGGCCGTGTTGCAGGTCGATGGACGTTGCCGGTAGCGAGTACGTCATCATGACCTTCCCGTCTCTCTGGCCAAGCCCAGTCGCTCGGGCCTCGGGGTCGCGGTTGAGGAACGGTGTGGATGTGTTTCTCGAGCCAGCGCTCACCGCCCGGGTGATCCCTTGTGCGCTTCCTCCCATGAAAGCGGCGCGGGCCGGGCATCTTGTGAAATAATAGGCACAGGCTATCACGGGAGGAGCGCTCATCATGAAGGTCGCTGATGTCAAAACGTATGTCGTGGCGAATCCGCCTCCACATAAAGGGGGGGCATACTTCGTCTTCCTGAAGCTCACGACGGAAGACGGCATAGAGGGTTTCGGAGAGGTCTACGGCGTGCCGTTTCATCCGGACAGAGTAGCGGGACTGATTGAGGACGTCGTGGAGCGGTACGTCGTCGGGTGGGATCCGTTCAGGATAGAGTCGATGTGGCGGATCATCTACTCCAGCGGGTTCACCCAGCACCCCGATCTATCATTGGTGGGAGTGCTCAGCGGCATCGAGATGGCCTGCTGGGACATCATCGGCAAGGCCCTCGGCCAGCCGGTCTACAACCTGCTGGGCGGGCAGGTCCACGAGAAGCTCCGTTCTTACACCTACATCTACCCGGCCCCTGAGAGCGAGACCCAGGACTTTCTCTCGGTGGCCGACGTATTTGGCGACGCAGACCTCGGGGCGCGGCGGGCGGCCCATTACGTCGAGCTCGGCTTCACAGCCGTGAAGTTCGACCCCGTAATGCCGATGTCCGCCTTCGACCCCAGGCAGCTCTCTCTGGAAGCGCTTCACAACGCCGAGGTAGTCACCAGGAAAATACGAGAGGCCGTCGGCAGCAAGTGCGACCTGCTCATAGGCACTCACGGCCAGATGACGACCTCCAGCGCCATCCGCCTCGCCAGGCGGCTGGAGCCGTTCGACCCGCTGTGGTTCGAGGAGCCGGTCCCGCCCGAGAACAAGAAGGAGATGGGCCGTGTCGCCCGGTCCACCACCATACCGGTCGCAACGGGCGAGCGCCTGGCCACCAAGTACGAGTTCGCCGAGCTGCTCGACAGGCAGGCGGCTGCGATTCTCCAGCCCGCGCTCGGGAGGGTCGGGGGGATACTGGAGGCCAAGAAGATCGCCGGCATGGCGGAGGCCCACTACGCGGAGATCGCCCCGCATCT
Organism: uncultured Dehalococcoidia bacterium; assembly: GCA_964544865.1. Lineage (GTDB taxonomy): Bacteria > Chloroflexota > Dehalococcoidia > Lucifugimonadales > CAJWER01 > CAZJDV01. Next base: position 5,704 of record CAZJDV010000064.1, on the reverse strand, counting down.
CTACTGCGGCCCAATCGAGGCCGCGGCCAACATTCAGATCGCCACGTGCAGCCCCAATTTCCTGATCCAGGAGAGCATCGAGACCTTCGGCGGGTTCCACGCAGAGATACTCAAGGAGCCGCTCCAATGGGAGGACGGCTACATCATCCCTCCCACCAAGCCGGGCCTGGGCGTCGAGCTGGACGAGGAAGTGGCGGCCAAGCACCCGTACGAAGGGCCGATATTCATTGAAGTGGAGAGCAGGCCGATCTAGGTTTCCGGTGAGTGAGAGATTTGGAGTGTGTCATGGTGCATACATTTGTCGCAGACCTCTCACACCTGGATGACCTGCAGGGGTTAGTTGCCCAGTTCAGAGACCTCTTGCAACGAGGCCAACCATATGATTCAGTTCTCAGACAGAATCTTCAACGCCTCTTTACGAAGGGCGAGGCAGAATTCCTCCTCGCTGTCGACGACACTGGCAGAGCCGTTGGCTATGTGCAGCAGCGCTACCGCTATTCTCTTTGGTATAGTGGTATGGAGGCAACTCTCTAAGACCTCTATGTTTCCCCTGCAACCCGCAGGCAGGGCGTCGCTACTCATCTCGTGCGATTCGCCATCGATCGTGCGAAGGGGAGAGGTTGCCAAACTATCAAGTTAGACACCAATGAAAGCAACCACGACGCCGTTCGTCTTTACCGAAGGTCGGGCTTCTTGTCAGGATCAACCTGCTTCGCGAACTCGCGCCAATTATCGTTCGAGAAATACACTGGACCTGGCACCCGAGCTGCCCGTTCAAGTCGAAGATCCGTTGAACGACAAGGGATGTACGAGATCTCGGTCAGACTGCCAGCCACGGGATGCCCGAGGGCGTGCCGCTTTGATACGGATGCCGAAGGTCAGTGGTCGTCACGGGTCGCCGAGCTCCCCGCTATTCGCTAGCCGAGCGCCGTGGCGAATCAGTGGTCGCAACCGGACGATTGACAGCTTTCCGGGGTGACAGTACCATTCGGGTGGTCAAATATTGTGAACAACTGGGACGCCCTGCGCCCGATTTGCCTGCGGTTGACACGAGGGGGGGGCGAATTCCCGGAGGACAGCCCGCCGGATTGTGAGAGGAGTTGTACATGGCCGACACTGACGCAAGATTTAAGCTCATACGAGTGGCACGCGTGATCGACGGAAACGGCGGGCCGCCGATTGAGCGTGGTGCAGTCCTTCTGGAAGGCGAAGACATCCGGGCCGTGGGCCCGGAGGAGACCGTCGCGGCCCCGGAGGGCGCGAGGGTTGAGGAGTTCGACTACAAGGACCAGACACTGCTCCCAGGCCTGGTGGACTGCCACGTTCACCTAGTTGGCATCGGCGATGGCCGCATGGGCGACGAGCTCACCACCTTGCCCGACGAGGTGCTGACCCTTCAGGCCGCCCGCAACGCCAGGACGCACCTGTATTCCGGCGTCACCACCGTTCGGGACTGCGGCGCCAAGAACCAGACTACTTTCATGCTTCGCAAGGCCGTGGAGATGGGCATCACGCCCGCTCCAAGGATGGTGCTGACCGGGAGGCCTGTCGCGATAGTCGGTGGCCACCTGAGCTACTTCGGCATCCAGGCCACGGGGCCCAACGAGTGCCGTGCGGCAGTGCGACAGCTAGTCAAGGAGGGCGCCGACTTTATCAAGATCACCGCCACCGGTGGCAGCACGCGCACGTCCTTGCCCATGCGGCCCTCGTTCAACGTCGACGAGCTCACGGCAATCTGTGACGAGATCCACAAGTTCGGCAAGCACGCCGCGGCCCACTGTGTCAGCTCGCAGGCCATGCTCAACTGCCTGGACGCCGGCATCGATACCATCATCCACGGAAGGTTCATGGAGCCCGACGGCTCGGTGGTGTATCGGGAGGAAATCACAGATCGCATAGTAGACCAGGACGTAATGGTCAACTACAACATGGGTGGACATCGGCAGCGTATGCTCGCACTGGAGGACAAGCGTGAGGCCGAGGGACTGCCGACCGAGGAGCAAGACCAGTTGAACGTACTGCGCGAGACCTCCAAGAAAGGGCAGGAACTCTACTCCCACATGCGGTCCGCCGGCGTGAAGATGGTGTGCGGGTCCGACTCGGCGTGGGGTAATTACAAGATGGGGCAGTTCTACTACGAGACCGAGGCTCACGTAGCGGCCGGCATGAGGCCCATGGAGGCCATCGTCGCCGCGACCAGCGACTCCGCGAGGTCGTGCTGGGTAGATGGTGAGGTGGGCAGTCTCGACCCCGGCAAGCGGGCAGACCTGCTGGTGGTGGATGGCGACCCGTCGTTGGACATCACGGCCCTCAGGAACGTCGTCGACGTGTTCCAGGGCGGCGGCGTGGTCGACCGGGGCAACCTTGTCTAGCGAGAAGCCCAGAATCGAGCACACCGCCATTTACCGGCGGGACGGCTACTATTGTAGCTTCCCCCAGCTAGACCATCTGCCCGATGGCCGGCTGGCCGTGGTGGTCCCGGTGTCCTCGTTCCGCGATCACACGGTCGTTTGGAGCAGCGAAGCGTGCGATGAATGGGTCGTCCTGGTCTCCACGGACCAAGGGACGACCTGGCAGGAGACCGACGACCCGGCGGTCCCCTACAACTGGCCGACCGGGTTGCCCCGCGCAAGAAAGAGCGGCTGCTCCGCCGCGGTAATGCCCGATGGGTCTTACGTAATCACCGGAGCGGAGTCGTGGCAGCTCTGGTCCTCCGGGCGGCGGGAAGAGGCCGAGGGGCAGGGAAGGGCGGTGCGGGCGCATCCCGTCGATGCAGGCGCGATCCTGGTGGGCGGGCAAGAGATGTTCTCCCAGCGCTCCACCGACGGTGGCCGGACCTGGGAGCGGCGCGAATGGGTCTTCCCTGGTTTCGGGTGCCTCAACGTTTTCCCGCAGGGGGCCTACCTGAAGGATGGGACGATCCTGTTCCCGATGTACGGCACATATCCCGGAGGCGACTCTCAAAGCTACGTCTGGCGCTCCGCCGACTACGGTGGGACGTGGAGACTTATACCCATGGGCGGAAGCACGCCACCGGGCGGGGCCCCGAACGAGACCGCCTTCGTCGAAGTATCGCGCGGCCGTATTCTCGCCCTGTTCCGGACGCAGTCCAACGACTACCTTTCCCAGAGCTGGTCGGACGACTCCGGACGAACGTGGTCGCATCCGTTCCGCACCGGCATCTGGGGTGTTCCCGCAAACCTGCTGAAGCTACGGGACGGACGGGTGCTGTGCACATACGGCTATCGTCGTGACCCGATGGGCGTGCGTGCGGTCGCCAGCAACGACGGTGGAGAGACGTGGGACCTCGACAACATATATGTATTGCGCGATGACGGAGGCACCCGGGATCTCGGCTACCCGGCGTCGACCCAGCTCCTGGACGGAAGCATCCTGACTGTCTACTACATGTCCGGACCGGACGGAGTAACCTACGCGGCGGCGACTCGCTGGGAGGCGTAATGGCGCTCAGCATATGCCGTCTCCGCGGCTCGTGCAGGCGGGCGATCGGGCAAGGCGGACCCGAAGATCACAACCTGGACCTTGCGCGCGGAGTCACGCTGGCGATAGAATAGAACGGTTGCCGCCGCGTGCGATTCGCCGGGCGCCACCCATAATCTATAGCGAGTGGACAGGACGGACTAATAATGGATGCCCACGACCTCGTCACAGTAGAGGCCAACCCCAAGGTCGAGAAATTCCAGCCCGGCGACACAGTGGCGGCCAGCATAAGGGTCACCGAAGGCGACCGGCAGCGGACGCAGGTTTTCGAGGGCGTGGTAGTGCGCAAGCGCGGCAACGGGCCCGGCGCATCCTTCACCGTCCGGCGTGTATCCCAGGGCATTGGGGTGGAGCGCACCTTTCTACTGTACTCGCCCGCCGTCGAGGCGCTTCGCGTCGTGAGGCGCGGCAAGGTCCGCCGGGCCAGGCTGAACTACCTCAGAGGCCGCTCAGGCCGCCGGGCCAGGATCAAGGAGCGGCGCTAAGCCCGATCGCGTCCTGGGTATATCGACGGCGCTTGGTTCGCACACCCCTTGATCGGCTGGGCCGACGCCTGATGTCTCGTTCTCGGATTGGACCGACAGGCGGGTGTGACTCCCACACCGCCTCTCCCTTAACGGGGGCCGACAGTTTTTCCATTCGCGCCGTGAATTCAGACACGTTCGTTTGAGCGCGCGTTCCGTCTTGGGCGTGGAACTGGTGGCAGGGATGCCGAACCGAGAGGTCGTGAGATTCGCCGAGGTGGCCGTGGATGCACCGGCAGGCCACGACCGCACCTTCAGCTATTCGATACCCCCATCGCTCGGCGCAAAGATCGGCCAGTTCGTGATCGTCCCATTCGGCCCGCGCAAGCTGCAGGGGCTGGTTGTCTCGCTTCCCGACGCCCCGCAAGTGCCGGAGACGCGCGAGATTTTCAGCGTCGACGAGTCCGGTCCCATCCTGACCGAGACCCAGCTTCGGCTCGCCCACTGGGTCAGCGCCTACTACTTGTGCAGCCTCTTCGAGGCGGCTGCCCCGATGCTGCCGCCGGGAGGCCGCTTCCGAATCAAGACCTACCTCGCGCCGGGCCCCCGCTCGCTGGGTGACCTGGAGGTGGCGCTGACTCCGTACCAGGAGGAAGTGCTCGACTACATCCTGAGCAAAGAGAGGATGGAGGAGGGCCGCTTGGTTGAGGCGCTGGGAGAACGGGCCAGGGCGGCGGCCAGAAGGCTGGCGGAGGCGGGCCTGGTCGAGCGCACTCAGGCCCGCGCAGGCGCCTCGGTGAAACCCCAATATCGTGACTATGTCCGGCTCCCGGCCAACGCTTCTCTCAGCCTCGAACAGCGTCTTGTGGAGCTGGACAATGCGCCGCGACAACAGGCCGCACTGTCGCGACTGCTCGAGACGAGGGCGCCGCTGATGCTCTCACCCGCGAATAAAGAGTTTGGCAGGAGCGCGATCATGGCCCTGCTCTCGAAGGGAATGATCGAACGGGTCTCGATAGCCACGGAGCGGGACCCGCTCGCGGGACGGGTATTCCCGGCCGCGCCAAAGGTGACGCTCACGGTCGGTCAGCGCCGGGCGACGTCGGAGGTCCGGCGGTCGCTGGCCGGCGAGGGTCCTCGGACCTTCCTCCTCGAGGGCGTCACCGGCAGTGGCAAGACCGAGGTGTACCTCGACGCGGTCCGCGAGTGCCTGAAGCTCGGCAAGAGGGCCATTGTCATGGTCCCAGAGATATCCCTGACTCCCCAGACCGTCGAGCGATTCGCGTCACGGTTCCCCGGCAAGGTGGCGGTGCTGCACAGCGGCCTGGCGCCGGGCGAGCGGTTCGACCAGTGGTGGAAGGTCAGGCGCGGCGAGTACGGCGTCGTGGTCGGCTCCAGAAGCGCCGTGTTCGCCCCTCAGCCGGACCTGGGCCTCGTGGTCATCGACGAAGAGCACGAGTGGACGTACAAGCAGCACGACGCCAGCCCCAGGTACCATGCCAGGGCGGTGGCGCTCAAGCTGGCGGAGCTTGCCGGCGCGGTGGTCCTGCTCGGTAGCGCGTCGCCGGACGTGCAGTCGTATCGCAGGGCGCAACGAAGGGACGTCCGCCTGCTTCAGCTTCCCGAGAGGATCGTCGACGACACTGGGGCGATATCGGCCCGCCGGACCGAGGGCGGTCTCGCCCCGGTGCAGGTCGTTGACATGAGAGCGGAGCTGCGAGAGGGCAATCGCCACATCT
>CAZJDV010000063.1:0-14754 GCA_964544865.1 uncultured Dehalococcoidia bacterium | reverse complement strand
CATCGCACTGCAAACGCCCTCGGGCAACGTGGACATCGCCCCTACGGTCCTGCATGTCCTCGGTCTCGACACCCCCGGCTCCATGGACGGCCGCGCCCTCACGGAGGCGCTGGCAAATGGCCCGGCCCCCGGCTCGGTAGAATCGGAGACGGAGACGCACACCGCCGAGCGCCCCGTGGCCGGAGGCGTGTACCGGCAGAACATCACCGTGACCCGCGTCGGCAAAACGACCTACGTCGACGAGGGCGACGCCCGCCTGGACGCGTCGTAGGCGGGCTAGGATCGAGGGCCATCCTTAAATGCGCCCGCCAGGGGCTGCGCCCCTCTGCCCACACCCACTTAGGGAGACGCGCGCCTACGCGCGTCGGCCCAGAATTCGCTCGACCTCGTCGATGGGGATGCCATGACGCGTGTTGCCGTCGCGGCCGGTCATCGTCTCGGCGCGCAGCACGGAGTTGACGACGGCCTCCTCGGTGGACTCGACCGCGCCACGCAACAGCGGCGTCAGGTCCGCATCGTCCAGGTAGGGCCGGTCCGTCGCGTTCGAAAAAGCGATGATGAAGTCACCGCTGCTGTGATCTGCGATGCCTCCGGCCCGCGCGAGTCCTAGGGCCGCCCGGCGGCCGATCCGCCCGAGCTGCCTGGAGTCCACCGGCGCGTCGGTTCCAATGACCATCATTATCGACCCTCCGGCGCGAGATGGATCGTAGGTATCTCTGGGCGGCAGCAGCTCCCGCCCGATGTGTACCCCATCCATGCGCAGCTCTCGCGCGTCGCCGGTGTTGGTCAGCGTGAGTGCGCCCACCGTATACCGCCCGGCCGGATTCTCGCACAGCCGCGAAGACGTGCCGATGCCACCCTTCCAGCCGAACCCGGTCATCCCGGTCCCGGCCCCGACGTTCCCCTCCGACGTGTTGGGCGCCGTCACGCTGGCTATGGCCTCCCGCACGTGCTCCCGGCGGATGTGCCTGCCAACAATGTCGTTCAGGAACCCATCGTTGCACTCGCCGACCACCGGATTGAAAGAATTGATCCCCGGGTTCTGCTCTGACAGGTAATCGATCATGGCGTCCGCCGCACGCCATATGCTCAGGGTGCTCGTCAACGTGATCGGGCTCTCGATGACGCCAAGCTCCGTAACCTGTAAGAACCCGAGCGCTTTGCCGAAGCCATTGACCACGTGCACGGCGCCGGTGACCTTCCGCCGGAACACGTCTCCCTGATGGGGCCGGATGACCGTGACCCCGGTGCGGACGGGACCCTCGCCGACAACCAGGGGACCGTCGCCCTTGATCAGGGTGACGTGGCCCACCGTCACCTCCGGCACGTCGGTAATGGAGTTATCGGCCCCGCGCGGCAGCAGGCCCAATCCTAGTCCAAGGTCCGTGGCTCGCGGTCGTTCCTCGGCCATCAGCATCTCCTTTTACAATCCCAGGTTTGCGCTCCAGACGACTAAGCCTAATACGCCAGGCCTTGGACGTAAAGCCGCTTCGGATCTTTGATGGTCATCGGGCGGGTGTCCGGACGCGCCCTCCGACAGAGCAGCGGCTATAATAGAGCCGTCGCGCCCAGATGTCGCATCACAGATTCGATCATCATCGCCAAGAGGTGCCCGATCATGCCTGGTGTCAGACCCACGACCGTCGATGACATGCTCAGCTTCAAGAGCGTGACCAGTCCTCGGATCTCCCCCGACGGCGAGCTCGTCGCGTTCGTCGTCGGCGACTCCTTCAAGGTTGCCACCCGATTTGCCAGGTCGGATATCTGGAGCGTGCCCGCCGGCGGGGGCGAGGCCAGACAGCTTACGTTCGGACCCCGCAGCGACAACACGCCCCGCTGGTCGCCCGACGGCCGGTCGCTCGCATTCTTGTCCGATCGCGAGCAGGACGGCCTGCGCCAGCTATACCTGTTGCCCAGAGGGGGCGGCGAGGCGGCGCAGCTCACGCATGTCGATGGCGCCATGTCTCCTCCGAAGGGACAGAGTCCCATGGAGTGGTCGCCCGACGGTCGCCGAGTCGCGTTCCTCATGCAGGACTCGGATACCGAAGAGGACATTCGCCGCAAGAAGGACAGGGACGACGCCCTGGAGTTCGAGAGGAACCCCAGGTACATCCGGGTCTACACCGTCGATATCGAGACCGGCGAGGTGGAGTGCGTCTCTCCCGGCGGGCTCCAGGTGTGGGAGTTCTGCTGGTCGCCCGACGGAGGGGAGCTCGCCGTTGTCGCATCGGACCTGCCCCACGAGCACGCGTGGTACACGTGCCGCCTTCTCGCCTTCCCGTTGGGCGACGGCCCGGTGCGGACCCTCCACCGCGCCAGGCGCATGGTCGGCAAGCCCGTGTGGTCGCCCGACAGCCTCCACGTGGCCTTTCTCTCCTCAATGTGGAGCGACCGCGGCAACACCATCGGCGACATTTTCGTCGTGCCCGCGGGCGGAGGAAAGGCCCGGGACATCAGTGTCGACCATCGGGTCAGCGTTAACTCGCTGGCCTGGTCTACCGATTCCGGGCGGCTGCTCACTACCGCCCACGAGGGGGGGGGCATGGGCGTTGCCGAGATCGATGTCGCGACGTGCGAGCGCAGGTCGCTATGGCACGGCGACTGCGTGCTGGCGGAGATCACCGAGACATTCAGCATGGACGACGCCGGGACGATGGCGATGGTCCGCGAGGACTCCGCCAGCCCCGCCGACGTGTGGGTCGCCCGGCGGACCGCGGACGACCTGGAGTGGGCGCAGCTCACCCGGCTCCACCCTCAGGCGGCGGAGATCGAGGCGGCCAGGACGGAGTCCATCCACTGGAAGGGCGCGGACGGATGGGAAATCCAAGGCTGGCTCGTCCGTCCCGTGGGCGCACCGCCGAGCCGGCCGGGCCCCATGGTGACGCTGGTCCACGGCGGCCCCACCCTGGCCCACTTGAACAGGTACAACCCCGCCTACCGGGAGGCCGAGCTGCTGGCCGCGGCGGGTATCGCGGTCTTTCTGCCAAACCCCAGGGGAAGCACTGGCTGGGGCCTCGAGTTCGCAGAGAGCAACATCGGTGACATGGGCGGCAAAGACTGGGAGGACATTCAGGCCGGCATCGACTACTGCGTCGAGCGGCGCATCGCCGATCCGGACCGGCTTGGCATCGCCGGAAACAGCTATGGTGGATTCATGGCCGCTTGGGCGGTGACGCAGACCGGCCGGTTCAGAGCCGCCCTGATGCGGGCGGGCATATCCGACTGGCGCAGTTTTCACGGGAAGACTTCGATCAGCGCCTGGGACTCCATCTACTACGCCGACGCAGACCCCTGGGACACCGACGGCGTCTACCGAAGTTTCTCGCCCATCACCCACGTCAAGAATGTCAATACCCCGACGCTCATCATCCACGGCGAGGTCGATCGGGATGTACCCGTCGATCAGGCGTACCTGTTCCACCGCGCGCTGAGCGAGCTGGGCGTCGAGGTCGAGCTGGTGGTCTACCCCAGGGAGCCCCACGGATTCCAGGAGCGCAACCACATCCTCGACGCAACTCACCGAACCATAAAGTGGTTCTCCGAACGGCTGTAGGAGCGTCGTTACAATTGACCATGTCAGAACTCAAAACCGGGTCTTCCTTGGCTCCGGCCGTACGACTGGAGGGCGTGCGCTCTCCTCGCATTGACGCGATTGGCTGGGCACCGGTATCATCGCCCTGGCGCGTAGTTATGGTTGACGAGGACCGATGAAGGCACGAGAGGACCTGGACATCGATGCCGTGCGCGCCGCCCTGAGCGGACGCGTGATCGGCGGCAGGCTGCTGCACCACGACGTGCTGTCCTCGACGATGGACGAGGCGAGGTTGCTGGCCAGCGAGGGATGGTCTGAGGGCCTCGTCGTCGTCGCGGACCAGCAGACCGCCGGCAGAGGGCGATTCGACCGAAACTGGATCTCGCCGCCGGGCGAGAACCTGTCGTTTTCGGTCCTGCTCAGACCCACCGCGGCCGAGCTGCCGTTCGTCAACATGGCGGCCACCCTGGCGGTCTCCAAGACCGTCGCCGAACTCACAGGACGGCCGACCGCGATCAAGTGGCCCAACGACGTCAAGATCGGTGGCCGGAAGGTCTCGGGGATCCTGATCGAGACCGACGTAGGCATAGGCAAGCTCTGGTACGCGGTTCTCGGGATTGGCATAAACGTGAACCTGGACCCCGCAGCGCACCCTGAGATCGCCTCGATCGCCACGAGTCTCAGCCACGAGCGGTGCCGCCGCGTAAACAGGGGCGAGGTCCTCCAATCCGTCCTGGAGCGCTTCGACGACATGTACGGCATGGTCAAACGAGGCCGTTCGCTGACAGACGAGTGGTCGGAGCAGCTCGAGACGTTGGGCCGGAGCGTGTCGGTTCGCTGGGGCCATCGCGTAATCGAGGGACAGGCCAGCGTGGTGGATCAGCTCGGGCACCTGGTCGTCGTGATGGCAGATGGCTCGACGGTCACCGTGGCCGGCGGCGAGGTTACACTTCAGGTCTAATTGCTGCAACGGCCCGTGCAAGAGCCGCCCTGTCTGGGTGCCACGCCTACCCCGGCCACCGGCGGCGACGCCGGGTCCTCGATTAGCAGAGGAGGACAGTCCTGCCGATAGATTGCGAATGTTGCCACCACCGGAACCGGCTCTCGGCGGCGTTCTGCGGTGGTTGCGGCCGGGGGTTCGCCGCTACGTTGGCGTGCGCCGCGTGTGCAACGCCGAATCCCCGAGGCCAGCGATACTGCAACGAGTGCGGCGTCCCGCTGACCGGACGGGCGCCATTGCAGCAGGCGACCGTGCCGCCCATACCCTCGGTCGCCCACCTGAGCCGTCCCCGCGCCGCAGTCGCGGTCCCCTACAGGCCCGCCGCCACACCTCGTACGCGCGGAGACCTGGCGCTATGGGGCGGCGTGGCCGCTGCGCTCGCCGTCGCCGTTTTCGCCCGGACATATCTGCTTGCCACCGTGTCCGGGGAACAACTCGACGCCGACCTGGCGTTCGCGCAGGCCGCGAGCAGGATCTCGGCGCAGGGATGGATCGGCCTGAGGCCTGAAATAACGATGGGCCAGCCGGCCGGGCTGGCCTACGCGCTCGCCCTCTGGACCGGCGTGTTCGGCGACACGGTCGTAGCCGTTCGGCTCTTCGCCACCGTCCTGGGGCTGGCGCCGCTGGCCCTTTTCTACCGGCTCTGCCGGCAGATGTTCGGCCAGCGCGCCGCTGTCATCGGCAGCCTGCTGCTGGCCTTCAGCGTGTGGCACCTCTACTACAGCCGGCTGGCGCTGCCCGTGATCTTCATGCTGACGCTGGAGCTTCTGGCGCTGCACCTGGTACTGAGGGCCTTCGCCGAGAGACCGAACATCGAAAGGCAGAGATGGCTTCTGGTCCTGGCCGGTCTCTCCTTCGGTGCGGCCGCATATGTTAACAACGCCTTTTTCATCTTCGCGGTCGCAATGCTTCTGATCTGGGCGTGGGAGTACCTGGACTCCGAGCGGCCGGCTAGGGACGTGCTCCGCAGCGCCGCCGTGTTCTTCGTGCCCGCTCTTATCGTCGCCCTGCCATACCTGGTTGTGCTGGCGGGGGACGCGGACAGGGCCGGCGATCACGTCCGCCAGGTCGCCCTGACCAGCACGCCGCAATACATGGAACGCGAGGGAGTATCCGCGCAGGCCAGCTACGTACTCGCCAACATCGGCAGGACCGCGGCCACCGTCCTGCTGCGCAGGGACGTCGAGGCCTTCCAGGGCGGAAGGACGGCCAGGCTGCTGGACCCCGTCACAGCGCTACTGGCGCTCATCGGCCTCGCCGCAGGCCTGTGGCGGCTGGGAAAACGCAGCCAAGCCTACATCTGGATACTGTTTGTCGCGGGGATAGTGGCCGCTGGACTCACCGGCGAGGCGGGCATATTCGGAAGGCTGATCGTGGTCTTGCCGGCGGTTTTTGGAGCAGCGGGCTTCGGCCTGCACTGGCTGCTGACTTGGCTGAAGGGAAGGGTGAGCGACGCGGTGTCGTACGGTTTGGTAGCGCTCCTTCTCGCGTTCGTCGCGTTCCACAATCTGAACTCGTTCTTCGACGAGACCGGCGGCCTGGCGGCATCAATCGGCGAGCCGGCTTCCGCGGGCGACGGGCGGGCCGAGTGAGAACCGCATCCAGCCCATGAGCGCGCGCCTGGAGATCAGAGTCCAGCCCAGGTCGAGCCGGAACGAGGTCGTCGTCTCGGAGGAGCGCCGGGTGCGGGTCCGGGTCACCGCCCCGCCGGAGGGCGGCAAGGCGAACAAGGCCGTCATCGCGCTGCTCTCGGACGCGCTGGGCGTGGCGAAGAGCGATATCGCGCTGGTCAAGGGGCACAAGGGCAGGAACAAGACCCTGGTTATCGACGGCCTTACACACCTCGAAGTGCAGTCGCGGCTGTCCGCGGAGTGCTAGAACAGTTGCAACACCAGCGGACGGACCAGGTAGTTCAACACCAGGATGGCCACCATCGGCGCCAGGTCCAGCATTCCCATCTGGGGCAACAGCCGCCGGATAGGGGCCAGAATGGGCTCGGTGACCTGGTATAGCAAGGGAGTGACGGGGTCGTTGCCCCTGGGGGAGATCCACGACATTAGCACCCGCCCAAAAATGGCCAGGGTCAGGGCCCAGATGAGGATGTCTATAAAATCCGCGGCGAATGCGCTCAACTCGGCCCCCCAAGCGCCAGCGATTTCTCGTATGCGGCGGCGACGGCATCGATTACGACGCCTCTGAAACCGCCCCGGTCGAAGGTCAGCAGCGCCTCCGCCGTGGTCCCGCCCGGCGACGTCACCATGTCCTTCAGCTCGGTGGGGTGGAGTCCCGTCTCCGCCACCATCCTGGTGCTGCCCGAGACCATCTGCAGCACCATCTTCCGGGATACGTCCCGGGAGACGCCGAGGTACACCCCTGCGTCGATCAGCGCCTCGATGAACAGGAATACGTAGGCGGGACCGCTGGACATCAACGCCGTCGCCATGTCTATCAGCTTCTCGTCCGCGACGAAGAGCTCCTCGCCGACCGTGCTCAGGATCTCGCGGCTCGCCGCGACCATTTCCGCGGGCACAGCCTCCGACGCCGTCCAAACCGACATGCCCGCCCGTATCTGAGCCGGGGTGTTCGGTATGCCCCGGATAATGGCGGCGTGGCCTAGACCCTCAACCAGGGTCTCCATGCGGATCCCCGCCATGATCGACAGCACCGTCTGCTTGCCGTCCAACCCGCCGCGAATGTCCGCCATCACCTCGGGCAGGCTCTGGGGCTTGACGGCCAATATGACAATGTCCGCGTCCTTCATGGCATCGGAATTCCCGGCATGCGCCGCCACCCCGTGCTTTTGCGCCAGGTAGGTGCGCCGGTCCTCCACGGGCTCGCCGATACTTACTTCCGGCGGCGACGCCACTCTGGCGTCGAGAATTCCCGCCAGCATAGCCTCCGCCATCACACCGCCGCCAATAAACGATATTCGCATGCACCTGCTCCCTTGTTACTACCGGCCGCTCTCCCTTTCCTCTCCCCAACCTCCAGCCCCTGATCTTCTCCTACCTCAACTTGCCATCGCTGACCAGGTCCACGGCGACTTCGAGGGCCTCGAGGATGCTCTGATGATCGGCGATGCCCTTATCTACGATGTCGAACGCCGTGCCGTGGTCCACCGAGGTCCGGACGTACGGCAGGCCCAGGTTCACGCTGACGCTTTTGGACCAGTTGTGCACCTTGATGGGAATGTGGCCCTGGTCGTGGTACATGGCCAGGACGGCGTCGAACCTGCCGTCGATGGCCTGGTTGAACACCGTGTCCGCGGGGATAGGACCGGTGGCGTCGACGCCGGTCTCCCTCGCCGCCTGGATGGCCGGGGCGATCTGCTTCGCCTCCTCGTCCCCGAGAAGACCGCCGTCACTGGAGTGGGGATTCAGCGCCGCCACTCCTACCCTGGGTGACGGGAAACCCCATTCCTCGAAGCACCTGTGGGTCAGCAGTATCTTGGCCATGACGTTGTCGACGGTAACGTAGTCGCAGGCCACCCGCAGGGACCGATGCGTCGTCAGGTGGACGACCCTTAGCCGGTCTGCCATAAGCATCGTCGCCACTTCCTTGGCCCCGCTCTGGCGCTGAAATATCTCCATGTGGCCGATGTCGTCGTATCCGGCCAGCTTGGCGGACGCCTTGTTGATGGGCGCCGTGATTATCGCCTTCACATCGCCTGCGGCCGCCAGCTCGCCGGCCTTGAGTATCCACTCCACGGCGGCGGCGCCCGCCTCCGCCGAGACCTCGCCGCGCGGGATGCCGGCGTAGTCCAGATTCGCCAAGTCGAGGACGTCCACGGTCCCCGGCTCGCCCTTCACATCGTCCAGGGAGCAGGCGAGATTGGTCCGGCCTGTATCGCCGATCAGCCTGCGGGCATCTTCCATGGCCGCGGCGCTGCCAACGACGAACGGCCGGCATTTTTCATATATCCGCCGATCGCGGAGCGCCTTGGCGGTCACCTCCGGACCGATCCCCGCCGGGTCCCCCATCGTGATGGCTACGTACGGTCTCTGCTTCGTGATCTCTCCACCTCGCTTTGCTCTTCGCAACGTCCCTGTGAACTACGCTCGTGACACGGAGCCAATATCACACATGCCCCATCAAAATCGAACCGCCAACTCCCCCGCGCACCAGACAATTATACGCCCACGCATTTCAAAAAAACGAGGGCCAGCGCTGGGCGGGCCCGTGTGGTCCTGCGCCGCCCCCGGTCCGAGGTGGTCTACTCGCGCCCTAGCTTGATCCGGGGGTCGACGACCGCCAGCAGGATGTCCGAGATCAGCGTGCCGATCACCGTCAGCACGCCCAGCATCAGGATGATGAACCCGGCCAGGTAGACATCCTCCGCCTGGATCGCCGTCAGCAGTATCGGACCCATGGTCGGCAGACTCAGCACCACGGATACGATGACGCTGCCACTTACAAGCGATGGCAGCAGGTACCCGACGGTGCTCACCAGGGGATTGATGGCCACACGCACCGGGTACTTGAGGATGAGCCTCCAGGGAGACACTCCCTTTGCCCGTGCGGTGACCACGTAGGGTTTGCCGAGCTCGTCCAGCAGGTTGTTGCGCATGACGCGGATCAGGCCGGCGGTCCCGTGGGTGCCGAGGACGACCGCCGGCACCCACAGGTGGCTGAGCAGGTCATACGCCCGCCCCCAACTCCACGGCACGTTAAGGTAGTCGGCCGAGAAAAGCCCGCCGACGCTCTGGTCGAAGTAGGCGAAGGCGACGTACATCAGCACCAACCCAAGCAGGAAGTCCGGCACCGCCAGGCCCGTGAAGCCCAGGAGCGTGAAAGTGTAGTCTCCGATCGAGTGCTGCCGCACGGCCGAATAGATCCCCACCGGAAGGGCGAAGGTCCACGTGAAGATGATGGTAAAACCGGTGAGCACGATGGTCAGCCACAGGCGGTCCTGAATGAGCTCCCTCACCGGTACCTGCGACATGTTCGCCCCGCCTCGGTACTGGAAGGAGAGGCCGAGGTCGCCATGCGCCAGGTTCCACATCCACTTCGAATACCGGATGTACTGGGGCTGGCCCAACCCGAGATAGGCCCGGAGCTCGTCCAGGGTCACCTGGGATATGAGCACGCCCTCCAGGTCCTGCATTCTCATCAACTCGCGGTCCACCGAGTCGCCCGGCGGGAGCTGGATGATTATGAATGTCAGCACCGTCACGGCCCAAACGGTGAACAAGGCCATGAGCAGACGCCTCGCGATGTAGCCGATCATCGATTCACCTCATGGACGACACCTGACCCCGGTGAGCGCCTTCCCGCGTGCGGACGGCGGCACCGGGACACGGCTGCGGGCCCGCCAGGCTGCCAATCGGCCGGACCACCCGGTTACCCTTCCACCTCGATGCGAAGACGCTTGTTGATGCGTCCCTTGCTCTCGTGGCCCACCACCCGTATCCTGCCGACCTCGCTGGTATTGGCCACGTGGGTCCCGCCGTCAGCCTGAAGGTCCAGGCCGTCTATATCCACGGTCCTGATCTCCTGGATGAACGGGGGCAGCAGGTTGACCTTCGTCCGGATCAGGTCTGGAATCTCGAACGCCTCCGCCCTCGGCAGTGTGTTTATCTTTACCGGGCGGGCCGCCTCGACCTCCTTGTTGACCAAGTCCTCGATCTCGTCGGCGAATCCGGCCGTCATCTTGTCGAACTCGAAGTCCATACGGGCCGACAGGGGTTTCATATCGCTGCCAGTCACCTTTGCACCGTAGTTCCGCCATACGACCCCGCACAGGATGTGGAGGGCGGTGTGGGTGCGCATCAACTCGTACCGGCGCTCCCAATCGATCTCGCCCCGGACCTTTCCGCCCTGGGGTGGGGCCTCGCCCTCCAACTCGTGGACGACCTTGCTCTGCGACCTGGAGACCTTCTTGACCCTCCACTCGTTGCCGTCCGCGCGGAGCACCCCCGTGTCAGCGGGCTGGCCCCCTCCGCCGGGGTAGAAGGCCGTGCGGTCCAGCACGACGCCCTTGCCGGTGACCTCGACAACCTCGGCATGGAACTCCCGCAGATAGCTGTCCGTATTGGAAAGCAGCTCCGTCATCGGTTAGCTCCTGTCGCGATACATTGTCGAAGTGCTCCCTACAATTTCAGCGGCGAGCTAAGTCAGCGCGGCGACGGTGGATATCTCCACCAGCATGTCGTCTCGCACCAGTCCGCTGATGACCAGCATCGTGTTGGGCGGATAGTCCCCGTCGGGAAAGAGTTCGTCGAAGATGCCCGCCCGTCCATCGAGGTACGGCTGCACCGACTCCCGGCCCACCACGTAGGTCGTTAACTCGACGACGTTGTCGAAGGACGCGCCGGCGCTCTCCAGAATGCGGCCGATGTTCTCGAACACCTGGCGCGTTTGGGCGGCCACGTCGCCCTCGCCCACTAGACGGCCCTCCTGGTCGATGGCGACCTGGCCCGCGAGCACCAGAGTCTCCGATGCCTTGAACCGCGCGAGATGGGAGTAGCGCCCTACCGGGGGGTGGACGACATCGGGGTTTTCGAGGGAACGGTGCGGTCGGGTCAAAAGTGTTGCTCCGGAGGCTGATAGTTACGCGCGTTGTGCGGCTGGTACTCAGTCGATCTGATTCTTGATGGAGTATGTCGTTCTGAGGAGCGCAGAGACGAAGGATCCGGGGCGGATCGCAGCCTTGCGTATTAGGCATGTCGCGTGGCCCCAACCTCCCCAGACTCTTCGCTGCGAGCAGGATGACATCGGCTTCAACGCCGACCTATGCCTCCACCGGCCAGCCGAAGCCCACGAGGATCTGGCGCAGACCAGCCATCTCTTCATTGTTCAGCGGCTTGGACGGCGGGCGCGACGAGCCCACCGGCTGACCCATGAGGGTCATGATGCCCTTCTTCAGCCTTGCCTGGCCCCCAGACCGGCCGTTGATCTTCTCGTAGAACAACCTGAGCGGCTCGTTAACCGATTCGTGCAGCTTGCGCGCCTCGTCGTACTGTTTGTTCTCCAGATGCTCCCACACCTTGAGATCGTGGGGAGGGTAGGACTCCAGCGCAAGGTTGATATATCCCCTGGCGCCGAGCTTGTGGGCCTGGATGAGGTCGCCACCGTTGTCGATTACGTTGAAGATATCGGCGAACCTCTCCATCTCCTCGAAGGCCACGTCCTCCGGGTTGCTCCACTTTATCGACACCACCTTCTCGAACTCGGCCATCTTCATGATCGTGTCAACCTCGATGCGGCCCCCGGACAGCCAATGGGTGTGGTAGACCATTATGCCGATGTCGATGGCGTCGGAGAGGTCTCCATAGTAGTCGAGGATGTCGTCCTGGCTCGGCAAGTTGAACACCGGCGGACAGACCTGAAGCGCGTTCGCCCCCAGGTCCTGCGCGCGCTTGGCGTCCTCGATGGTCCGCTTGGTGTCCTTGTAGTGGAGGCCGCACACTATCGCGGCCTTGCCCTCGGCGGCCTGCACCACGCTTCTCAGCAGGTAGGGCCACTCGTCGTCGCTAAGCATGGGGCCCTCCCCCATCGCCGCGGCGACCTTGATGATCGCCTTGCCTTTCACCAGGCCGTTATCCACCCAACGCTGGGTGAGCTCATGCATCCGCCCGTAGTCCACCTCGAAGTCGTCGTCAAAAGGCGTGGGCACCGTGGCGACGGGACCCTGAATATACTCTTTCAGCTCGTCACGGTTCATGCTCACTCCTTCTCTACGTGCTTGGTGTCGATTTGTAATCCGGCGGGCGTCTCTCAGATGGCCATGCGGACCTTGAAAACGCCAGTAGTCCCCGAGGTCTCGAAGCTCATGCTTCCGGCTTTCAAGGGACATGCAAACCAATGATACCGACGGCCAGATTTTTTGTCCACCTCCACCGCCACCGGTGGGCCGGGCCGGCGTGGTACAATCGCGCCAGGCTCGGCCCCCGCGCCGCAGCGAGAAAACCGGCGGAGACTTACATGGCCCTGGGCGACTACGACATCGCGGTCATAGGCGGCGGCATCATCGGCCTGGCGACGGCCATGATCGTGGCCCGGGAGCACCGCCGGTATAGCGTCGCGGTCCTGGAGAAAGAGCCACAGATCGGCCGGCACCAGACCGGCCACAACAGCGGCGTCATCCACGCCGGGATCTACTACAAGCCCGGGTCACGAAAGGCGGAATTCTGCTCCAGGGGCGGCCGGATGCTGCGCGAGTTCTGCGACGATCGCGGCATCGAGTACCAGCTCTGCGGCAAGCTGATCGTGGCCAGGGACGAGTCCGAGCTGCCCCGGCTTGCGGAGCTGCACCGCAGGGGAGTGGCCAACGGCGCCGAGAATCTCGAGCTCGTGGCAACGGAGAGGCTGAGAGAGCTGGAGCCCCACGCCGCTGGCGTCAAGGCGGTCCACTCCCCCAACACCGGAATCGTCGACTACGGACAGGTCGTTCGTGCCTTTGCCGACGAGATCGAGAAGGCCGGCGGCGGCCTTTTTACCGACGCCGAAGTCAAGCGCATCACCGGCCGCGACGGCAGGCTGCACCTTGAGACCTCCCGTGGAGAGCTGTCCGCCGGGCATCTGATAAACTGCGCCGGGCTCCACGCCGACACCGTCGCTATGGCGGTGGGACTCAATACCGGGGTCCGCATCGTCCCGTTCCGAGGGGAGTACTTCTCCCTCAGGAAGGAGCGCTCTAACCTGGTAAACGGCCTCATATATCCGGTGCCCGACCCAGACCTGCCGTTTCTGGGGGTCCACTTCACCCGTCGAATAGGTGGCACGGTAGAGGCCGGGCCCAACGCGGTGCTGGCGTTCGCCAGGGAGGGCTACAAGAAGACCGATATCGATCCCAGCGATCTGCTCGGAGTACTGGCCTTTCCCGGGTTCTGGCGGATGTCAAAGGTCTACTGGAAGTCCGGGATAAGGGAGCAGTACAGGTCCTGGACGAAAGGAGCGTTTCTCCGCTCCCTTCAGGCCCTGGTTCCGGACGTGCGGATGGAAGACCTGACGACCCCCGGCGCGGGGGTGCGCGCCCAGGCCGTGAACCGAAAGGGAGAGCTGCTGGACGACTTCAGCATCGCTCGGACGCGAAACTCCATCCATGTGCTCAACGCTCCATCCCCCGGTGCGACGGCCTGCCTGGCCATCGGACGCTACATCGTGGACCTGGCGAAGGATTCTTTCGAGCTGGCCGCATAGGCCCGCACTCTAGGAGAACACACGTGAAAATCGCGTACGCGTTCCGCCGCAGCGTCTTCTATCCGTACAAGGGCGACCCGCGCGGACTGCCGGACCGCGCCACCAGATCGCGCTTCTTCGCCAAGGTGAAGGAGATTGGCTTCGACGGGGTCGAGCTGAGCGCCCAAATGGCGGGCGGGCAGGACGCCTCGGAGAGCGAGGTGCGTGAGATGCGCAAGGAGCTGGAGGACTATGGCACGCCGTGCGTGGTCGTCCGAGGGGGAGGGGGCGTCAGCGATCCCAGGGTGGCGGCCGACAGCCGGCGCGGGTTGGAAAAGGCGATAGAGGCCGCCCACTGGCTTGGTGCGACAACGGTGAACGCGACCGTGGGCACGCCCCCGAGGAATCCCGACATGGCGGGAGCGTTCGTGGGCGAGCCGGCCTCGCAGGGATCCAGCAGGATGGCCTCTCCGGAGGACTTCGAGCGGACGGCAAAGGCTCTGCGCGAGGCCGGAGAGGTCGCCGGAGCCTACGGCATCAACATCACTGTGGAGGTGCACCAGCACTCCATCGCCGACAATAGCTGGTCGGCCCTCCACCTGCTGGACCTGGCCGACAGTCCTCACGTATTCGCCAACCCCGACCTGGGCAACATCTACTGGTGCTACGACGAGCCCGAGGAGACGTCCGAGGAGGCCATCATGGCGCTTGCGCCCAGCGCCAAATACTGGCACTGCAAGAACCTGCACCGGGTCCACATACCGGAGAACGAGCACGCCATCTTCATTCGCGTGCCCCTGCCCGACGGAGAGATCGACTACCGTTTCGCCATCTCAGCGATGGCCGGCGCCGGGTTCGACGGGTACCTGGCTATCGAGGGGGCTACCATGGGCGACCAGCTATCCGCCGACCGGCGCAGCTTCGAATACGTGAAACAGTTGCTGCGCGAGATCGAATAGAGCGCTCAGTCCCAACCGGTCGGGCCACACCGGTTGACGCCGCAACCCAAACCTCCGTATCCTTGGAGAGACCACGTCGCGAGGCTCCAGCGGGAGTAACTCAGCGGTAGAGTTCCTGCCTTCCAAGCAGGCTGTCGCCGGTT
>CAZJDV010000062.1:0-15439 GCA_964544865.1 uncultured Dehalococcoidia bacterium | reverse complement strand
ATCGAACGGGCAAGCAGTATGCAGTCCCCATAACAGACGGGACGATCCGCGCCACAGACCTTCGGCCACCGCGTCTACAAGAGCTACGATCCCAGGGCGAAGATCGTCAAGCGGATCGCCGCCGACGTGTTCGAAACCGTTGGCATGAACCCGCTTCTGGAGGTAGCTCTGGAGCTTGAGCGTGTTGCCCTCGAGGATGAGTACTTCGTCGAGCGCGATCTCTATCCCAACGTGGATTTCTACTCGGGCATCATCTACCAGGCCGTCGGGTTCCCCACCGACATGTTCCCGGTCCTATTCGCCATTCCAAGGACCGTCGGCTGGATGGCGCAATGGCGTGAGATGATATCGGACCCAAAGCAGCGTATCGCCCGGCCTCTCCAGGTCTACGTGGGGGAGGAGCGGCGCGACTTCGTCCCCCTGGCGGAACGAGGGTAGTCCTCACCGCTCTCGCGAAAAGAAGAGACACCTGCCCTATCTATGGAAAGGGCGAGCCGTTCTCTCGTTTGAACTCGCTCTTCCCCCCCGCCTCTCTGAATCTCCCAAGCCGACGCCCCTGTTAACCTTGCGCGTCCCGCGGGAGTTGCATAGCCTGATACCACGCCTGTTCACAGTTCCGAACGAACACCAGTCGCAGACGCATCGCGGTTGACCGGCTCGGGGCGTCGCCGTCCATTCGGACCTTCGACGCTGGCCGTACAGAATCCAGGAGGCCCAGATGACCCTCAACCTCAAGCGCCAACCACCTTGGCTGTTAGACGGAACATACTACCGGAGCCTTCCGACGAACGACGAGAGAGCCGGAGGCGAGGAGCCCTTCCGCAACTGCGTTGTGTCGCTGCACGTCGCCAAGAGCGACGACGAAGAATCGGGCGAAGACGGACTGACGCAGGTCGGTACGGCCTTCGCCGTCTCGGTGCCGGACGGCGAGGGCCAGGGGTTCCGGTATCTGATCTCAACCCGAGAGGTCGTTCGGAGGTGCATCCGCCACGGTGACCTCATCTTGCGTTTCAGCACGAGCGACGGCGGCTCTCTGGACGTGGCGACGGTCCCCTACGACGACTGGTATCCCCACCCCGATCCCAGGAGCGACATCGCAGCCCATCCACTGAAGGAGTTGCCGCCGGGCGTCGACCTGACGCCGGTTCCCATGGAGATCGCGTTGACGGACGATCTGGTGAGCTCGCAGCACGTGGGCACCGGAGACAGCCTGTTCTCCGTGGGCCAGTTCGAGCCTCATCCCCAGAACTCGGGCCCCAGGCCGCTGATAAGCAACGGTAGTGTCTACCTCATGCCCCAGCTTGTCGCGACCAGGCTCGCCGGGCCGGACTCGGCATTTATCGAGGTGGAGGGCTATCTGGCCGAGTGGCGGTCATGGGCGGGGGCGAGCGGATCGCCGGTTTTCAGGTATTCGCCGTCGAACACGTCGGTCTCCGGGAGCCACGTCTATCTGCTGGGGGTCGTGCACAGCCATATGAACGCGGACGAGCCCCAGGCCATGAGCGAGGTCCTCGTGCGGGGCGACGTGCATGAAGAATACGGGCTGGCAGTGGTCGTGCCGGCCCGGAGAGTTCGCGAAGTCCTCGAGACCGGGCCTCTGGCGCAGGCGCGCGACGAGGCGATCGAGGAGATCATGATCGAACGCATGGGGGGCGAGCGAATGGTGGCCGTTGAGGAGTTGATGTTGAAAGAGGAGGCGCACTGACAGCTGCGCCGCGAGGCTGACTGATCCGAGACAGCTCTTCGCGAACCACCGGGGCTGATCCAGTCTACTCTTCTTGCTCGATCAACGGTCCATATGGCGCGACCCTCAGTATCGGATATTGCGAGTCAAGCAAGCTGCGGTCTCCTGTCCGCGTGACGACATCCCACATCTGTTTGGTCATCCTGCGCAGGTGGTCCTGGTACTGTGGATTAGACGCCAGGTTCACCATCTCGTACGGGTCGGCTTCGAGATAGTATAGCTCGTCGAAATCGAACCCGTTGAAGACGAATTTCCATTGGCCGTCCCAGACCACCCGCTGCGTCAGCGTCATGCGCACCCCGAAATACTCGGCGTAGCCGGTCTGAAAATCAGCCGATCCGCCCCGGGGGTCATGCAGTGCCTCGGCGAACGAGCGTGAGTCGGGCGAATCGATGCCGTCGCAGCCGGTCAGCTCCAGCAGCGTGTGGCACAGGTCGTGGGACCCCACGCGTGCGTCGGCAACCTCTCCACGGCTGATGCCCGGCCCTGCCATAATCATGGGGATGTTGTAGATCTCCTCCGACGCGGTGAAGTTCTTGCAATACAGCCCGTGGGCGCCCAGCAGCTCTCCGTGATCGGAGGTCAGGACTATGATAGTGTCCTCGAGCTGCCCAGCTCTCTCGACACGGTCGATCAGCCGGCCGAACTGCTGATCGATCTCCGAGATCGACGCGTAGTAGCACGCCGCTGCCTCCCGGTGCTGCCGGTCGGTCATGCCGTCCCAGGTCCGCGCCGCCTTGCGGTAGATGCCGGGTCTGTCTGACATGTCATCGTGTACATTAGGGGCAAGCTCAATCGAGTCGACGTCGTAGAGCGCGAAGGCCTCCTCTCCGCAGATGAACGGGTCGTGGGGCTCGATGACGCTGACGAAACAGCACCACGGCTCGTTCGCCGCCAGCGCGCCATCCAGGAACTCCAGCGCCAACTCGGTCCGTATGCCGACCCGGCGCTGCTCCGGCGGCACGTCCGTGACCCCGTAAAACCGCTGCCGTTCGTATCCCGGTGGGTTCTCCAGGTGCATCTCGAGCGAAAACGAGCCGGTGTTCATCCGCTCGGCCGCCTCTCCCTCCAGTCGTCGAAGGGGCTCGCTACCCTCGGACGCGCTCTCCTGCCAACCAAAGCGGTCAAGATCGTATGTGCGCTCAACATGCCACTTGCCGAAGTAGCCGGTGCGGTATCCCGCGGCGGAGAGGCGCTGCGCCCAGTGGGGTTCGTCGGCGCGCAGCACGCTCTGGTCGGCGTCGACGGTGTGTGTGACTGTGAGCACGCCGTGGTTGTGGGGGAGCAGCCCGGTCATCAGGCTGGCTCGGGCGGGAGAACAGACCGCGTTCGGCGTGTACGCCCTGGTGAAACGCACCCCCGCCGCCGCCAGGCCGTCGAGGCGCGGCGTTCGGCAGGGGTGGTCCGGCGCGAGGACCCGGCCCTGCATCTGGTCGGTCATCAGGAACAGGATGTTCGGACTTTTGCTCATGACGCCTTTCCCGGGCCTCCAGATCCTGTTTTCGCCAGATGGAGCCCGACCACCCGGTGCAACCTACCCTTGACCCCGCGGACCGGCGGCCTTGTCGCGGACGGCCTCGAGTACCTGCCGGATGGTATCTATCACCAGCATCGGGTCGTCGATATGAAGGTTGTGACCACCTTTTTCCGAGACGGTGTGCGTACTGTTGGGTACTCGGCTTGCCAGGTCGGCTTGTAGTGTCATCCAATACCGACCCGCCTCATCTGCCGCTATTCCCCAGGGCTGATGTCGAATGTGCGCGGAGAGAACTGAGAGAGGAATGTCTGGGAACGGGGAAGAGTTTGCGTAACTATGCGTCGCTAATCTCAATATCGATACCCCCAGAGCCAGTCGTACTCCAAACGTGGCGCCGTCGCGATTCAGCCCGGTTGCCAATGCGTTCCACCTGGCGGGCTTGCAGGCCGTACCGAGAAGGTGTCCGGTCAATGTCGATTATACGCTCAACACAAGGGTGTGCCTAGCCGCAGACACCAGGACACGCCGCGCTGCAAGCAAGTGCGAAGATCCATCGTCGATGGACTCGATGTCGGCAATATGTAAACCTGACAGATACGGATTTGGGAAGTTCCAATGGTGCACAGTGAATTCATTTATATCTTCCATGCCATGCTGTGCCGCCCCGTGTTAGCATGAGCGCTAGCACAAAACGGCGTGGATATGGGGCGCGTATGCTCTAAGGCCCGTGCCTGCCGCGACCCTCCTTGCTCCGCGTGATTGACTCGGCGCTGCCCCCAACGGATGCTACGAGCCAGAGCCCTCTGGTTCGGAGATGTGGCGGCGGGCCGTAAGGCCAACGACGACATCTGGCGGGGGCCGCCGGCCCCTGGGAAGGACGGGGCGGCGGTACGCGGATGGCGTACCACCCCGGCAGGCCCGAGGCGTATGCGCCTCAAGATGGAGTATTATAATATCCACGTGATCGCTAGTCGGCCTCATGCCCGGTCTCGCCGGCGGCGCCACGGTCCCAGTCCAGCCACTAGCGGATGTGGAGATTCCCATGGTAAATCGCGAAGACATCGCGTTGATGGCGCACCTGATGCGCCGAGCCGGATTCGGCGCGACCCGTTCCGAGATCGAGGCGCTGGCCGCACAGGGATACGACGAGACGGTGGAGCAGATCTTGCGCCCAGAGGAGCAGCCCCCCGTCGACGAGTACACGCTCTTCCGTTACCACCCCATGGCCGAGAGGGGGTCGAACATCAACCATGCCCAGCTCCGGTGGCTGTACCGCATGGTGAACACCCGGCAGCCCCTCCAGGAAAAGATGTCGCTCTTCTGGCACCACGTGTTTGCGACGGGCCAATCCAAGGTGGAGAGCGGGCGGCAGATGTACGCTCAGATCGAGCTATTCCGGGACCTGGGAATGGGCAACTACCGCGACCTGCTGGTCGGGTTGTCCAAGGACCCGGCGATGCTTTACTGGCTCGACAACAACGAGAACCACAAGCGCGCGCCCAACGAGAACTGGGGACGTGAGTTGCTCGAGCTGTTCTCCCTGGGGGCGGGTAACTACACCGAGCAGGACGTCTTCGAGTGCGCCCGGGCGTTCACCGGCTGGACCATGAGGCCCAAGATCCATTGGCTGCTCTGGGGCCCACACCTCTGGGAGTTCGAGTACAAGCCGGAGGACCACGACAACGGCGAAAAGACCTTCCTCGGCCACGTCGGCAACTTCAACGGCGAGGACATCATCGACATCATCTTGGAGCAGCCGGCCTGCGCGCGGTTCATCACCCGACACCTTTACAACTTCTTCGTGGCGGACGAGCCCCAGGTTCCGGCATGGCCAATCGAGGAGCCGCGCGATCTGGACGCCATCGGGGTCATGGAGAAGGCGTTCGTCGGGTCCGGGTTCGAGATAGCCCCCACGCTCGAAGTCATTTTCAAGTCCGATTTCTTCAAAGAGGCCATATACCAGAAGGTGAGGAGTCCGGCCGAGGTGGTGGCCGGCACTCTGAGACTGACCGGGGACCTCAACGGACCCGATCCCCGCTGGGGGATGTTGACCGACGAACCGGGCTACATGGGCCAGGCGCTGCTGGACCCCCCCAGCGTCGAGGGCTGGCACACGGGCAAGGAGTGGATCAACAGCGGCTCGCTCATCAACCGGGTCAATTTCGTGTCGGAGAAGGTCGGTGACCTGGGGCTCCCCGGCGTGCGGGAGATAGTCAGGCGGGTCGGGTCTGTCAACGGCGACGGCATGAGCGCCGAGGTCCTGGTGGACGGCTGCCTGGACCAGATGGGCCCGCTGCCGGTGACGGACGAGACGCGGGCTGAGCTCGTCGCGCAGGTCGAGAGCGGTGGACCGGTGGCGGCCGGTGACGACGACTTCCCCGGCAGGGTCGGCGAGGTCCTGGCGCTCATCGCCGCCACCCGCGAGTACCAGTTCGGATAGACGACCGCCTTATATTTTTTGAGGAGCAAGTAGCGATGGCGACAGTCCAGAGAGACCCGGTGCTGGTGGTAGTGCAGCTCAGCGGGGGCAACGACAATCTGAACACCGTAGTCCCGTACCAGGACCCAAACTACTACGACAACAGGCAGACGCTGCACTTCCCCGAGGAAGAGTTGCACAAGCTCGACGACGAGCTGGCCTTCAACCCCTCGATGGGGCCGATGAAGGAGATCTACGACCGTGGGGACATGGCCATAGTCCACGGCGTGGGCTGGGAGAAGTCGACGCGGTCCCACTTCCGCGCGATGGATATCTGGCACACGGCGGAGCCTGACAAGGTCGGCACTGAGGGGTGGCTCGGACGCGCCATCAGAGAGCTGGATCCAGCGGGAGAGAACCCGGTTACGGCGGTGAACGTCGGCTACGGCCTGCCCAGGGCGCTGGTGGCCCCCAATGTCTCGGTCGCGTCGGTGGCTGACCTATCGGCCTACGGGCTGCTCACCGCCGTTGAGCAGAAACAGCAGCGCGACCAGATGCTGCAACGCTTCGCCAGCATCTATGCCCCGGCCATCGGCGCCGGGCCAGTGATGGAATACCTTGGCCAGACCGGGCTGGACGCCCTAAAAGGGGCGGACATGCTCCGAACGGCGCCCGACCGGTACACGTCCGGTGTCGAGTATGCCGCCAACCCGCTGGCGGACAAGCTCAAGGATGTCTCCAAGGTCCTGCTGGCGGGACTGGGCACGCGCATCTTTTATACCGAGCACGGCGGATTCGATACCCATGCGTCCCAGGGCCCGAACCACCCCAAGCTGTGGACCGAGGTGTCGCGGGCCGTGGCCGACTTCTGGGACGATCTTGCCGAGCACGACGCGGCGGCCAACGTCATGATGTTCATATTCTCCGAGTTCGGCCGCAGGGTACAGGAAAACGGCTCGGGCACCGATCACGGCGCTGCCGGTGTCAGCTTCGCCATCGGATCCGGCGTCAAGGGCGGGATGTACAGCACCTACCCCGAGACCCGCGCCGAGGCCCTGAAGGACGGCGATCTGGTGCCGAACATGGACTTCCGGGGGGTCTACTCGACGGTGCTGGAGGACTGGCTGGGCGTCGACGCGGCCCCTATCGTGAACGGCCGCTTCGAGAAGCCCGGCTTCGTCGCGGCGGGCTAATCACGGAGGCACAGGAATGATCACGACCTCTGTCGCGGGCCGCGCGTGGCACTTCAGCCACGCGCTGGGCCGCCCGACCAACGAGCACAACGGCAAAACCGGCGGATACCGGTACCCGATCGACCTGGCCATCGCTCCGGACGATATCCTGTTCGTTCTGAGCAGGGGCCTGGGTTTCGAAGGCGGCCTGGGCCACGCCGACTTCGGCCGGATCGGCAAGACGACCCTCGACGAGGAGCACATCGGCGACTTCGCCCGCAGGGAGTTCGTGTGGCCCGCGGGAATCGCGCTGGCCGCGGACGGCCACCTGTTCGTCACCGACGAGTTCCGCCACCACGTGGCGATCTTCCCATCGGACGTGATCTACCCCTACCCCGAATTCAATCCCGACGGCGAGAGGATAGGGGAGTGGGGAGTGCACGGCTCCGAACCGGGCCGGCTCGATGGCCCCAGCGGCATCGCGTTTGACTCGGACGGCGACATCTATATCGTCGATACGGGCAACGACCGGGTGCAAAAGTTCACGATTGACGGCGAGTTCCAGTTTGGTTGGGGCGCCACCGGTACAGGGGACGACGAGTTCAATCGCCCCTGGGGAATCACCATCGACTCCCGGGGCGCGGTCTACGTCGCCGACTGGGGCAACGACCGGGTCCAGAAGTTCTCTCCGGACGGTGAGTACCTCTTGAGCTTCGGCGGCCGCGACATCGAAGCTGGGGACCTGAACCACCCGGCCAATGTGGCCGTGGACAGTGACGGGGACGTCTATGTGACCGACTGGGGCAACAGCCGGGTCCAGATTTACGAACCGGACGGCGAGTCGCTGGCGGCCCTGTATGGAGATGCGGTGGAGCTGTCGAAGGCCGGCGTCTACATCATGGCAAGGGATCCGGAGACGATCAAGGCGTTCCGCCGTGTCAAGGACGTGAGCCCCATGGGGCTATTCGCCCGCCCGGTGGGAATCGAGATCGACGCTCAGGACCGGATAATCATCTGCGACACCTGCGGCAGGCTCCAGGTCTACGTGAAAGACAATGATTTCGCCGAACCTGAGCTGAAGCTGGAGTTGGAATAGGGCGGGCGTCTCCGCCCTATAGCTCCGCGGTCGGTCACTCTCCGTGGATATCAGGAGGCGCGCCCTCCTGATATTCGGTGTGGTCGAACGGGTCGTTCACAGGAAAAACCCCCAGGATTCGAGCGACAACGGGGCCGGCGTTTTTGAATGAGTGGGGCACGTTCGGCGGGACCCCGACCGTGTGATCGGCGCCCACCATGCTTATCTCATCCCCTAGCCGCGCCTCCAGCGTTCCCTCCAGGACGACGATGAGCTCGTCGGACTCGTGGGTGTGAAGGGGCGGCCCAGCTCCGATGCCGACCTCGCTGTAAGACAGGCTGCTGTTGGTGGTGCCATCGCCCGGCCGCGTGATGTCCCACCCGTGATAGTTCGGCCTCCATGGGGTCTCCGGCGGCTTTTTGTGGTGAATGATTGGCACGAGTTCTTGTCCTTTCCCTTGTCTGGATAAGAGCGTCGGATTCGCCCGCAGCGGGCGTTTCCATCCTACCTTTCGCATGGCGCACATGTGCGCCGGCGGCGACCGAACGCCTGGGTCGCAGCTATTCCGCTTTCGGTCATCTGAGATGCTCTCGGACGTAGAATGCGAAACGGCAGTATTCGCGGAAACCGAGCGCCCGGTACAACTCCAGACCCTCGCTGGATGTCTGGAGCGTACCGATAGAGTACCCTGCGTCCCGCGCCCTCCGCAGCGCTTCAAAGACGAGGGCGCTGGCTATCCCTCGGCAGCGGAGGTCAGGGATCGTCGCGACCAGATATATCCTAGCCGTCCCGGCCCCGGTAAAGACTGATGTAGTTGCGACGGCCACCCCATCGAGCGCGCCTATATAGTGGGTCCAATGGTCGGAATCGCCGTAGCCCGACCGGGCGAGCAGTTGTAAAAGACCGGGCTCGATCGCGGCTTCGGCGTCGCTGGCGACGGTGAAGGCGCGATCGAGCCCGCCGGCGTCTTCAATGCGAGCAATCTCGAGGCCATCAGGCATTGCGAACTCGTCGCGCAGAGTCTGAAGGTCGATCGCCATCCCCGAGTAATTTTCCTGGAATGTCATGCGATGCGACTCAACGAAATCCGCGAGATTGGCAGGGGAGCTGGATGGGCCGATCCGCCAACTGTAGTCGACACCGTGGTTGTCGAGCTCGCCTATCATGTCTCTGACACGGTGCGCCGCCTCGGAGCCGGCCAGCTTACATGGGTGACGTTGTTGAAGAACTTGTCGGGAATGCCGGTGATTCGCCAGATCGAGTCGGGGCCGGTGGATTCAGAGATCGCGAAGCCCTGGGGCGGATTGGCCCCCTGGAGGTCGGCTTCGATCAGGGCAACGATCTCTTCGTGGGATAGGCTGGCGAGCGTCCGCCGCTCAAGGTGGCGGACGGATGGTAAGGTGGGGAACTCCCTCATCCTGGACCTCTCCCGCTGCCCGCAGGGGAGAAGCGGAGGCAGCTAGGACGAGCCCAACGTGCGCTTTCATGCCGCCATTCTCTCACATCGGTGACCAAGCCATGCGGTTGATGAGCGATGGACGGGGACCGATGGTGTAGATCCAACCATTGACGCGGCTTCCCAGGATTGGCCGGCAAGACGACGGCATTTGGCCCGACCGGCCTGGCATTGGAGCGAATGGCGGAGCGCGGTGGGAGCCTGTCTGCCGGACCTCCCGGCTGAGGCAACTGATTATGTACACAACGGCCATGAAGATGCTGTGAATAGTTTCTCAATGTCTGAGTCGCCCGTGCCAGGCTGCAACCTGCTCTCCACCTGGGGTCTAGACTAGGTCTGCCAGAGCCAGGATGATCTTGTCACTGCCGCTCCTGGGTGTCACGGGCTCGCCGTTCACCACAATAAGCGGCCGCCGAATAAGTCTGGGCTGTTTGAGCATCAGAGCGATAAGCTCGTCGTCCGATAGCGACTTGCGAGAGACACCAAGTTTTCGGAATGAAGGGCTGACCCACGAAAAGAATTCTGAGGCCGGTCGGTCTCCGAACATGCCGCGAAGCTCATCCTCGGAAAAGCGGTCCACAAAGAAGTCCCGCATGTGAAGCTCGACGGGCTGTTGTAAGAGCCACGCTCTTACTCTAGTGCAGGTACCTCAACCTTTGTAGAAGAAAAAGTCAACTTCGGTCATTCGCTGCACCTATAGCTCAGTGATGTGGACCCGGCTTGGCTAACCGCTCCGTCCTCTCCGGTTAGCTGCTCGCGAGCTTTAATGAATCTCTTGTCGTGGGGCATGTCCACGCCGCCCTCCGCCAACTCCTCGACTCGGCGGCGAACGCCCCACACCGGCTTGCCTGCGCTTACGACGATCCGAATAGTGCCGGCCACGGTGCGCCACCGGCTAGTCGAAACATGCTATTCGGGCTGTTGGGTTGCGCGATGAGGTCCAATTCTATATCAATGCCGCGAGTCTCGAATCTGGGGGGTCGGCTGTGTGCAGGAGCGATGCAGACTACGAACCTGCCTGGGATTGGCATACACCCCCGTGGCGATCGTGGTGCTGGTCTCGGCATCGTCCGTGCTCGTTTTCCTCCAATGCGAACAGCTTGCGCAGAGAGTGAATGACGACGCCAACGCGGCAGCTTCCGCTATTTCGCAAAAAACCTGCGGACCGACCCGATTACAGGGGATACCGTAGTGCTCGCAGAGCCGGCTCGGCGGGCACGGCAACCCTCATCAGCGTCATGGTGGCCAATCTGCTGGACGAGCTGCCCAAGCCCTACGTTGTCACCGCCCGTGCGACAGGCATGGTCGAGCGGAAGCTGAACATAAAATACCCGGTTCGGCCCGCGCTCAAGCCGCTGGTGAGCACCCTGGGCTATCTCTTACCTCAGCTCGTGTCGGGCAGCATGGTCGTCTCGATAGTGTTGAGTCTACCGACCGAGGGTCCGCTGCTACTGAGCGCCCATCTGGTCGAGGACGTGTTTTTGTCTTCCGCAGTCGTGCTATTACCGAGCACGCTGACCGTCATCGGCACCCTCATCTCGGATATCCTGCCGGGCATCGTGGACCAGCAAATTAGAGTGTGATAGGGGCGTGTCGCAGCGTGTCCCAGTTCGCCATCCGACGGTACTCGCCGGGCCGACTGGTGCAGGGCCATGAGCTTCAGGAGACGCCGTACTCCTTTAGGAAACCGGCGATCTCCCGCTTCATCTGCTCTTGGACGGCCTCCACGAATTGGTCGGTCGTCGGACCCTCCAGCCGCGTCTCGAGGCCAAACCGGCCAAAGCCAAAGAGTAAGGATTCCTTCACGAACCGCTCAGGCCCGTCGAAGTAGTAGGGGATCGTGCCCCTCAAGGCATCCGGGGCCTCCACACCATCGTCGACATAGAACGCGGGGTTCGCCAAAACGACCTGCGCGCTGCCGTCACTGAAATCTGGGTCCCGCCTCGACACATCGAAGTCGCCCAGTCGCACCCTCGCCTTCAGTACCGGCGCCCAGTGCGCGATCTTGTATGTCGGTCCGGGCCTGACCCAGGGTCGTATCTCGCGCCTTGCCCTGTCGAATTCATGCCACCTCCTCAGCTCGGCGATGTGATTCGGTGGCAAGGAGCTGTCGGACTCGTATTTAGTAACGTCCCCTTCGGCGCGAATATCGTTGAACACCATGAACCAGTTAACATAGTCCCTGGCACCCCGCGAGATCCTCATCGCGTCATCGGCTCTGCCCAACCCCACGGGGTCACAGCTATCCGCTATCACGACGTGGGGCATCGCGTCACTGAGTTCTCTCACGAGGTCACGTGTGATCCCGAGTCGCGCCTTTCCGACCATCTCGTCACGGACCCTGAGTCTGTACGATTTGTGTGACGGGTTCCGAGGGTACCGGAGAGTGAACCCATCCTTCAGATAGTCTTCCAGAGGCTCCACGACCCACTGCTTGCCGTACCGGTCATTGCCGATGACCACGATCAGTCTGTTGGATTTGGCCCTGAACTCTCTCAAGAATTGGAGGAAGCCTGCTGCCTCGTAAGCGACACGCTTCACTTGCAACAGGGGCTGCCCGCTCAGCAAGAACTCTTCCTCGACAGGTGGGGGGAGCTCTCCCAGCGCGTCGAATTTGGCGTATTGCCCGTCGGCGCCCACTGGAACGTCGTTTTGCCAGGCATACTCCGTGGCGAAGCGGCAGAACTCCAGATCACGGTGGACAGGGTTGGCCATGTCGAACCGGCCGGCGCGCGTCTCCAGCCTGAGCCGGTTTAGCTCGCCGATAAGGGACTCGAAATCGCCTGGCCCCGCCAGATACTTGATTAGCACGGGGGTCAGCATCACGCCGTCGTGGGCCTGTTTGTTGACGCTCGATATCCACTGCGCCAGCCTCTCGAAGCGACGGAGCACATCCGCCTTCGGGTGCCGGGCGAGGAACAGTTGGATTTCTTCGATTCCGAACTTGAGCGGGAATCTCGCGGGCGCTCGAAACAAACGTAGCTGGATCTCGTGCAGGGCGACTATGAGGTCTGTGGCGCCGGGGATGTCCCTCGACTCAAAGACACCGGCGTATCGCTCGTGGACAGCACGCTCGTCAAGGGATGGGTCTTCTTCGACTGTCCTCAGGTGGTCTAGTAGACGGCGTTTTGAGTTCGATATCTGCCTGGCGATGCCAGCGGCCTGTTTCTCATCCGGCGGCTCGTCTCGGGCATTTCCGTCGGAACTGCGGTTTCCGGCCACCGACATTGTGTTTCTCTCTTTCTTGCGAGTATGGTTCGATCACAATCCGGCCTGACTGTCTGCGGCGAAGGCTTCCTTGCGACCAATCGACCCGGGTGCCCAGGGCCGCCCGGCCATCAGCTCACCAAGCTACATTTGCCCCTGAACCGGGATCGGCGGTTCCTTGTAGCGAGTGTGGACCTCAACACTTTGCAGCACACGCTGCGCCGTCAGTGCCTTGAAGCGGCGCTCCATAGTCACCTCCACCACGTTCTCGCCCTCGCGCAGAAGGGCGAACGGAATGTCGAACTCAAACCAGTAGTAGGAGTCTATCCGTTGGGTCATACCCACCTTCACCGGGAAATAGGCGACGGTCCCGCCATAGTAGGTGGTCGTCGCTGCCTTGTCCAGCGGTAGCTCGCTCCCATTGAGCCTGAAGGATAGCCGATCTTCCGGGCAGGTCTGCACGACCCTCACTCCCAGCGTCGCTTGCCCCAGCTCGCCGTCGGCCCGTGCCGAATCCAATGCGTCGCCGATGAAAACGGGTACCCGCGCGCCCACTCCCTCCTCCAGCAGCATGGGAAGGAACCGCTCGTGTCCACAAGGGGCGGACTTCGGTTCCTTCTGGGCAACGGGGTAATGTTTTGTCTTTCTGGCATGGATGTCGAGGTCCGCCATCTCCCGCAGGATCATGTACTCGCGTTCCGTCCGCGGCCAAGGCAGGTTTGACATGTACAGCCCATCCGCGCCGGCCGCCAGGTAGTTGGTCGCCGCGGCTCGATACATTTCCAAGGTGGGATGGTGGTGCCGGTCATCGTAGGGGAAGACCTCTCCCATCGGCGGATAGACCCAGCCTCCGGCCTGACTCGCCGCTTCCACCAGCCATCCGAAGGACGGAGTGGTGTCCAGGACGACACCACCGCCGTGGGGAATCACCAGGTCGACGAGCCCCTCCGACAGCCAGGTCCTGACATCCATGCCCACGGACAGGTTCGCCTCCTCATCGGGGTGCACCCGCGCCGCCACATATAGACGCTGTCCACGCTTCTCGCCGATTCTGTCGAGCAGCCGCCGGACCTCGCGCACGAAGTCGGTCAAGATCGGAGTGTTCTGCCGTATCTCCGACGGCTTGAAGAACACCCTGACGTACTGGTCGATCTCAATACCGTCGGCGCCGTAACGATCGCATACCTCCTCTATGACGGCCAGACGCTCCGCTCTGACCTCCGGCCTTGCGAAGTCCAGGCAGGTGGCCACGAAAGGACGATCCGGATCCTCCTCGCCGATCATCACCTCGGGCATCTCGTACTTGAGCCGGCCGACAGTGTAATTGCTGCCCTCGGGTGCTCCGCTGTCGTTTATGCGAAGGCTGCCAAGTACCTGCATGCCTTTTTCATGCGCCCTATCCACGATGACCTTGAACGGATCATGGCCTGACCTCAACGCCTGTTTGAGGTTCTCGGCGGCGCGCCACCAAACCAGTCCGCGATTGTGTTCGATGGCATGATCCCCGAACATGGCGCCCACCTTCGTGTCATAGAGGAAAGTCTGGCCCATGCCAAGGCCGTAAGAGAGCGTATCGACGGGAGTCCCCACGAGCTCGTCCACCGGTTGCCTGAGCCCATGAAGGCTCATAGGCGGGTCGAATCGGTACAGGAGACTATGGCGGGAATCGTGGTAGTAGATCAGTTTCGGTTTGCTCATTACTCATCCTCCCCCTTCACTACCGTGGTCCCGGTTTCCAGACGCTTTCGGCCCGTCGCGATGAGGGCGTCGAGCTGATCGTCGGTCATAGCCGCGAGCGTTTGCTCAATTATGTAGCTCGTGGACTGGACATCGACCTGGACCCGCTTCGGAAACAACCCCAGGTGGTCAGCGACCTTATGCAGCGCCGCCAGCTTGTCGTGCATCCGGAGCCTCATGGCCACGGTCCCATTCTTGTGCCTCGTCTCAGTGACCGCGTTGACAGCGGCCAGCACCTCCGGCGAGAGCTCCGCCGACGACTTTACCACCACCCCGTCCGGCCCCCACTCGATAGCGTCGGAGATAGACGCGAAGGCGATCCCGGCCAGCTCCTTGATGACGCGATCAACGGTGATCTCGGTACGTTCTGACCGCTCAGCTTTTGGCTTGCTGAATTGCCACTGCGATTTGAGGTATCCCAAGGTTTTCGGCTCCGATGGCGCCAGCCGTGTGCTCAGAGTACCCGGCTCGGACAGCCACCTGGGTCGCGTTCAGGTCAACCAGGTACTCCTCGACGAACCGCTGCCTCTTTGCCGTCAGGGGCCTTGCGGTGTCCGGGGTAGCAATCTGCGTCATGGGTTGCTCTCCAGTGAGAATTGATGTTCTCATTCTACCATTCGTTGAAGCTGCCCACTTCCCCGTAGAATCTGATCTCTCGCCCCACCGGACCTCTGCGCCCTGATAGGGCCTGCGCTGAGCTCATTCAATTATTCCGCCATTGAGGACTCGGGCTGCTTTCGATTCGTCGGCGAAGTCGTACTGGTCTACGATGATATTCAGCCATTCCAGATGGTCTCGCTCCAGTTCAAGAGTTGCGGTTACTTTGTCCTTGGGCATGTATCCACCCTCCCTTGGTAATAGTCACCTAATTCGAGGCATTCTCACGCATTGGTGGAGTCATCTTCTTAGACCTTAAGAGGGCACAGGGCAAGAACCTTAATGGTGTCATATTGTATCAGGCGTTTCTTAGTGTCAGTGGGAGTCATCCTGCAAAATCTAATGGGGGGGGGCTTGGCCGCGAATGTCTGGCGCGGCCCAGCAAGGCCCCAGCACGGCCCCAGCACGGCCCCGGCACGGCCCAGCAAGGCCCCGGCAGAACAACGCACCACTCAGCAATGGTTCGCGGCGTGTCGCACAATGTCAGCACGAACA
>CAZJDV010000061.1:13081-15715 GCA_964544865.1 uncultured Dehalococcoidia bacterium | reverse complement strand
TCGGGATACGCCCGCGGGCGATCCGCCGCCTTCCCGGCCTCCAGCAGGTCGCCCTTTTGCACCAGGGTACCCTCCACCCAGAGCGGCGCGGGGTCGCCCAGCAGCATCTGCGCCAGGTCCAGCGTGTGGGGATGGTGTTTGATAAGATCGGTGTGGGTGTACATAATGGCGTATTGCGTCTCTCCGATCTGGCCCCCCGCGATCGCCTCCGCGAGCCGGACATACCCGTCATGGTGACGCCGCATGGCGCCCCAGTTGAAAGCCACGTCGTTGTCCTTGACGGCGGCCGCTATCCGATCGGCCTCCGCCAGGGAAGCGCACAGTCCTTTTTCGGCATAGATGCCCCGAACGCCATTCTCCGCCGCGAAGATGATCGGCTCTGCCCTCGCTAGAGAGGGCGTGGTTACGCTCACGATGTCCGGCTTCTCCTTTTCGATCATCTCGCGGTAGTCCAGGTAGGCGTTGGCCACGCCAAACCGCTTGGTGAACCGCTCAAGCCGCTCAGCGCCGCGATTCGCGACCGCCACGACCTCGGTCTCGTCGATGGAATCATAGCTGCTGAAGTGGCCGTAAGGGCTGGAGAAAGCGTTGTCGGGCACCTCGTCCTGGATCAGTCCGCCCATGCGCCCTGTTCCGATGATCGCGACCCGGTACTTCGCGTTAGCCATTTTAGTATCCTCCATTGAACGGTGGGTATGGAATTGAAGCAGCCTTGCCGCACGGGGTAAACTCTAGCAGACGCACCGTCAGACGGCAACGGCAAGGACGAAGTCTCAAGAGGCCAGCCAGCAGCCTGGCTCCAGCACCACTTCGACATGGATTTGATTGACTACTGGTTGCGGCCTACCAGGAAGTGACATACCATGTCGCCAGACCCGAGATCTCATTCGAGAAACCGGCATGAAGATCGAGACCGTCGACATTTTCAAGCTCGTGGTGCCCATGCTGCCCGACACGGTGCACAGCGAGGGCGTGGACGATCCCCTTTGCGCGCCGGACCCCGTCAGCGGGCGCTTGGCGAACTTCTGGGAGTTCCCCAAGTGGATCGTCCGCCTGCGTGCCGACAGTGGCCTGGAAGGGCTGGGCGAACCCGTCCGCGGCGACCTGGAGCCGCTGCTTCGGGCGTCCGCGGACCGCCTGATTGGGAAATCGGTTTTCGACTGCCCGCCGGGCAATCTGCCCATCGACCGCGACGTCGTGTACGACGGTTTCGAGATGGCGTGGTACGACCTACTGGGCAGGCACCTGGAGGTCCCGGTCTGGCATCTCCTCGGTGGCCGCCGGTCCGACCGAGTGCCCGTCGACTACTGGATGGGCCGCTGCACGCCCGAGGACACCGCCAGGCGGACCCGGCGCGCCGTCGAGCTCGGATTCCAGGGCGTAAAGATGAAGTGCAAGTATGGCGACCCAATCTCCGAGCGCGTCCGTGCGGTGCGCGAGGGGGCCCCCGGTTTCTCCGTCGTGCTCGACCCCAACGAGCGCCTCCACGACGTGGAGCGGGCCATGGAGGTGTCGAGCTCCCTCGACCCCATTGGCAACGTGCTCCTCGAAGACCCGATTCCAAAGGACCGGCTGGAGGACTACGTCGAGTTCCGTGGCAAGACCAGGCACCAGGTGGCGCTGCATCTCAGCAGTCTGCCCAACCTGCTGGCCGGGCTCAAGATGGACGCAGCTCACCACTACAACCTGTTGGGCACGGTCCGCGAGTTCGTGGACTGGGCCAGAGTGGCCCATACGGCCGGCTGTAAAACGTGGCGGGGCACCGGCATGGACCTGGGCGTCAGGGACATGAGCAGCGTCCACGCGGCAGCAGCGGCGGGATGCGAGCTGCCGTGCGACATCATCGGCAACGTCTTCCGAGAAGACGACCTCATAGTCCAACCCATTGCAATCGACAACGGCTTCGCGGCGGTCCCCGATTCCCCCGGACTTGGCGTCGAGCTGGACGTGGATGCGGTGGAGAAATACGCCATCGCTTGACATCGAAGGTTCGCTGGTCAGCAACTCGGGATAGCACGGGAGCGAAACATTGATATACGAGATACGCACCTACGATCTTCACCCAAGGATGGTGCCCGATTACCAGCAGCGCTTCGGCGAGAAACTGCCCGGCCGGCTGAAATTCTCGCCTCTTGGCGGGCACTGGTACACCGAGATCGGGCCTATCAACCAGATCGTCGCCATATGGCCCTACGACAGCCAGGAGCACAGGAACGAGACCCGGAAGCGCGTCGAGGAAGCGGGGGTCTGGCCCCCCGATACCGGCGAATTCGTCGTCTCCATGCAGTCTGAGATCTTTCTGCCGGCCCCATTCATGACGCCGCTGGCCGAGAGGGACATCGGCCCCATATATGAGATGCGCATCTACACCTACCCACCCGAGGACATGCCCATGCTGCTGGAATCCTGGGGGTCTGCGATGGAGGATCGAGAGAGGTTTTCGCCTCTGGCGGGCTGCTGGTACAAAGAGTCCGGCGGACAGGGCAACTTCGCGCACATGTGGGCCTACCGCGACTTCGAGGAGCGAGTACGGATAAGGGCCGTGTCTCGCGCGACGGGCGCCTGGCCTCCCGTGAACCCGGCCCGGCTGGTCAACCAGCAGAACAAGATCCTGCTGCCAGCGTCGTTCTCGCC
>CAZJDV010000061.1:0-12981 GCA_964544865.1 uncultured Dehalococcoidia bacterium | reverse complement strand
CCCTTCAATACAAACGAGGAAGACTGGGCCCTCCCGCCTCGCACGTAACCCAGAACCGCGACTTGGCGATAGAGTCTCTCAAGAAACTCCTGGCCCTGGACATCGAAACCATCTGCTTCAGCCACTTTCCTCCTCTGCACCGGGACTCGCACGCGTCGTTGACGCGATTGGTGGATAGTCAGACCGCGGCGTAGGCGACGCGCCTCTACCGGAAGGAGGGTCGGGGGCTCAGCCTCAATGGTACGGCGTACTACCCGGGAATGGTGCGGACGTACCTGGGCATGCGATCCGGCCGATTGTACCGTTTCATCAATCCAAAGGAACCAAGTTGCCGCGCAGGGCAGGCGGCTACTGCTCAGCCGCGACCGCAGAGCGAAAGTCTTGAGGAAAGAATGAAACGAAGTCCGCTCTGGACGAAGGTCGCCACGATCGCAGGACGCAGCTCCTCGACGCACAACACCCAGGCATGGCGAATCCGGGTAGAGTCGGACCTCGAGGCGACGCTCTGGGCCCGGCGCCAGCCATCGGGCAGGCACGCAGAAAGAGAGGGTGCAATGTTGACGAACATCAAGTTGAGGATGATCGGCCTTGGACTGATCCCGTTCGACCTGATGCTGAAGT
The DNA here is from genome assembly GCA_964544865.1 of uncultured Dehalococcoidia bacterium. Lineage (GTDB taxonomy): Bacteria > Chloroflexota > Dehalococcoidia > Lucifugimonadales > CAJWER01 > CAZJDV01. Next base: position 12,360 of record CAZJDV010000061.1, on the reverse strand, counting down.
TCTTCGGCCCCAGATACACGCTCTTTTATTGGTTCTTCAAAATCACCCCGCCGCCGATGGTAGCTTGGGTCAGCGGTCTTCGAGCAGTCCGCGCGAGCGCCCATGCCGCCAGGAAGGTGCCCGCTTATCGTGAATTCCTCAAATCCAACGGCGCCTCTCCGGCCGACGCCGCTCGGCTAGACCTGCCTTTGACGGACGAGGAGAACTACATAAGGCCGTATCCGCCGGAGCAGCGATGCTTGAACGGAAAGCTGCCTTTGGCGGGGACTGCCATCGACGAATCCTCCGGCTCCACGGGGACACCGTACAACTGGATCAGGTCCCTGGAAGAGCGCCGTGTAAGCCATACGTTCATCAGTCACTTCGCGAAGTATTGTTATGGGAACATGGGCTGGATCACCATCAACGCCTTTTTGATGGGAGCCTGGGCCACCGGTGTCAACATGGGCATCGCATTGCAACACAACAGCATCGTCAAGAATACCGGACCTGACATGGACAAGATCTTCGATACGCTGGAGTACTTCGGCTCGAGCTATCGCTATCTGATCTGCGGCTACCCTCCGTTCTTGAAGCACATGATCGATGCCGCCGAGGAACGCGGGTTTTCGCTGGGCGAATACCGCTTGATGGTGCTCTTGGGCGGCGAAGGGAACTCGGAGGGGCTCCAGGATTACCTGCTCACACATTTCCGCCGGTGTACTCCGGCTATGGCGCTACGGACATCGAGATCGGGATCGCCGGTGAGATGCCCCAGAGCGTCGCCATTCGACGCGAGGCCAGATACATCGAACGTCTCCGGAAAGCCCTCTTCGGAAACGACTCCCAGCTGCCGATGATCTTTCAGTACAACCCGCTGATGCATCACATCATGGTGAACGAGCTCGGGGGGCTGGTGTTCACCATCACTCGTCCAAATATCCTGACACCACGGATCATGTACAACATTCACGATGAAGGCGGGGTCGCGACATACGCTCAAATGGAGGCCAAGTGCCGTGGCGCAGGGGGCAATCTGCAGGAGTTGGCCAGTGACATCGGCACCGACCCTTTCAAATTGCCATTTCTCTGGATATATGGCAGGAAGGATTCCACGGTCAGCGTGATGGGAAGCAACATCTACCCGGAGGACCTGGAGCAGTGCCTCTACGACGAGCCGGAGCTGGCCGCGTTGACTCACTCCTTTTGCCTGCAACTCCAGGAGGAACCGGGAGGCTCGGTCCGCCCTCGTTTCTCGTTCGAGGTGCGGTCTCCGATCAACGAAGTGCTTCAGCGCATGTTCGATGAGCGAATCGTGGAGCGTTTGCGCTCTCTGAACGCCGACTTCCGGGAGGCGATGTAGGAGTACGAGGAAACGGTATCAACGGTAATCAAGCTGTACCCCATGGGCAGCGGTCCATTCGAGAATGACACCGCCAAGATCAAGCAGACGAGGATCCTGAAGGCTCCGGGCGGCGGTACCGTGGGTTCCCGAAACCCTGAACGCTAACGTCGTGGGCCACGGCTTCCCGTTGTCCGGAGAGGGCGCCGTTCGGCCCGCGCTGGGGACCACGGGCTATCCGGGGGGGCACATGACTACCTCCCTTGCCAGTGATCGTACTGCATCCACGACTTGACCCCGACGCCCGCGGCCATTACCAGGACCGTGACCGCACCCAATAGGTCTCTGTGGATGAGACCCCCGACTATTGCTGTCACGCCGAAAAACACGATGCCGGACCGCGCCATGTCTTTCGAGAGCTTGGCGAACACCGCGGTGAACGGCACGGCGATCACCGCTCCCAGGGGCAGAAACCCTAACGTGGCCCCCATCGCTACTACCATTCCCGTGCCTCCCTTGAACCTCCAGAAGACCGGGAAGAAGTGGCCGGCCAGTGCGGCGCCCGCCGCCAGCAGGACGGCCCACGCAGGAAGGTCGAGCAAGTCGATGGGGACGGTGGCCGCGGCCCCCTTGATGACGTCCAATGTCAGCACCACGGCGGCGGACCGGGGGCCGACCTCCCGGTAAATGTTCGCCGTACCTGGATTGCCGGACCCTTCGTTGCGTATATCAACACCGGAGGCGCGGGCGATCAGGTCGCCGGCCGACACGGAGCCCAGCAGGTAGGCGCCGATGGCCCACACCGCGTAGAACCACGGCTCGTTCATTGCCGGCCTCCGTCGTGCTCGCTTCGCGCCGTCGCAGACATCGACGCCGGCGCGAAGCCGCCCGCATGGCTGATGCTCAGTTTGGCGCCGTCAATGGGAAACGGGCTGGAATCGCGGCTGAGTCTGAACCGAGTCCTGACGCCGATGCCGGGGTGTGCTAGGTCTTTACCCAAGTAGCCCCTCCTCCGCGCAGGCATGCACGTTGCCAAATTATTGACCGCGGGGTGGTCGGCGGCCTCCGTAACCTGCTCGACCCTGAAACCGGCCATTGCCCGATCCACGAACACCGTACCTCGTTTTTGACTTCGATTCAAGACCGGGCCCCCCGGACGGTTCGCCGGAAAACGCCACAAAACATCTGGCGCCTTGACCGGCCCGCCGGTGGGGTATAGGCTGCAGTGTGGCTGAGCGACCGTGGTTGGCGCATACAGCCGGAGGAGGTGAGGCCTCATGCCCACAATGACCGCGGCCCTGCACGACGGAAAGGACGGCTACGTAGTGACCGAGATCGAGAGGCCCGCGCTGGGTCCAGAGGAGGCGCTCGTTCGCCTCTGGGCGACGGGCATTTGTGGCTCCGACCTGCTGATGAACGCCGACAGGACCGAGCCGGAGACGGCCCCGTCCGGGCACGAGGTAGCCGGTGAGGTCACCGAGGTTGGACCGGGGGGCGACCCGGCGATCGTGGGGAGGCGGGTCGCGATTGAAACCATCGGCCTCGGCCGGGCGTGCCTCGAATGCTGGTACTGCCGGACCGGCCAGTATCGGTCCTGCGAGAGCATGCGGCCGCCGGAGGGTGGGGGTTTCGCCGAGTTCATGAAGCGGCGTAGCGAAGGGTGCTTCCCGATACCCGACTCCCTATCGTGGGAGGAAGGGGCCCTCGTAGAGCCTCTTGCGGTCTCCGTCCACGGCGTGCGACGCGGCGGGATGAGGGGCGGCGAAACCGTGGCCGTGCTGGGAGCCGGAAACATCGGGCTTACCGCGGTCGCCGCCACTAGGGCCCTGGGAGCGGGAAAGGTATTCGTCACCGCGCGCCACGGGCACCAGGCCGCGATGGCGAGACGCCTGGGCGCAGACGAGGCGCTGCCACCCGACGGCCCGGCGCTCTGGGACGCGCTCGATGGGGCGACCGGCGGTCGAGGCGCCGACCTCACCATCGAGACGGTCGGCGGGAAGAGCGACGCCACGTTGAAACAGGCCATCGAAGTCACGCGGGTTCAGGGCCGCGTAGTGGTCCTTGGCGGCTTCCGCGCACCCATCACCCTCGACTGGCTGGCGCCGTTGCTCAAGGAGCAGTCGTTCATCTTCTCGTCTTGCTACAGCGTGATAGACAACCGCCACGACTACGAAGTCGCCATCGATCTGATGGCCTCGGGGAGGGTGCAGCTCGGCCAGATGGTGACGCACAAGTTTCCGCTCACGCAGATCCAGAACGCCTTCGACACCGCCTACCAGAAAAAGACCGGTTCGATCAAAGTGCAGATCCACAGCTAGAGCTGCGTCACATACGCTGGACCGATGTCGCTCTAAGCTTCGGGAAGAATCCGGGGCGGTTGTGGCCAGGCGAAGTACCCATGACCCTCGAATGTCAAAGGCAGGACGCCCAATGCCGGAAACAACCTCGGCTATCACCCTCAGGACGGGCGAACAGCTCGTCATCAAGACCCTCCATCCGCCTCTGGATGGGTACGCGGCCAGGGTCGGCTGCTGGCGCGCGTTCCGCGAGGAGATTCTCGCCGGACGCATGTCGGATACGCTGCTGACGCCGTACTTCGTGGGCGAGATCGACGGCGAGGTGGTCGGCAGCATGGGCTGCTACACGCCACGGGATACCCGGGACGTGGGTCTGGTGGAGTTCGTCGCGACCGCCGATGAACACAGGCGAAAGGACGTTGCGTCAGCCCTCCTCGGGCGGCTGATCGGCTGGTTCATCGCGGGGGGCGGAAAGGCGCTCTTGCTGTGCACGTCGAATCCGATCGCTGGCAGACTGTACGAGAAGCACGGTTTCTGGTACAACGTCGGCGACGGCATGAAGTACATTGCGCCGGATGCACAGGACTTCGACGAGACCTATCTGGCCTTTGACGGCAAGGCGCACGTGAGAGTTGCGACCTGGGGAGACCTGCCCCGCGCCTCCGTCCTCTACAACCATCCCGAACCCGATTGGGCGATCAAGGACTCCCTCACCGGGAGCTTTCGCAGCACGCGCTTCGAGAGGCATTTCCTGGACCTGATGAAAGGAGCTGAGGACCGCAAGGGAGCGGTGGCCGTGCTCGAGAATCCGCGGCGGCGCGTCGTCGGGCTCGCCGCGTTCCATAGGGTCGATAGCTACTACGAGCAGCACGTCGCGACCCTGGGCTTCCGTGTCTGCCCCGAATACTTCGCCCAGGCGGCGGAGCTATTGGATGCGGCCGCAAGGAGCGCCGGGGGAATTTCCATCGGCGTCCTGCAAATTTTCGTCGCCGCCGCCGACTCCGGCCAGCAACAGATCGTGGAAGCAGCGGGATTCTCCAGGGAGGCACAGCTGCGAAATCGGCTCCGAGGCGAGGACGGCTGGGAAGACATTCTCATTTACACCCGGCATGTTGCCGACAGGGCAGCTACGCTCTGGGAAGCAGGCGACTACTACGCGGGCAGGAATCGCTGGCAGAGAGAGCGGATCGCCTCCGGGGCGTCTGGGGCTGTCAAAAGCCATCCCGAACATCGGTCGAATCACCCCCGCTCGGAGCAGGGTGCATAATGTCCTCAGACGTTTAATTCAGGAGATATTGATGCCGACGTTTGAGATTGTTTCGCAGCCGGACGCAGAGCTCAAGACGGCCGTCGAAAAGCGGGCCAAAATATTGAGCGAGTATCTCAGCTTTGTCGAGCAGCTCAAGGCCGGTCAAGCGGGCAGGCTTTCAGCCTCTGAAGGGGAGACAATCGGGGCGGTGAGAAGACGCATCGGCGCCCCGGCCAAACTAGCCGGCAAGGACGTTGTCATAAAACGGGTCGGCGAGGAGATCTTTTTTTGGGCCAAGCTGGAGACCGGCAAGCGCCGCGGAAGGCCGCGGAAGTCCTGAGAATAGCCAGTCGCCTGGCCTTATCCCAGGGTTATGAGACGCAGCAGTCATCTGCTTGGCTGTGCCCTCTAGGAACTCGATCCGAAATGGACTAGGTCCCGATTCCGGCAGCTATGCGGTTTCCAACCCGCCGTTCACGCGTGTCGCCTCGAACGAGCCGCTGCCCATCTGGCCGAACTCAACCTCTCCGGTCATCTTGTCGCCGTCAACAACGCCGCCGAAGGCCATGGACATCTTTCCCCTCGGCCCTGTCATCTCGATGCGCCAGGAGACGTTGGCCCCCTCGACAGTACCGTCGGTGAACTCCTGCGCGCCTTGGGGCCCTGTCCACGTTCCGCGGAGGGAGGAGCCGACGACCGATAGCTCCAGCGTCCCCTGCCGCGCCCCCCTGGGCGAATTGAGCGTCATGGACCAAGAGCCTTCGGCCGTCGAAGATTTATTGCCGCCACCCCGTGCGGAGGGCGAGGCGGTCCCGTTGGCCTGCTTGCGGAGTCCGGCGCCCTCCTCGCCAACGCCGTCCGTGGAATAGGAGTAGAGCCGGGCGTAGAGCCCGGCCAGCGCCATGAGCTCGCCATGGTCGCCCTCCTCCACGATTCGCCCGTCGTCGACCACCATGATGCGGTCGGCGTTTCGGACGGTGGAAAGCCGGTGGGCGATGACGACAGCGGTGCGGTCCCTTAGCAGCTCGCCCAGCGCCTCCTGTATCAGCATCTCGGTATAGGTGTCGATATTGGCGGTAGCCTCGTCCAACAGCAGAATTCGAGGTTCCGCAACCAGCGCCCGCGCGAAGCTAATGAGCTGCCGCTGGCCGACGCTCAAATTGCCGCCGCGCTCTTGCAGCACAGTTTGGTAGCCATCCTCCAGCCTGCTGATGAAACCGTGGGCCCCCACCGCCTTCGCCGCTCTCTCGATGTCCTCGTCTGTGGCGCCCGTGTGGTTGTAGCGAATGTTCTCCGTGACGGTGCCGGAGAAGAGATAGGGCTCCTGTGGAACGACGCTCATCTGCATGGCGAGCGAACTTATGCTGATGTCACGTATGTCGCGGCCATCCAATGTGATCCGGCCATCGACCACGTCGTAGAGCCTCATCAGCAGCGACATGATCGTGGTCTTGCCCGCCCCCGTCGGCCCCACCAGGGCGACGGTCTGGCCGGCTCGGACCTGAAGGTCCACGTCATGCAAGACCGGCTCTTTGGAATTGTAGTGGAAGCCAACCCCCTCGAACCTCACGTCGCCTGCCGCCTGGTCCAGGCTAACGGCATCCGGTTTGTCGACTATTTCCGGCTCGACGTCCATTATCTTAAAGATGCGCACGCCCGAGGCCATCGCTCTCTGAAGCGCGCCGTACTGCATGGTTAAATTGAGCACGGGTTCAAAGAACCTCTGAATGTACAGCGCGAACGCGACAAGAACGCCGACCTCAAGAGTAGTGTCCAGAACCATCGTCCCGCCGAAGAAGATCACCAGCGCCAGGCCAAGGGCGCCGAGAACCTCGACGCCGGGGAACAGGGCAGCGCTGAACCGGCTGGCCTGAAGATTCGCGCCCAGGTGCTCGGCGTTGGCCCGGTCGAAGCTGCGAATGTTCGCCTTCTCCCGGTTGAGGCTCTGGACGACGCGAACCCCCGAGATGTTTTCCTGCAGTCCGGCGTTCACCACGGCGATCGCTTTGCGCACACGAGTAAACGACCTGCGCGCGTACCCTTGCCACACGAGAAGCATTAAGAACAGAAGGGGGATCACCGTAAGGGTGATCAGCGCGAGCTGCAAGTTCAGGACCATCATCATGACGACGATGCCGCCGATGCTCAGAACGTCGCCGAAGGTGACCAGAACCACCGACAGGAACTCCTGGAGCTGCTGCACATCGTTCTGGACCCGGGACATCACCCTGCCGACCTCGTTCTTGTCAAAGAAGCTCATCGAGAGGCGCTGAAGGTGTATGAACATGTCCATCCGCAATTGGTAGAGGACCCGCTGGCCGACATAGGACATGGAGCGCAGGTTGACGTACTGGCTGCCATATTGGACCAGCGCCACCCCCGCAAAGACGAGGACGACCAGATTGAGCCCCGCCAGATCGCCATTTCTGATGTAGTCGTCGATTACTAGCTTGACCAGATACGGCAGCGCCACGACGGTACCGGTGTATATGAGCATCGCGGCGATCGTGAGCAGCAGCAGCTTCCAGTGGGGCCGTAAATAGCCCATGAGACGCACCACCACCTGGTGGTCGTAAAGCTGCCCGTCCTCGTCGTCTTCCTGGTCCAGGCCCGTGCGCCCGGCCATGCCGCGGCCGAAGCCTCCCCGAGAGCCGCCACGCATCCATCCGCCGCCGTCGAATCCGCCGCCGCCTCCGTGCATCATTATGAATCACCTCCGCCGGCGGGCACTGGACTCGGAGCGTGGTCTGCCTCCTGTGGACGGAGCTGCATATCGTAAATCTTTCGATAGAATCCGTCGCGCTCGAGTAGCTCGCCGTGACTGCCGCGCTCGACTATCTCGCCGTCCTCGAGCACCAGGATGAGGTCCGCCTTGCGGACCGTCGAGAGGCGGTGAGCGATGACGAAGGTTGTGCGGCCCTTCACGACCTCACTTAGCGCCTGCTGTATCAGGTATTCCGTGCTCATGTCCACGCTGGACGTGGAGTCGTCCAGTATGAGTATGGGCGGGTCGATTAGGATCGTCCGCGCGATGGCCAGCCTCTGGCGCTGCCCGCCGGACAGCGTGATCCCCCTTTCCCCTACCCAGGAATCGTAGCCGCCCGGCAGGCCCTCGATGAACTCATGGAGCTGCGCAACCTTCGCGGCCCGCACCACGTCCTCAATGTCCACATCGTCGAGCCCGTATGCGATGTTGTCTCTCAGCGACGCGGCGAACACGAACACGTCCTGAAGCACGATCCCCACATTCTTCCGCAGAGAGGCGAGTGTGACGTCCCGCACGTCGGTCCCATCGATTGAGATCGCGCCTGTAGACACGTCGTAGAACCTAGGAACCACGTGGGCGACCGTGCTCTTTCCCGATCCCGGTCCACCAAGAAGCGCGACCATCTGCCCCGGTTCGACCTCGAAGTCTATGCCCTGCACTGCCGTTTGCGCAGAATCGTAGCTGACCGATACGTCCGCGAATTTGATCCGCCCTTCCACCCTGGGCAGAGGACGGGCGTCCGGCTTCTCCTGGACGGGCGACTCGGCGTCCAGCACGTCGTAGAGGCGTTGCCCCGCGGATATCGCCCGGGCGAACGTACTCACCATCCAGCCACTCATACGAATGGGCATCCCCATGAGACCCATCAATAAGATGAAAGCCCCCAGATCGCCAACCGTCATGCGGCCCGCGATTATCTCCCTGCCTCCGAACAGCAGTATCGCGGCGGTGCCGAGGGTAAAAATGAACGTCATAAGAGAGCCCTGGGATGCGAACAGCCTGGTCGCCGAATACGTGAGCCTGGCCACCGCGCTCGCCCTCTTCTCGAACTTGTCGATCTCCAGGTCTTTCGCACCGAAGGCCTTGACGACCTTAATGCCGGCCAGGTTTTCCTGCAGCACGGTCGTCAGGTTGCCCGTCTCGGCCTGCACCTGCATCCAGGTGGGACGCAGCCTGCCCGACATGTACATCGCCCGCCACATTATCACCGGCACGAAGGACATGCTGATCAGCGCAAGGCGCCAGTTGGTAACCGCCATGAGGGCCGCCACCAACCCGACCATGACGAAGATCGAAAAGCCGCGGATGAGGCCCATGCTCATGAACATCCGCACGGCCTCCACGTCGGCCGTCGCCTTGGACATCAGGTTCCCGGTCTGCTGGCGGTCGTGGAACCCAAAGCTGAGCCTCTGCAACTTCTTGAAGAAGTCGTTCCTCAGATCGTAGGCTGATTTCTGGGAGACGGCCTCGGAGAGATACCTCTGTGCATAGGAAAATGCGCCTTTGAGCACGCTGAAAACCAGAATGATCCCCGCCAGGATCAGGAGTTTGCTTTCGAGGCCACTGGCAAGCGCTTCGTCGATGGCGGTGCCGAGCATCCGGGGTATCACCATGGCCGAGATGGTGGATCCCATCATCGCCACATACGCACCGATCAGGTACCACTTGTGCCCCCAGGCATACTTCGTCAGACGCATCAATATTCTCATTAACTGCTACCCCTTAACCTATATGTGGCTCCGCCACCACGGCAGGCTCCCGCAGCTGAGGGTCGGTGCCCTCTTCAGCCGGGTTTTCATCGGAGGTCGCGATTGCGTCCCTGTGCACCGCCTCGGAAAGAATCTCCATTGCCGGCACGACGGTCTCCAACTCCTCCAGGGACAGCTTGTCGGCCAGCGTCGCGATCCTTATGCGCCCGAGCCGCCAGAACCTCTCCACGCGCTCTTTGCCCTGGGGCGTAAGGCGGCAGGCCACGACCCGGCGGTCCGAGGAGTCCTCGATGCGCTCGACCAGCCCCTTGCCGACCAGCCTGTCGACCATGCTCGTCGCTGACGGCATGCCGCGGCCCAGATAGGTCGATATGTCACCCATCCGCTTGGGCTCGTGGCTGAGGAAATTCATGGTCCGGACCTGGGGCATAGTCAGCTCCACGTCGGACCATGCCACCGGAGCGCGCGAGCGCATCCCAGTCTGCATCCGCTCCATGTGATCTATCAGCCGCTCAACCAGCACATCTCTGTAATCAGTCATTAGCCTCACAATGTTCTAGCAAGTCAAACTATACTACCACCACGAAATGTTTCGGTCAAGGGATGTTGACATGGTCGGGGTTTTTCGGTGGTCTCTTACCGGCTAGACCGTTCGGCAAACTCCGAGCCTGCGGCGGGTTGATCGAAGCGGCGAGCGGAGAAAGTGTCCGTTCGTGCTGAGCTTATCGAAGCACCCCGTTGCAAGGTCAGAAAGCCGTAATCGAGAGACCGGCGGTTCGGACCCGGCAGGGCGATTGGCCTACCAGCAGTGTGTACGCGTGGCGGCGTGGCGGCCCCGCCGCCCGCGTCAGTCCGTCTTTAGCAGGAGCTGATCGAGTACCTTTGGATTAAAAAGGTTCTTCGGCATGCGGCCTGTCAGCACGCGGGCGACCTCCTGTCCACAGCGCACGGGAAGCTGCTCGATGGCGGCGTCCGAGTAGTAGGAGGAGTGGGGGGTCAGGATCACGTTTTTCATCTTTAGCAGGGGTTCGCTCGACTCGGGCGGCTCCTTCTCCAGCACGTCCAGCGCGGCGCCTGCTATCCAGCCTTCGCGCAGCGCCCGCACCAGCGCCGCCTGGTCGACGAGTGGCCCGCGCGAGGTGTTTATCAGGTAGGCCGTGGGTTTCATACGCCTCAGGGCGCCTTCGTCGAGAAGGTGCGCGGTCTCGTCGGTCTTCGGGCTGTGAAGGGAGATGTAGTCCGAGCGGCGCAGCAGATCGTCGAAAGAGACCGACTCCACGCCGGCGTCCTTGAACGCCTCGGCCGGCAGATAGGGATCGTAAGCTATGACATCAAGCTCGAAGGCGGCGGCGCGACTAGACAGCGCGCGCCCGATCCTGCCCAGCCCGACGATGCCAAGGGTCTCCCCGTGCACACTGCCCACCGGCGGAGGGATTATCGGCAGCCAATCTCCCGAGCGAACGGAGGAGTCCAGCAGAAACAGCCGGCGATTGCACGCCAGCAGCAGCGCCATCGCATGATTGGCGACCTCGCGTATCCACAGGTCGGGCACGCATACCACGGCTATTCCAAGGTCCGTTGCCGCATCTACGTCGATCACGTCCACACCGACACCGGTCCTTAGCACAACCTTGAGCCTGGGAATGGCCTCCATGACGCGTCGGGGGACGGGGGAGTCCACGATGATGAGCCCGTCGGCATCCCCGGCCTTTTCGATGAGCTCCTCCTGGTCCTCTATGCGCGGGAGCACCACCTGCTGGGCGCCCACCCGCTCCAGCTCGACCTTTTCGGGCTCCAGGAGATCACGGGCATGCACTCCTATCCTGTAAACCGTGTACTTGAAATCAGACATTTCCCCTCCAGGACGAGTAAGTATTCAGGACTAACCGCCAAGAGCACGGAGACGGGAGCGGGCGTTCCGAGCGCACCCCACGGCGGGCTTGGTTCGCGCCGAGCGCTATTCTATGGCAGGGCGGCGATCGTGTCAAAAACACGATGGTGGACAGTAGCCCATGCGGCCTTGGAAAATAGGGCCGTGGGAACAGACCGCTGCACTAGCACTAGCCCAATCCCACCGGGTCGATGTCCACGTTCCATCCGTGCGGTATCGTGACCTTGTCGAGCAGTACCCGTGGATCGGCCCCTCGCAGCACCAGTTGCCACCGGTAGTGTCCTCTTACCCGCGCGGGATGGGCCGGGGTCGGTCCGAGGATCTCGACGTCGGAGAGTCCCCACGACGCCTGCTCGCCGCTCAAGAGGCCGTAGAGCCGCTGTGCCTCCCGCTCGCATCTGGCTCCGTTGACATGGCTGTACGACAGCCTGGCCAACCTGCTGAATGGCGGGTTCCGGTGCTCTCTGCGGTGGTCGATCTCCTGGTCGTAGAAGAGCCGGTAGTCCTGGGAGGCCGCGGCCTGGATGGCGTAGTTGCCAGGCTGGTATGTCTGTACGATCACCCGTCCGGCCGCCGCTCCTCTGCCGGACCTGCCGGCGACCTGGTAGAGCAGTTGGAATGTGCGCTCGCCCGACCGGAAGTCAGGCACGCCCAGGCCAACGTCCGCGAGCACCACGCCGACCAGTGTGACCGACGGAAAGTGCAGGCCCTTGGCGATCATCTGCGTCCCCACAAGGACCTGGGCCTTCTCCGACCTGAACAGGTCGAGCAACTCCTGATGGGCGCGGGCATTGGTGACGGCGTCCCTGTCCCATCTCATGACGCTCGTCCCGGGCAGGAGTTTGACAACCTCGTCCACCACGGTCTTCGTACCGATGCCATGATAGGCCATGCCGTAGCGCAAACAGCCAGGGCAGCTCGGAGGCGGGATGCGCCGGTTCCCGCAGTAGTGGCACTGCAGCCGATCGATGTCGCGATGGTAGGCCATCGCGACATCGCAACTCTGGCACCGCAGGGCAAGGCCGCAGGTACGGCACTGGACGTGAGACGACGAGCCACGGCGGTTGAGGAACAGTATCGCTTGAGAGCTGGCGGCGACGCACTCGGTCAATGCGTCCCTCAGCTC
>CAZJDV010000060.1:0-16134 GCA_964544865.1 uncultured Dehalococcoidia bacterium | reverse complement strand
TCTGCTGAACGACATTGGATAGCGGCGAGGAAGACGTCTCATGCTCGCGTCTCGGGTCCATCCCGTCGAAGAGGGCAATCTGGCCGTCGGGATGGACGTGCGGACTTGGCTCGCCGAAGGGTTGGTGGACGTCGTCTTGCCCTACCTGGGCGGAGGCCAGAGCATGCTGGTGGACTCCCAGCACTCTTTCGACTGGCTGATCGAGGCGGCCCATGAACAGGGGGCGTGGGTATACTCTCGTATTGGCAGAACTCCGTACGACGATCGTAGTCACGACGCCACCATCGAAATGCAGCGAGCAGACGCCACCAATTACCGCGCGCGTGGCGCTGACGGGGTCTACCTGGAGCACCTACCGTGGCCCCACACGGCCCGCGAGTACCAGGTAATGCGGGAGCTGGGCGACCCGGACATCTACGCTCGCAAGTCGAAGCACTACATGCTCGCACCGGGGACCGACGGACCGGACTCGGCCTCGCTAGGCAGGCTCTTGCCGATCATCCTGCAAGAAGGCGTGCCGGCCTGCGTTCCTGTCTTCATAGGCGATGCACTAGGAGAAGCACGAAATGATGGCGAGTTGGAAAGCGTGAAGCTCCGCGTGCGCATTGTTCAGACCAACCCGGAGGACAGGCTTGAGTTTCGCTTCAACGGCCTGACGCTGCCCCTGGAAGACGCGAAGGTCAGCGCCTACTACGGCGGAATCGTGGACTGGGCTGCGGCGAGGACAGGTGTGCCCCACCGTATCGACACTTACTACTGGTACGACTTCAACCTTCCCCTTGACCTCGTTCGCGAAGGCGACAACAAGCTGGAAGTGACCATGGGGAGCCTCCTCAAGGCCATGACTGCGGACCGGATCATGCAGCACGTAGAGGTGAGAGTGGACTACGTTGAGCCGGAGGTACCGGTCCGCGGCCAGATGTGAAGGTCCATTCCGTCCATGGGAGATATGCTGGCTAATGGGGAGCAGGTGTAGGGTCAGAACACAACGCCACCAAGTCCGAGGCCAGAGGTGATAGCTCGAAGCCGGAGAATCGCCCAAGCCTATCGCTCCGTTGACGCGAGGGTTGCCGGTCGTGTCGTGGTAGTAGTCTGGTCCTAGGCCTCCGAACTGCCTTCCTCGGTTGCTGCTGATGCCCGCAATAAGGCAATAAAGGCTTCCTTGTGAGCGTCGAACACCAATTGAGGAGGCCGGTCGAAACTCCCCGCAAATGATGCCGCGTTCACGCCACCGACGGAAAACCGGCCAAGATGCGGATGTGCCCAAATGTCAGGCATGCACTGATCGTAGTATACCCTCGAGTGGTGGGTCCGGATCAACATCAAGGGCTTTGGGGCGAGCCTGCGGGTATCATTGGGTTGTTGGGACCGATTCGACCGGGTGACGGCGTCGAGCTGAAAGACCCTTCCTCGCAGCGCAATCATCTTCGGTCATCCCCTGCAATGATACCTTATGCCCGAAAGACCCTGCTCTATGATGGGCTGTGTGAGTTGTGCCTGCATTCCCACACATACCACGCGCGGGAGCCATGCGAGGAATGGACAACCCTCATCAGTTCGGGGGCCCTATACGCGAAAGAGCCATTCTCCATCTGCCGTCCACATCCTTTGCTTGGCGAACGCTAACTCACGATGTCGAGAGGCGTTGACTGGGTGGTTGATGGCGTTGCCGTATGAAACTGCTATGGCTCTGGTCGAAGATCGTGTGTGACCTGTGTCCAGGCTGTTTGATATGGGGTACGTTGGAGTAAGACTCCACTGGTTGTTCGCCGTCGCCGTGGCGCTGATGTTGGCCGCCTGCGACCGGACTGAGCCTTCGCCCGACCCGTCGCCCAATGAGGCGGCGACGGCGAGTGCTGTCTTGTCCACAGTAGCGTCGACGGCACCCGCGACCGTGGAAAAGGCCATCGCGACGGCCGCTCCTACGCCTGAGACTACAGATACGCCCGCACCATCGCCAGTGCCAAGTTCCCCATCGTCGACGCCGGTATCGCCTGCGGCCACGTCTTTCTCCGGCTCAACGGCATATCTCTCGACGATCCTGAGCACCGTCTGTACGACGCAATTACGGACGTCGCCCGCGGAGATCCGGAAGAGTACGGTCTCGCTTGGGTCTTCAGGACACTGGTGCAAGATCAGTCGCACTGACTTACCCCGCATATCTCCCTCCCGTAGTACAATGTACCTTCGCGCCGCAACTTACAATGACAAGCCCTGCCCTGGGCCGGTAGACCACATGAACGTACCACCCGTAATATCCGCGCGGAAGCTGACCAAGCGCTACGGCGACCTGGTGGCGGTTGATGGCATCGACTTTGACATCCGGCGTGGGGAGTGCTTCGGCTTTCTGGGGCCGAACGGGGCGGGCAAGACCAGCACCATGAAGATGATCTCGTGCGTCGCCCCGGTGGCCGGCGGAGAGCTGCTCGTCGACGGCAGGGACGTCACGCGGGAGCAGCGGGCCATCAAGTCCATGCTGGGGGTGGTATCACAGACCGACAGCCTGGACCCCGGCCTGAACGTGTTCCAGAACCTGCTGGCCTTCACCCGGTACTTCGACATGCCCCGCGAGCTGGCCAAGGAGCGCATCTGGGAGGCATTGGACCTGTTCCAGCTACGGGCCAAGGCTCACAGCACCCCGGACGAGCTCTCCGGTGGCATGCGCCGCAGGCTGCTCATAGCGAGGGCGCTGCTTCACGGGCCACAGATACTTGTGCTGGACGAGCCCACGACCGGTCTCGACCCGCAGAGCCGCCACATGGTCTGGGATAAGCTGATGTATCTCAAGACCCAGGGAATCACCATTCTGCTGACCACCCACTACATGGAGGAGGCCGCATACCTGTGCGACCGGCTCGTGGTGATGGACCGCGGCCGGATACTGGTGCATGGTCCGCCACAACATCTCGTTCGGGAGAATGCGGGCGAGAGGATGATCGAGATCCGCGTGAGCCATGACCAGAAGGCCGGACTGCTCGGTGTCCTCGCCGAGCGCGGACTCACGTTCGAGGACGCCGGCGACACCGTATCCGTCTTTGACAACGGCGGCGACCTGTCCCTAGGCGGCGATGGCCTCGCAGGACAGGAGGTCGTTTCCCGACCCGCAAACCTGGAGGACGTGTTCCTGCGGCTGACGGGCCGGGACTTGAGGGAGGAGTGATGCTCCCGCAGGCGGTCCGGAACAGCGGGTGGTGGGGCGGCTGGCGCGTGTGGCAGCGCAACCGCGACGCTTTTTTGCGCGGCTGGAAGGTGGAGATCGGCGGCATCGCCGTTGAGCCCTTCATCATGCTGGTGGCGATCGGTTTCGGGCTCGGATCGTACATCCAGGACGTGGGCGGCCGGAGCTACGCCGAGTTCCTGGCGCCAGGGCTCATCGCCAGCTACGCCATGTTCCACGCCACCTTCGACAGCACCTACGGCGCGTACCTGCGCATGGAGACCCACAACATATACGAGGCCGTGCTGTTCACGCCCCTCGGTCCGGAGGACATCGTGACCGGGGAGGTGATGTGGTCCGCGACGCGGGCCACGCTCTCCGCCGCCGCGGTGCTGCTGACGGCGGTGGCCTTTGGCCTCATAGACTCGCCTTACGCCGTGCTGGCGCTCCCGAGCGCGTATCTGATTGGCTTCAGCATCGGCGCCGTGGCCATGATCCTGACCGCCACGGCGACCACCATCGGGGCGATGAACAACTTCTTCACACTGTTCATCCTACCCATGTTCTACGTCAGCGGAGTTTTCTTCCCTCTGGACCGCCTGCCGGAGTGGGTCCAGATAGTAACCTGGGCGCTGCCTCTCACGCCCGCTGCCGCCCTGGTTCGCGGCCTCGCGACGGGAGACCTGTCGTGGTGGATGGCGGCGTGGGTGCTTGAGTTGGTGGCGGTCAGCCTCGTCGCCCTGAAACTGGCGGCCTATTTCATGCGTCGCAGGCTGATCAAGTAGGTACTCAAGACGGGTCGTCGAGCGGCTATGAGCTCTCTTGCCCTCGCGAAAGGTTTTCAATACGAATGGCTGTTTCAGATTTCCACTCCCGTTGGATGAGGTGGCCACGCCGATCGCCGGCACGCGCTAACGGCTGTGACCACCATCCCAGTTACCAGCGTATTCTTCGACTCCAGCGGGGTGCGGTCCAGCTCTCGATCCCGCCAGGGTCCGCCGGCACAAGGCGATTCAGGCTCGAACTGAGCTGAGGGCAAGTATCCTGTGTCTTGCTCACAGACAAGACTGTCACTCGCTCAAGATGCAGTCATCACTACGACGGCTGATTCCGGCATCACCCGTTCTATCGAGCGGAATCAGTAGTTTCAGCGGATGACTGGCGGGAGGCGTGAAAGTCACCACCGAGGACACAAGGATATTTGGATTCTTAGGGCGGAAACGCGGAGCCGGATGGAGAGGGCGAGAGCGTATCGTGGCGATTGGTGCGGTCCTCGACACCCCGAAAACAAGGGTTGCCGCTCAGGAACACCGCATGTGCTGTTACGAATCGCGCTGGCTACGAATCTCGTGTAACAAGAGGTCCAGGGTACGTCTGTCCAGCAGTTTTCCCATGGCCTGTAGAAAGCCGCTCCGCTTCTCGTCCCAGGGCTGCCGGCGGCGCGACGCGATACTGAGTACTCCCACCGCCGTGTCCGAGGCCGTTAGCGGCACCGACGCAATAAACCGGAACCCCTCCCTTACCACGCCACGGCGCAGGAAGCGTGTGTCATCCGACAGTTCCTGAGTCACAACGGGCCGTCCGGTAGCCGTGACCAGTCCGGGTATCCCCTCTCCCATCTTGAACGTGGAGACCTCCCTGAACTCCATGGGAGACAGCCCGTTCTGGGTTACCATCATCACCCGGTCTCCCTCCCAGTCCACCACCCAAACCTCCCCTGCCTCCACCGCCATCACGTCAAGGATTTTCAGGAGAACCCGCCGGGCAGCTTCCTCGGGGACCGGCTCATCAAAGTTGATGTGGCCGAGCTCCACCAGCGCGTCCAGCCGTCTTGCCTGCTCCTCCAGAGACTGCCTGGTTTCCAGCACCTTGTTCACTCGCTGGCTGGCAAACCTGTGCACGGCCTCCAACTCTCGAACCTTGTCCTCGCTCCTCGCGCGATTCGTAGTAGGCTTGCCACATGCACCCCAGGTCCAACATGACAAGCCTTGTCTACGCCTCCGTGACCCGCAGTGAGGCTGCCTGGGACCGGCCGGGGGACGCCGACTGCAAGCGCTACATGAACTCGGCGATGTAGTAAGCGAACATGCCACTAAGCACCCAGGGCTCGGTAAGAAGCCGGTCATGGACGCGGCCGAAGTCCTGCCTCGAGCGCAGGGTGTCCTCATCCCACACCCCCCGGAAGAGGGAGAGGAAGTACTCACGCTGCCCCGCCCGTGCCCGTGCCAACGTATCGACATCCGGGTAGAAGCGGCGGTTCTCGGGCAAGGAGGACAAATGCTCGTAGAAGCGGTCCAGGAACTCGTCAATTTCACGATCGGCCGTCTCGCGGAACCCGGCCACGACCTCCAGGTCTTGGGAAGTCAGGCGAAAATAGGCTTTGTAGCGCTCCACCAACTCCCCGGGCGTACTATCGCCGGCCATCTCGGCACACCTCCATTGCGCACATCACGAATAGCATTCAACACGACCGGAGATCGATCCAACCAACGAATCGCACTGATTCAACTCGACACGGTGACGCCGGTCAAGGTCCTTCGTTGAAAGGTTCTCAACAATATTTTATATTCCGCGCGTTTTCGATTCCAGCGGATTGGACCGCCGCCGCGACGCCGCATGAGCCCCATCCGCTGCCCCTGGCCAAGACTGACCGAGAGAGTACCACATCCACCCGGCGAAGTATCTCGAGAACCTGCGCAGACCTTGTTCCCCTTGGAATGATCGGCGGCAGGATCGATGTGGGCACCGACCGCTCGGAACCAGGGGCGTGGAGTGATATAATCTCCCGCGTGTCCTTGGCGGGCTGAGGCCTCGCCGGCGGGCTTAATACAAGACAACATTGAGGTATGCCATGACTGGAACGAATCAACCCGGGAACGTCTACCGATCCATCGGCGTGAAGCCCGCGATAAACGCCTCCGGCACCACAACCGCCTATGGTGGAACCAAGCTGCGGCCCGAGGCCATGGAGGTGATGAACGAGGCGGCCACGGTCATGGTGAACATTTTCGAACTAAACCGCGAGGCGGGCAAGATCATCGCCGAGACAATAGGAGCGGAGGCCGCATTCGTATCCAGCGGCGCGGCGGGCGGGCTGGTGCTGCAGGCCGCGGCGTGCATCGGCGGCTCCGACCCGGCCAGGATGGCCCAGCTCCCCGACGCCACGGGTCTCAAGAACGAGATCATCATCCAGCGGAGCCATCGCTTTCCCTACGACCAGTGCTACCGTGTGGGCGGCGCGTCGCTGGTCGGGGTGGGAGATGGGCGTCGCTGCCAGCCCTGGCAGCTCGAGGCGGCGTACACCGAGAGGACCGCCGCCGTCGCATTTCTGGCCTCGCCGTTCGTCACGCGAAAGGGCCTCACATTGGAGCAGGTATGCGAGAGCGCCCACGCCCGGGAGGTCCCGGTGATCGTAGACGCCGCATCGATGCTCCCACCGCGCGCCAACCTGCGCAAGTATCTCGCGCAGGGGGCGGACATGGTGATCTACAGCGGCGGCAAGGGGATTCGAGGACCCCAGGGCGCAGGCATCCTGTGCGGCCGGGCCGACCTCATCGAGGCGGCGGCGGCCAACGCCAGCCCGAACCAGTTTCTTGGACGGGGCATGAAAGTCGCGAAGGAGGAGGTCATGGGTCTGGTCACCGCACTTCAGGTCTTCCTTAGCGAGGACGAGGAGGCCGAGACAGAGCGCTACCGCCAGATGTCCCAGGCAGTCGTCGACGCCCTCATCGAGATACCGGGAATCGAGGTCACGGTGACGCACGACGAGTACAATTATCTGATCCCGATGGCCCTGATCTCCTTCACGTCGGTGTGGAACGGACCCTCCCGTGATGATGTCAACGACAGGATGGGACTGGGAGACCCGCCCGTCTACCTGCACACCCTGGGCGACCCCGACGTGCTCGCCGTCGACCCGATCAACCTTGACGACGGCGAGCTGGAGACGGTGATCCGACGCCTGCGAGAGGAGATGCTGGGGCAGGTTTAGTGTCCTGTCGCCGCCTGTTTGACAGGCCTCGCCGCATACCCTCCTTCGTCCTCTCCCATCAAGGGGAGCAGACAGTCATCCACCTACTGTATTCTTCCCGTGGCGGGCAGGACGGGAAGATGTAGAAGCGGCATACCGCCAATTCACGACGCAGCTCGGCGGGATACACAAACCAGGTGCACAGCTTGCTACGTAGGACTTGATGAAGATGAGATTCACCCTTTCCACTCCTCGCGCCAGTGTAATCGCCGGAGTTGGCGTGCTTGCCGTCGTTGCGGCGCTGGCCGCGGCCTGCGGCGGCCAGCCGGCGCCTCTTGCCCCGGCGACGCCGACGGAGGTGCCCACGGTGGCGCCGCTGCCGAGTCTGGACCTGGTGCTATCCAAGATCGCGACCCCCGTGCCGACTTCGACCGCCACGCCCGCGCCGATCCCCGCCGCCGGCGAACCTCTAGAGGCATCCGATTACTACGATTCCAGGTCCAACATGTTCCGCATCTTCTCGGGCCCCAACCACCCGGTCAAGGTGGCTCTGGAAGGCGTGCAGAAGGCGAGGGCGAACAAGGACCGATCCCAATTTCCCATAATCCTGGAGATCATGCCCTTCTTCCCGTCTCCCGAGTTCCAACTGGAGGCCGACGCGACGCTCAAGGCGCTGTCGGGCCAGCCGCCGGAGGGGGTCGAGTGGATATGGCCGGAGTGGATGGAATGGCTAGGCGCCAACGCATCCGAGTTTCAGCCTCCCGAGGGCTATGCGGACTGGAAAAGCGTACTGATGACGGTCTTCGACCCCCGCTACAGGGAGTTCTTTCCCCCCGGCTCCAGGACGGCCAATGTCGATCTGACGGAGGTGATGTGGGGCGGTGTCAGCCCGGCAAGCAATCCCGATCTCCAGTCGCCCGCGCATATCGCGGCCGAGGAGGCCGCATACCTGCGGCCTGACGACCGGGTATACGGGCTATCCATCAACGGCGAATATCGAGCCTATCCCCTGCGCATTATCAACACCCACGAGATCGTCAACGACGTACTGGGTGGAGAGAGTCTTGTCCTCGCCCATTCCATACTGGTCGGCGCCGGCATCGCGTACAGGTCCGAGGTCAACGGGTCGCCCGCAACCTTCGGCACTTCCGGAATGATATATCGCAGCGACCCGGTGATGTTCGATCGAGTGGCCAACACGCTGTGGCTCCAGTACACGGGGCAGCCGATCATGGGCGCCGCGGCCGAGCCCGGGGTGAGCCTCGACAAGTTGCCGGTCGTGCTCACGACCTGGAAAGAGTGGAAGAACAGACACCCCGACACGACGGTCCTGGCCGGCGCCACGGTATTCTTCGGTGCGGAGACCTATGTCTCCGAGTATACGCCGGGGTCGATGCTTCTCGAGTACGAGAGCTTCGACGACACCATATTTCCGGTGTGGAATCGCAGCGACCTCCTTGGGCTCAAAGACCTGGTCCTAGGCGTGGGCATCGATGGGAGCTACAAAGTCTATCCGGTCCCGGCGCTCCAGCAGGCTGTAATCGTCAACGACACGGTCGGCGCCTCTGAGATCGTGGTCGTTGCGTCCGCGACGTCGCAGGCGGCCCGAGTCTACGACAGGGACGGCCTGGACTTCTCAGCTGGCGACGCGCCAGCGGAGATTCTGGACGCCGACGGGGCCAGGTGGAGGGTCGACGAGGACTACCTGGTCAACTTCGACGAACCCTCCCGCAGACTGCCTCGTTTGGCGACACACATGTCCTACTGGTTCGCCTGGTACGCTTTCTATCCCGAAACTGAGGTCTACGAGCTTGGAGGCGACTAGCCGGCGAGCACATCCGGCCTCAATGAAGTCTCCATCCGAACCGCAGATGGGACCGCCGCATCGAACCGGCATGAGGGTGGCGCAAAGGTCGGCTAGGCGGTCTGCTGTCATAATTTTCGCTCTTGCCGGGGCCACCCTGTATGCTGCCGCCGCGTGTGGCTCGCAACCCGACGCCTCTGACACGCCGGAGGCAACGCGGGCGCAGACGGCCTCGACGCCGATCAAGCCGACTCCGACTCCTTCCCCGGCCGCGGCCACGGCGACGCCCCAGGCCGAGTCCCCTTCACCGACTCCTGTTCCCCAGGCCGTCAGCTCGCCCACCGCCGGCCCGGACGAGGCGCCGGGGCACGACACGGAGGCCAACAATTTCCTCCTGTTCGGAGGTCACTTTCAGTCACGAGAGGACGCCATCGAAGCGCTGGCGCGGGCCCGAGACAACCTCGACAAGTCACAGGTGCCCGTCATCATTGAGATGCTACGCTTTTTCCCGGACCAGAATCTCTGGACAGAGTCGCAGCTCGTCCTAACAGAAATCACCGGCCAGGACTTCGGCGACGAGTTCGGGAGCTGGAATGCGTGGATGGAGTGGCTGGCGCCCAACTTGGGCGAGTACCAGCCCCCAGAGAGATGCCTTGAATGGAAGATCAACCTGCTCTCCCTCATCCACCCCCGATTCGCGAATTTTCTCAGCGGCACCGGCAAGACCGCCCGGATCGACCTGATCGAGCTGGCCTAGGGCGGGGTCGCGCCCGACGGGATTCCAGACCTGCTAAATTCGCCGCACGTCAGCACCGACCAACAGGACTATCTTTTGCCTGACGATCGCGTATTCGGGGTCTCCATCAACGGCGAGCACAGGGCGTACCCGCTGCGAATCGTTAACGCCCACGAGATGGCGAACGACGTACTCGGGGGAGAGCCGATAGCCCTGGCGTATTGAACGCTCTGCGGCACGGAATCGTGCATTCTGCCAAGATCAATGGAGAGCCAACCACATTCGGCACATCCGGCCTGTTGTACCGCAGCAACAAGGTTATGTACGACCACAAGACCGAGTCCCTGTGGCATCAGTTCACCGGCGAGCCGATAATCGGGCCACTGGCCGACTCGGGCATACGGCTCGACTTCTTCCCGGTCGAGGTCACGACCTGGGAGGAGTGGGTGGAGCCCCACCCCTCCACGACGGTGCTTTCCGCCGATACGGGTCTGTATCAGGCCGACTTCTACGTTCCGAAAAGCGATCCGCGGGCCATATACCACCCTCGCCTCCTCGCTCTTTACCCGTACCGAACAGCTCTCCCCAGCACCCCATTCCCGTGGTACAATCGCCTCGTGCTTCCGGGCCGCTGCACAACCCACCACGCAGCGGCGAGGATGGGGAATGCTCGAAAGATTCAAGGTCCCGAAGGCGGACACGGTCCGCGTGCCCGAGAGTTCTCTACGCGAAACGGTAGCCGCAATATTCGAGAAGATGGGTGTGACGGGCGGGGACTCCGCCATCGGCGCCGATGTGCTGGTCACCGCCGACCTGAGAGGAGTTGAGACCCACGGCGTCTCCAACATGCTGCGGGCATACGTGAAACTCTATGGCGACGGGTCCATGAATCCTAGGCCCGATTGGAAGATCGTCCGCGAGTCTCCCGCCACGGCCACCATCGACGCGGACGACGGGCTCGCCCTGATCCTCGGGCCCAAGGCGATGCGAATCGCCATCGACAAGGCCCGCAGAGTGGGCATCGGCGCGGTGACCATGTACAACGCAGGGCACTCGGGTCCGATCGGGCACCACGCGATGCTGGCGGTCCAGGAGGACATGATCGGCATCGTCATGACCGCCGCCAGCGCGAAGATCGTCCCTACCTTCGCGGCGGAGGCCCGCTACGGGACCAACCCTATCGCGATCGCCGCCCCCGCCAGAAACGAGGCGCCTTTCCTATTCGATGCCGCCACCAGCACCATCGCCGGCAACAAGCTCCGCCTCGCGGAGAGGGTTGAGGCCACGCTGCTGCCCCACTGGATAGCGGACCGGGACGGCGTTCCGAACGCCGAGGAAACGCTGGTTCCGGCCGATTATGAAGAGTTCAGCCTCCTGCCCCTAGGCGGCACCCGCGAGCACGGCTCCCACAAGGGTTACGGATTCGCCATGATGGCCGAGATCATGGCGACGCTGCTGTCGGGCGCGCTCCCTAGCATGCTCGACTCCAAGTCGGGCTCCCATCACCATTTCGCCGCCTACAGCATCGAAGCCTTCACCGACGTCGACGAGTTCAAGGACACGATGGACCGTACGCTACACAAGCTAAGGACCACGAGGCCGGCCACCGGACACGACCGAGTGCTATATCCGGGGCTGAGCGAGCACGAAGACGAGCAGGAGCGGCGTGCCAACGGCATCCCTCTGCATCGAGAGGTGGTCGAGTGGTTCGATGACACCACCGCGGAGCTCTCTCTACAGACCCTCCAACGGATGTAGGCGCCCGCGAACGTGCGTCCTGCCGCTGCGCGACGCCGCGAGAGCCACGCGACCCGAAATCATCTACGAAGGAGCCATCTATGCCGACTGTTACGAGGGACGAGATAGTCAAGATCGCCGACGTGATGCTGCGCGCCGGTGGCGCTTCGCAAGGGCACGCGTTGACCGTCGCGGAGCACTTGGCCAACGCGAACCTGGCGGGGCATGACTCCCACGGGTTCATCCGCATACCCCAGTACCTGGACGCCATAAAGAACGGAACCCTGGACCCCAGCGTGGAGCCGGAGGTCGTCGGTGAGAATGCCGGCACCGTCCAGATCAACGGACATGGGACCTTCGGGCAGGTCGTCGCCACGATGGCGACCCGGCTGGGCATCGAGAAGGCCCGGGAGTCGGGAATCAGCCTGGTCACCATGGGCGATCTTCACCATACCGGAAGGGTTGGGACCTACCCTGAGATGGCCGCCGAGGAAGGGATGGGAGCCATCATGTTCACGGGGTTCTGCGGCGGGACCGATGGAAACAACGTGGCGCCGTTCGGAGGCCGGGCAAGAAGGCTGGGGACCAACCCTATCTCGATGTCGTTTCCGCACACGGACGAAGGGCCGGTCCTGCTAGACTTCGCCAGCTCGATAGCCGCCGAGGGCAAGCTGCGGCTCTACCGCAACCGCGGGCACCAGCTTCCCGACGAGTGGGTGCTCGACAAGGACGGCGTGCCGAGCCGTGACCCCCAGGCCTACTACGACGGCGGCGTAATACTCCCGGTTGGGGGAGTCAGTGGCGGTCACAAGGGCTACGCACTGTCCGTCATGGTGTCCTTGTACGGCGCCCTCCTGGGCCAGATCGCGGCGCCGGAGTCCGCGCAAGAGGACATCTGGACCGGCTCGTCGATAATCGTCATCAACGTCGGCGGTATGGCGCCCATCGAGGGAGTCCGCTCCCAGGTCCAAAGCATGACACGGTACGTGAAGGACACGCCCACGGTGGAGGGGGTCAGCGAGGTCCTATATCCGGGGGAGATCGAGGCGAACAGTCGCCGCGAAAGGCTGGCTGGCGGAGTGAACATCGAGCAGGCGACATGGGACCAGGTCGCCGAGCTCATGGACGAGTACGGAGTCGCCGGGGAGCTAGAGGGGATTGGGGACTAGGTGTTAGGTGATTGGCCGAACAATGGGGTGTGGCGCGCGCTCCGCCGCCGGGTGTGTGAGGGTGTCCGTCACACACTATTTCAAGAAATATAGAGGGGAAAATGGCCCAACAGGAAATCAGAATAGGCTGGGAGGATTTGCAGGCATTTACCGGCGAGGTCTTCACGCGGGTGGGCCTGCCGCGAGGAGATGCCGGCATACAGGCCGAGCTGCTGGTATGGGCCAATTTAAGAGGAGTGGACTCCCACGGCGTTCTGAGGATCCCAACCTACGTCAACAACGTGGACCGGGGCCTGATGAATCCCAACCCCAATATACAGGTCGAGAATGAGACCCCCGCTACATTGCTGATCGACGCCGACCGCGCCTTCGGACCTGTGGTCACGACGATGGCCATGCGTCGGGTGATCGAAAAGGCTAAGGTGGCCGGCATCGGGTGGGGGCTAATTCGGGACACGACGCATCAGGGCGCGATGGCATACTACTCGCTGATGGCCGCCAAAGAGGGAATGGCCGGCATCGCCATCGTGTGCAGCCCGCCCAACATGGCCATCCACGGCGCCAGGGTCGCGGGAGCGCACAACAGTCCGATCTCCATCGCGGCGCCGGGGAACAGCCGCCAACCCCTGGTGCTCGATATGGCGACCAGCGTGGCGGCAGGGGGGAAGGTTCAGCTCGCCAGAGACAAGGGCGTGCCCATTCCCCTGGGTTGGGCGCTGGACAGCGGCGGCAACCCGACCACGGACCCGAACCTGGGCGCCATCCTCTTGCCATTCGGCGGCCCCAAGGGCTCTGGCCTGGCCCTGATGTTCGAATGCCTCACCAGCCTGATGGTCGGCAGCCCGCTGCTCGAACCCGCGCTGTCAGACAAGAAGCAAGAGCGATACATCATCCAGAACAGCATAGTGGCCGCAATCGACATCGCGACGTTCACCGACGTGGAGCACTACAAGGACAATGTCGATAGCCTGATCGGCCGCCTGAAGGAGCTGCCCAAGGCCGAAGGGACCGACGAGATATTCGTGCCGGGCGAACCGGAGAATCGGGTGTACCAGGACCGTGTCAAGAACGGGATCCCCTTGCCCTCCGGCACAGTCCGCAACCTGCAAGAGGTCGCCGACAGGTTCCAGATCGAGATGCCTCAAGCGCTGTAGGGTCAATTCCCCCGCGGTTGCCCGAAGTGGACGGAGGACCGGGCCGCTGGAGGAGCTGGCGACCGGCCTGGGACTGGCGGAGGACAGCTACCTCGTGGCATCGACGGATTTCACCGACGCCGGCTCGGCCCAAAAGGCCGCTGAATCGGTCCTCAAAACGTTTGGTCGGGTCGATGTACTTCTCCATCTGGTTGGCGGCTATGCAGGTGATCGGTCCGTTCTCGACATCCCGGCGGAAGAGGTGTCCACACATGCTGCGGCAGCACGTGTGGACAGCCTTTCACGCGGTGCGGGCCTTCGTTCCTCGCATGGTCGAGAACGGCTGGGGCAGGATAGTGATGCTGTCACAGCCGGGAGTGTTGCCGCCGCGGGGCAACAACTTCGCCTACGCTCTCGGCAAGGGCGGTCAGGAGCTGCTGGCGCTGTCGCTGGCGGAGGAGCTCAGGGGCACGGCCAACCTGGTCCTTGTGCGCTCCATAAGCGCCAGGGACGAAACGCACGACGACAGGACGACGCCGGAAGATCTCGCCTCGACCATCGAATACCTGTGCTCCGACGAGGCGCGGACGATCAACGGGGCCCGGATTCCAGTCTACGGATAGTGCTTCGCGCTACTCCCCGCCGCACTCCCGCGCCGAAGCCCCGACGAGCTGGGTGTGGACCAACTGCGCGTAGAGGCCGCCCTTCTTCAGGAGCTGGCGGTGGGTGCCCTCCTCCGCGAGCCTGCCCGAGTCCAGCACTACGATTCGGTCGGCGTTCCTGACGGTCGAGAGCCTATGGGCGATCACCAGCGTGGTGCGCCCCTCCATCAGCCGCGCCAGCGCCTGCCGCACCTGCCGCTCGTTG
This sequence comes from uncultured Dehalococcoidia bacterium, assembly GCA_964544865.1. Lineage (GTDB taxonomy): Bacteria > Chloroflexota > Dehalococcoidia > Lucifugimonadales > CAJWER01 > CAZJDV01. The sequence goes on along the minus strand of CAZJDV010000060.1, from coordinate 1,561 downwards.
ACCGCGTCGAGATGCGACGTGGCCTCGTCGAGGATGAGTATCGGCGCGTCCTTGAGCAGCGCGCGGGCGATGGCGATGCGCTGGCGCTGTCCGCCCGATAGCTGCATTCCGCGCTCCCCGACCATCGTCTCGTAGCCGTCGGGAAACGACTCGATGAACTCGTGGGCGTTGGCCGTCATGGCCGCCCGCTCGATCTGGGCGTCGGTTGCATCCTGTCTGGCCATGCGCAGGTTCTCTCGAATGCTCGTGTTGAACAGATAGGTTTCCTGGGAAACGAGGGCGAGCTGACGCCGCAGGCTGTCGAGATCGAACCAGCGCAGGTCGTGGCCTCCTATCTCGATTACCCCCTCGCCCGGGTCCCAGAAGCGCATCAACATGTTCGCAGAGGTGGTCTTTCCAGCGCCGGATCGACCGACGAGGGCCACCGTCTGGCCGGCCTGTACGCCGAAGGTTACGTCGCTCAGCGCATTTCGGCCGACGGAGTCGTACGAGAAACTGACGTGTCGGAAATCGACCGATGGGGACGCCAGAAGCCCCCCGCCCGTCATACCCTCTTCGACTCCAGTGCCGTCGCGGACCACGACCGGCTCGTCGTGGACCTCGAACACGCGCCGCACGGACGCCAGCGTGTCCATGAGCTGTTTCAGAGTGTTCGACAGCTCGGTCACAGGCCCGAAGGAAGAGAGGGCCAGCAGGGTCGCTAGTGGAAGCTGCACCCTCTCCATGCTCCCGTTTGCGATGAGCCAGGCGCCCACCGTCAGGACCGTCAAACCGCCCAGGGCGGTCACGACCTCGATGAGCGCGGTGTATGCCGCCTGCGTACGCAGGAACCGAATGCGGCCGAGGGCGTAAGTCCAGCCCATGTCCGCCGTCTCGACCAGTCTCACCGGGCCGTTGCCGAAGGCGATAATCTCACGAATGCCCTGGAGTCCGTCTACCATGTACGCGTTCAGCTCGCCGATCCGCGCGCGCATCTCGCCACCCAGATTCTCGGTCTGCCGCTGCGCGGCGAACGGGCTCGCCGCCGCCACCACGAGAAACGGCGCAAGCACCAGCGCCAGGGGCCAGGAGACGAACGCCAGCACGGCAAGCACCACGCCGGGAATGAGAACCGCCACGAAGGCAGGAGTGATCACGTGGGCGAAGAAGTTCTCTATCGTCTCCACGTCGCCGCCCACGATGCTCGTCAGATCGCCGGACTTCCTGCTCACCAGATACGCCGGCGCCAAGGGCTCGATCTTTTCGTACAGCGTGATCCTCATCTCGGCCAGTATCTTGTACGCGAAGTCGTGGGACGACCAGTTCTCGCCCCACCTGAACAGCGCGGTCAGCGGCGCGAAGATGCCAAGCAAGACCAGGTACAGCGCGAGGTCCTGCTCCTTGAAAACGGCGGCAACCAGGAGGGCGCTAATGGCCCCGAGGACGATGACCGACACGTGGTGGGAGATGCTTAGGAGGAGGACCAGTCCCAGCCGGACCTTCCATTGGGCTGCGATGCGGAGCAACCTAGCCCAGGCCTCCATCGAGCCCAGCGTCCCGCGGGCTGTCACCGGCGGCGCAT
>CAZJDV010000059.1:0-16266 GCA_964544865.1 uncultured Dehalococcoidia bacterium | reverse complement strand
AGGTTGTAAGTCGCCATCAACTGGGCCTCGACGTACGCCTGCGCGGCGCCGCCTTCGCCTAGCACCGATTCGATCGTGCCGCTGGCGTCTTTGTCAACGCCGTTCTGGGCGTTCTCCAGAAATCCGATGATTCCAGCCACCGATATCTTGGCGAAGGACAGGTCCGTCTCATCCATTGCAAACAACGCCTCTTTCACGGCCTGCGCGGCCAGGTCCTCGGCGTTCTTTCCGTTCACGTCGACGGCTACCCCATGCATCTCCAACGCCTCGTCGCCGAGAGCCGCACCGGCCGCGAACCCTGCGTGCTTGCGGTCCTGGGCGTGCAGTATCACCCCGATTTTGTCACCGAAGTCCTCGATAGAGCCATTGCCATCCAGGTCGCCGTAGTTATCGCCGCTGGGACCTTCGATCGCGTTGATCACGTGCTCCAGATGGCTATAGACCGCCGCGAGTGTGGTCTGGTCGTTCGCTAGATTAGCGTGAGTAATGGCGACTTGAAGCTGCAGCTGGAGGTTGGTCAGGATGCCCGCTCCGGTTCCGACCGGCCAATCGCTCAGTAGGTGTCTAATATGGCCCAACGCGCCAGAGGGGATCTCATAGGAGAACGCAGTCGGCCCCGCCGGCTCGTCGGGATCAGTCCCCACCGCTTCCTGCGTAACCACGACCTTGCTGTAATTCTGTACAAGGTTCTCACCGGTATATCGTGGATTCTCACTGTTGAAGATGTGGCTGACGGTGCCGTCCTCCACAACCTCCATGATCCCGGTACTTAGTTTCCTCGAGCCATCGCCGGAAACAAGCCACCCTACATACTCGGCACCCGGGCTGGCAGCCGGTACGTTAGTCAATGCATAGGTAATAGCGTCGCTCAACGATTGGTCATCCCAAATTATGGCTGTGCCGGTGAACGCATCTTCGCTTATGAGCGTAGGTTCCTGGGCGATTACGGTCCCAACGGACACGGCCAATAGCAGCACGATGACCAAAGAAAGAATCAATTTTGGGCTGGACATGATCGCGCCTCTCCTCCTCTAGACCGAAAGGGTCTTACGGATTGCTCGCTGCTAACCCTACCACAAGCCGAGCGTTTCGCATAGGCTCTAGGGGCGTAGCTTATCACAGATTCTTACAGGCCGCCCCTTAGAACCGTCCTTCCGGTGCCGGGGGAGCTTCCATCTCCCCTCTTGCTTTCGCCCACCCGTTTTATTGTGACAGCGATAGCGTCGAGCTCGGCGAGGGGAGCAAAGAGTTTGATGTTGATGTATCCGTAGCCCGTGGAGTCTACAGTGAAGGAGCCGGCGCTGTACCGGCGGCCCTCGGCTATCAGCCAGACGCGGTAAGCGAAACCTCTCGGGAGAGCAGGAAGTCCAAGGACCGCGACGAGGGCCGAGTCGCCGGTCTTCGGCACCAGGAACATCCCGCGGGCATAGTCCGATCGACGCGTCGCCGAGAGTTCTTCGACGGCCATCCCTTTCGCCGCTGCCGTATAGGCAAGATATAGCTGGTCCTGCAGCGCCTCGGCGAGCTCGCTCGTCACCGCCGCCGCGACGGGCTTTGCCACGCTCCTCTCCGCTGCCGCGTCGAGGCGTCCATTGGTCTAGACGCCGCCCAGCACCAGCACAGCGACCGCTAACGATGCCATCGCCATGCCCATTTGGGCGCTACGCCGGCCGGCCGGGTCCGGAACAAGCCGTCGCCAGAGGCCATTTTCCCCCGACAGGAGGCCTGCCGCCTCGGGCTTGATTCTCGCGAGTAGCCGGCGCTTTACACGGGCCGGGGCTTGAGCTGCGGCACTCCGTAGGCCAGGCCGGTCATGATCTCGCCCTCGGCACGCAGCTTTACGCCGCAGCGGACGCAGCGGTCGACGTGCCTGTCCATCGCGAAGAGATCCTCGGTGTCCAACGCTCCGAGGAGAAATGGTGAGAACTGCTCTTGGGCCTCTCTACAGTCCATGCTCCGCCCATTCCCGAGCCTGCGGGCCCAGGACCGCCCTTAGCTTCTTGAGCGCCAAACGCATCCTAGTCTTCACCGTCCCCAGCGGCTGGTCCAATCTTCTGGCGATCTCAGAATGGGTCAGTCCCCCGAAGTAGGCCAGCACCACTACCTCCCGCTGCTCTTTCCTCAACGTGGAAAGGGCCTCATCCAGCTTGCCTCTCTGCATGCGGACGGCGGTGTACCTGACGGGGTCGTTCGAGTCGTCGGCCGACTGGCCCACCAGGTCGACATCGTAATTGACCTGCATCTGCTGCCGCCGTCGTCGTCGCCGCACCTCGTCAATCATCCTATGGCGGCCGACGCTAAAGAGCCAGGTGCTAACCTTGCCTCTCTCCGGATGATAGCTGGACGCCCTTCGCCAAACGCTGAAAAACGCGTCCTGGGGAACCTCTTCCGCGGCCAATGTATCTCGAAGCATGCGTAGGGCAAGGAGTAGACCGCCCTGGAGTATCGATCGTACAAGGCTTCCAGCACCTTGACGCTTCGCAGAGAAATCAGCCTCATTAGCTCTTCGTCGCTGTGCTTCTCGACGTCTACTGCGTCTCCAAGGGGTTCGTCCCCATTGACGCCGTCCCGCACTGGTATGTACGAGCGAAGGCTCGCAGATAGATTTCGGTCGCCAGAGCGAATATTAGTGCTCATAGAGCGGCGGCTCCCAACGCTGGCTCATGTTATCGTCAAGGTGTCAGGTAGCGGACCGACGCCTGTTGCGTGCTAAGGCCGCTACCGGTGCACCCGGCCTTTGCAGCGCCGTCAAGTGCGTTCCACCAAAGTATTGCCGGCCTTCCGTTGGCAGGACCCCGAAGTTCTTGGGAGAATCTACCTCGGTAATGTATCAGATCGGCGCATCTCGCCGGGCATCCGGATGACGAGGGACTTCTCGATGGGAATCGAGAGCCTGAAACGATGTCGTCTACTAGAACGCAGAGCCTTCGCCGAGGCTATCCCATGTGCTTGACGGATAACCGGCCAGCAAATATATTTAGACCGCCGCCGCGTATCTGCCCCATGGAATGTTGGCCGGCCCTTTTCCCGCCCACGCACCGTTTGCCGTGGTCGAACGTGACGGATCGGTAGTCTGAATCAGCGCTGTCCTTCCGAGGCGCCGAAAGGAGAGGAGAAACATGAAGGCAGCTATCCTTCACCAAGTTAATGAGCCTCTGGAGATCAAGGAGCTTCGGCAGGACCCGCCAAAGGCCGGCGAGGTCCGCGTCAAGGTCGGAGCGGCGGGCATCTGCGCCAGCGACCACCACGTCATGACGGGCACCGCCGAACTGCCCCTGCCCGTCGTCCTGGGCCACGAGGGCGCCGGCACTGTCTCCGAGGTCGGCGAGGGGGTGACGCGCGTCAAGCCCGGCGACCGCTGCATCCTTGCGTTCGTGTCGGACTGCGGGCACTGCCGCCCCTGCCGGACGGGCAATCCGCAACTTTGCGACACCAACGCCCAGACGGGCGTCAGCCAGTACGACGGGACCGACCGGCTCCACGACGGAGGCTCTGATGTTCACCAGATGGGGAAGCTGGGCGTCTTCGGTGACTACATCGTCTCTCCCCAGCAGGCCTGCCATCCAATTCCCGACGGGGTTCCGATGACCGTCGCGGCCCTGATCGGCTGCTGCGTGACAACAGGCGTCGGAGCCGTCATTAACTCGCCCGTCGCGCGGCCGGGCATGACGGTCGCCATCTTCGGCTGTGGCGGCGTCGGGCTCAGCGTCATCCAGGGCGCACGGCTGATGAACGCCGGCCGGATCATAGCTGTGGACATCTACGATCACAAGCTGGAGTTCGCCTATAAGTTCGGCGCAACCGACGTGGTCAACTCCCGCGAAGTGGACCCGGTCGACGCGATCAAGGACCTAACCGGAGGCGGCGTCGACATGGCATTCGACTCCTTCGGCAGCGCGGCCACGATAAACAGCGCGGTGAAGTCCATTCGCAAAGCCGGCACCACCGTGATGATCGGCCTCGGACCCGTGGGGGAGTCCGCTCCGATAGACATGGTGGACTTCCTGCGCGGTCAGAAGTCGCTCGTGGCCAGCTACTACGGGTCTGCCAGTCCCCACGAGACCTTCGACAAGCTCGTCGGCTTCTACCTGAAGGGCAAACTCGACGTGGAGAGCCTCATCACCCGCAGCTACTCGCTGGAGGACATAAACGAAGGCTTCGATGCACTGGCCCGAGGCGAGGACGGCCGAGGCATCATCCTGTTCGACTCGTAGAGGCGGTGCACTGACAAGCAGTGCGCCTATCAGATAGCACGAAAAAAGCCCGGCGGTGCGTCAACACCCCGGGCCACGGCGCCAACCTGGGATGAGCAGGTGACGCGACTCAATTATCGCACGGTTGAGCCCGTCGCCCAAGTAGGTGGCGAGCTCTCTTTTTGCCCGCGAAAGAGAGAAACGAGATGATAATTGGGTTTATTGGGGACGTTCATGGAATGGCGTCCCACGCCATCGCCGTGGCGGCGATGTGGCAGGCTGTGAATCGCAAGCGGTTCGATCTGCTCATTCAACTCGGCGATATGGGTGCATTTCCAGATGAGAGCCAGAGGGACGCTGCGACAAGGAGCTACGCGGCGCTCGACCCGTCACAAGCCGACTTCATGCGGTTACTGGAGGCGAAGGGAGAGCGAGCCAGGCTACTGCACCGAGTGAGGGAGATGTTCGCAGGACCGATCTACTTCCTCCGGAGCAACCACGAAGACTTCGAGTACTTGAACCGGCTTCCATTAGATGACACGGGGGGCGCAACGGTAGGCCCCTTCGATCTCTTTCGATACGTGCCCGACGGGAATGTACTGCGGTTCGGAGAGGTCCGCGTCGCATTTCTTGGCGGCATTGAAACTCAGGTGCCCGATGCGAGGACAATCGATGGACAGGCTTACACGGCTCTTGCCGGGATGGGCCCCGGGGCGTTCGATATCCTTGTGACCCACGACGTGCCCCACTGCATCGGAGTAAACTGGCAGGGCAAGATTGGCGGCTCCAGGATGATCACCGAGCGGATCCAGCATTCCCAGCCGAGCTACCATCTGTCCTCACACGTCCACCATCTCAACGGTCCTCGCAACTACGGGCGCACAACGTCGCTGAGGATCGACGGCCTTGTGGCCTCGGCGAAGTGGGGACCGAATGACAGAAACCTCCGTCCCGGTTGCATCGCGATCCTGGACACCGAGACCGCCCAACTCGAACCGGTCATGGACCAGTGGTTGTCTCGCTACAATATGCGAAACTTACGACCCAGACATGTGGTTCGAGAACTTTTCCGCCGGATATCAGGTCCCTCTGGGTGACGGGCAACCGAGGTCTTCGACTTAGGCGGATGCGGGAGCATCATCCCGACGAGACCAGCAGTCCTCCGCCCCCCTCGCACTCTCCGACGCGCAGGCCCCATTACTGACCTTTGCACAGGATCCTACACTTGTATAAGACAATATGCAATTATGTGGTGCATAGAGGGTACACTGTCGAGCCGAGCTACCGATTGGCGCGAGGGCCGTCGGCTTCGTGCGTGGGAGTTGAGCCAGGTAACTTAGAAGCAATAACAAGGATGGCCTCATCGTCCCACGTCGGTCGTCTGAGCGGTCGCCGAGACAGCAGAACGACTGCATCTCGTAGATCTCGGAACCAAGCCTTGATTGTGGTAATCGCGTCCGCCCAAAGGTCGAGCGCACCTGGTGCTCTGGCCCTCCAGAGCCAAGTAATTGGACTTCTCAATGCCCAACTCAGTAGGCGTTGTCCTCAGCGAACGATTGTGCTATTTTTGCGTGCAGGGGCGGACACCGCGCTACGGGCCTGTCCTTTTTCTTTTCCAGCGGACTGCGCTGCGAGGGGCTCACGTATGGGCGATTGGCTGCATCGAATCATGGGCCAGGGGAGAACAGACTTGTCCCATTTTGTCTCAGAACTGTCCCACGCCTGTCCCAGTCCTGCCCCATACTGCACCACGCCGTCCCTCACACCACCTCCTCTCAGCTACGCACCGACACAGAATGGGACGAGATGGGACATTATTTGGGCGAGTCGTGTCCCATGCCCAGCATGAAACGGCCTAGGAACCGGATGCGATACCCCTGACCGAGCCAGGCTGGGGCTGCCACCACGGTTACGCGTCTTGACAATCTCGCACGCCTGTCATAAAACTTCCGTAGTACCGGACCAGCGCGCCGGTCTCACGGACGTGCTATTACGCCTATTCAGGAAGGACACCGCACATGGACCTGGGTATCAAGGGGAAAAACGCATTGGTGACCGGCGGGAGCAGAGGGTTGGGTCGGGCGGCGGCGCTGTCCCTGGCGGGTGAGGGCGTCAACGTCGCCATCTGCGGGCGCACCAAGGGCGATCTGGACGAGACGGTGGGCGAGATCGAGGCACTGGGCGTCTCGTGTCTGGGGGTCGTGGCCGACGTGTCGGAAACGGCCTCGCTGTCGGCGCTGCACTCGCTGGTCTCCGATGGGCTAGGCCCCATCGACATACTGGCCAACAACGTCGGCGGCAGCGGCGCAAAGGCGGACATCGACGATACCTCACTGGACGACCTGAGGGCCGTGTTCGACCTGAACCTCTTCGGCGGTTACGAACTGATGAGACTGGTCCTGCCCCAGATGAAAGAACGAAAATGGGGCCGCATCGTCAACATCGCGTCCATATATGGCCGCGAGCACGGTGGCAAGCTCTCGTACATGGCGGCGAAGGCGGCGCTGATAGCGACCACCAAGCACGCGGCGGTGTCCCTGGCCAGCTCAGGCGTGCTGGTCAACAGCATCGCGCCCGGCTCGATACTGCACGCGGGCGGTACTTGGGAGCGTTTCGAGAGGGACAATCCGCCAGAGGTCGTGGACAATTTCATTGGCGACAACCTCCCCATGGGCAAGTGGGGATGGCCTGCACCCGTGGGCGACCTGGTGGCCTTCCTGTCCTCGGACAGGGCGGACCTGATGACCGGCGCCTGCATCGTCGTCGACGGCGGCCAGAGCCACTCAATGATCTAGGAGAGCTCACCGCCGAGTTCGCAGAGAGCGCGGAGGGTAAAGTTTGTGTTTTCTCCTCCTCGTTCTTCGCGTGCTCCACGGTGAAAGCCTCTGGGAGGGGATATGCCGCACAGGATGGAAACCGTCGAGGGCGACATCACCACGCTGACCGTGGACGCCATCGTCAATGCGGCCAACAGCTCGCTGCTCGGCGGCGGTGGCGTCGACGGCGCCATACGCCGGGCCCCGGCTCCTGGAGGAGTGCCGCACCTTGGGCGGATGCCCGACGGGCGAAGCCACGATCACCGCAGGCTACGACCTTCCGGCGAAGTGGGTAATCCATACCGTCGGCCCCGTATGGCGCGGCGGCGGCAGCGGAGAGGCCGGGCTGCTCGCCCGCTGCTACCGGAGCAGCCTCGCGTTGGCGGAGCGGCACGGCGCCCGGTCCGTCGCGTTCCCGGCCATCAGCACCGGCGTCGTACGGCTATCCTCTCGAGCCCACCACCAACATCGCCGTCGCCGAGACGAAGCGATTCCTGGAGCGAAACGAGACCATGAAGCGGGTCATCTTCGTGTGCCACGGCAGCAGGGCTTACGATGTGTATCTGGGTGTGCTGACAACGTCGGGGGCGTAAGCGAAGAAACGTGAGCACGGGGGCGCCGCCCCTACGCCAGCTTCATCCTCGCGTTGTCCAGCACCGCCGGGTTGACCAGGTTGTCTGGCATCCGGCCCTGGAAGACTCGCACGACCTCGCCCGCGGCCCGCTCCTCCAACTCCAGCACAGCCTCTTGGGAGAAGAACGCCGTGTGGGGCGTGACAACGACGTTGTCGAGCTGGATCAGGCGGTGGTCCAGCGGCGGGTCCAGGTCGACCAACACGTCCAGTCCCGCCCCGGCTATCTCACCGGCGGTTATCGCGTCGTACAGGGCGTGCTCGTCGATCAAACCGCCCCGCGCGGCGTTGATGAGGAATGCCTCGGGCTTCATCTGCGCTAGCTCGTCTCGGCCGATAATGTTGCGTGTCTGCGGTATCAGCGGCACGTGCAGGGTGACGAAATCCGAGTCCCGCAGCAGCTCGGCCATCTCCACCTTCCGGCCCCCCGCGTCGCTGGCGGCCTCGGCGGTGACGAAGGGGTCGCTGATTAGCACCTCCATGCCGAAGGCCCTTGCCTTGTCGCTGACGCCCCTCCCGATGCGGCCGAAGCCCACGATGCCCAGCTTCTTGCCCTCAAGCCGCATGATTCGCATCCCCAGACCCTCGACGCCCCAGCCCTTGGTCTTGGTTGCCCGGTCGAACATGGGGATTCGCCGGTTCCACGCCAGCAGCATGGCCATCACGTGGTCGGAGACCTCCGGGATGCAGTAGTCGGGCACGTAGGTCACGGCGATGCCCAGCTCCGTGGCGGTGTCGACATCGATATTGTCCACTCCCACTCCGTAGCGACCGATGACTACACACTTCCCGGCGGCCCTCACGACATTTTCCGTCACCTTGGCGAAGCAGGTCAGTATCCCGTCCACTTCCCCGGCCAGCGAGACCAGCGTCTCCTCCTGGCCGTCGGGGGCGACGATTATCTCGGCGCCGCCCGCGGCCAGCACGGCCCTCTCCGGCTCCACCGAGGGCCACACGTAGTCTGTAATCAGGACTTTCTTGGGCATCACTGTTTCTCCTCGGTCAGTCGACGTCGTTGTCCAGACTCTCGCGTGCCGAATCTCCCCCGCTGTTCAGCACCGCAAGGAGCTCACGCTCCCGTGCAACGAATCAAGGACGGCCAGCTTGCGCGCGAAACTCATGCGCGCTTGCCTGCGGCGCCACTTTTCCTTTTCCAAAAACAGACGATCAGATAATGGTTTGGAACCTGCGCGTGAGAGGTTGCTCATCGTCATCGAACTCCTCTAGCAGCTTGTAGACTGCCTCCCGAACGTTGGAGGATGTCTTGAGTAGCTCCCCAATGCGAAGCTTGTCTTGAGCCGAAACGCCTTCAGAGCCAAGATCACCAGGTGGGCGAGCAATGCCACCTTCACACGTATGTTGCCAATCCTGGACGATTTCGCATGCACCATTGTATCCAGATAAATCGATTTGAGGGTTGACCGGAACAACTGGACCGGCCTCCCGCCGAGGATATGATGCATCCCGTCCAGACCGTCCGCTACATCGCCTACCCGTCGGAAGGTCTCCCAGAACTCTTCATCGGTCTCTACCAGAACGATGATATTCAGGTCTTGTGTGAGCACCGTCTCCATGTACGCCATAGCCGCCACCGCCCGGAACACCACGTAGTCCCTGATTACCCTGCGCTACTTCAGACGATTGAGGGTGCGTATGGCGTCGACGAAGGACATGGCCCGCCCATTATATACCGGCGCGCGAAGCTCCAAGAGGCCAGCCGGTATACGCGGGCGGACTACGCCATTTCTACCTCCATGGGGTCGAACATGCAACCCTCGACGAATATGTCGAAGAAGTCCGGCGTGGTCTCCAACTCGACGTGCTCGATCTCCCCGGCCATTTTCTCCACGACCTGTCGCATCGGGCCCGATAGCAGCATGATGGTGGCGCCCTCGAGAGCCGCGTTGCCCACCTTCACGACCTTCTCGGCGGGCACGTCGGCGATGAAGCCGATGCGGACCGCGTTGCCGACGTTGACATAGTTGGCGAAGCCGCCGGCCAGGTAGAGCCTGGATATCTCGCCGGCGGACGCCCCGTAGCGGCGCAGCACGATCCGCTGGCCGCAGTAGTTGGCTGACTTCGCCTGGGCCAGCGCGCTCAGGTCAGCCCGGGACACCGACATGCCCCTGTCCTCGGCGAAATAGAACCGGTCTGAGTCGTCGCTGAACACCCCGAGCTGACTCATTATTTCCGTTCGGCGCAGCTCGGCCAGCAGGTCAACCAAGCCCGAGCCGCAAATACCCTGGGGCTCCCGGCCGCCGATGGTGTGGTACGTGATCTTGCCGTCGTCGATCCGGACGGACTCGACGGCGCCGTCGTATCCGGGCATTCCATAGGTAATCTCGCCGCCTTCAAACGCAGGCCCCGCAGGGCAGGATGCCGCCATCATCCGGTGTCGGTTGCCCATCACGACCTCCGTGTTAGTGCCCACGTCTATCAGCATCACCACATCGTCCTGCTCGTCCATGCCGACGGCGAGCAGGCCGGCCGATACGTCGGCCCCGACATGGCAGCTAATGAGCGGACCGCTGTACACGTTCGCCTGCGGAAAGACGCGAAGGCCCAGGTCCTTGGCGGTGACGTTGATTGCCGTTGTCTCACGCTCGCCTCGCTCCATCGCGAGCTGGGTGAGGGATTTGTACGGCTTCTCGCCCACGGACTGCACGTCGACGCCGAAGACGATGTCTCGCATGGTAGTGTTGCCGACCAGCACGACATCGTAGATGCGCCTTCGGTGGAAGCGCAGCCGCCGGCTCATGTCGCCGATCTCGAAGTTGATGGACGAGAGCATTACCTGTCGCAGCTCGCCCTGGTACGGGCCGGCCTCGTACGAGATTCGGTGCATTATGTCGCTGCCGCCGAACCTCTGCGGGTTCTCGAATGAGGCCGTGGAGATGGTCTCGCCGGTCTCCAGGTCCACAAGGTTGAGCACGACGGTCGTGGTGCCGGCGTCGATGGCCAGGCCGTATATCTCGCCCTTGTAGCTATCGACGCGCTCATCGCCCAGGTAGACGTCGTCACCTCTCCGCACCGCCAGGGGATCGAGCTTGACGTCCCGCTTGACGGAGCTGGTCAGTATCCTGGGCTGACGGCGCAGGACCGCGAACTCGACGTCGGCATCGGGACCGGCGACCGTGGCCTGGCAGGCGAGGCGATAGTTGTCGCGCAGGAACTCCTCTTCGGGGGTTGGCGGGCTCAGCGCGTCCAGGCCCCGTTTGACCTCCACTATGCACTCGTGGCACTCGCCGCTCCTGGCGCAGGACGTGGGCACTCTGACCTTCAGGTCGGCGGCGTAGTCAAAGAGGCTCTTGTCCGCGACCCACTCTAGGACCTTGTCGGCGTAGCGAAGAGGGCTCATGGCCCCACCAACTCGATACCGTCGAGCACCTCCAGCACCGTTTCGTAGCGGCCGAAAGGAGGCATGAAGTATGCCCCCGCCACCACGCCGGACACGTCCCGCAGTAGCTCCCGGCACAGCTCGATTCCGACCTCCGGGGCACGTTTCCCGGCCGAACTCATCTTGTACATCACCTCATCGGTCACGTTGATCCTCGGCACCTCGTTGTGGAGGAACTCGGCGTGCCGCCGGCTCCTGAGCGGCAGGATGCCGAGAAGCACGGGCACCGGGAACCCACCGAGGCGGCGGCGGACCTGCTCCACCGCCTCCGCCGAGTACACGGGCTGCGTCAGGATGAAATCGGCCCCAGCGGTTACCTTGCGCTCAAGCACCTTCAGCTCCCTGTCCATGTTCTCGGCGCCGATGTTGAACGCGCAGCCAACGTTGAAGGACGTGGCTTGCTCTATCGGCCTGCTCGATACGTCTACCCTGGAGTTGAACGACTTGATCAGCCTGATCGAGTCCGAGGCGGTGATGTCGGAGATCGACGTGGCGTCGGGGAAGTCGCCGGCGCTCGGCAGGTCGCCCATGACCATGAAGACGTTCCTCACGCCAAGCGAGTGCGCCCTCAGCAGATCCAAGTGCAGCGCCACCAGATTCCGGTGCCGGAGCGCCACGTGCATGACGGTCTCCATCCCGAGCCGGCTCTGGATGAGGCTGCACATGGCCAGGGAGCTCATGCGGCTCTGCGCCCGGGGGCTGTCGGCCACATCAATGGCGTCGACGAGGCCAGTCTCCCTCAGAACGGACAGGGATTCCAGGACCGCGGATATGCCGAACCCCCTGGGCGGGTCCACCTCCACCGTAACCACGAATTTGCCGCCCAGCTTGCGTGACAAGACCGTCGGCTCCAGGGAGGGGCTTCGAGGGGCGCTGGGCAGCGGGCGGTACCTTGCCGCGCCATCCAGCTTTGCCTTGCCGGAGGTGCGGGCACCGGCAAGGGCGTCGCGGACCGCAGCGATATGCTCCGGCGAGGTGCAGCAGCAGCAGCCCACCAGGGTCGCCCCAGACTCCTCCATGCGCCGGGCGTGCTGAGCGACGTACTCCGGGGACGAGCGGTATATGTAGCGGCCATCCTGGTACGTCGGAAAACCCGCGTTCGGCAGCGCAGACAGCGGCAGATCGGTGGCCCCGGCCATCTCCTCCAGCACGCGCTGCATCGGCTCCGAGCCCACGCTGCAGTTGGCGCCGATCGCATGCACGTCCAACTCGCCGAGAGTCCTAGCGACGTCCGCCGGGATATTCCACGCCGAGGTCTTGCCATCCTCGCCGAAAGTCATGTGGGCGACAATTGGGAGGCCGCAGACCTCACGGATAGCCAGCACCGCTTCGCCGATCTCTTTAATGTCGGCGAACGGCTCAAGGGTGATAAGATCGACGCCCGCGCCGGCCAGGGAGCGCGCTTGCTCCTTGAAGACGCGCCGGACTTGGGCCAGACCTATTGGGCCCAGGGGCGCCAGCGGATCGCCGAGAGGGCCGACGGCCCCGGCGATCCAGACGCGCTGGCCGGTCAGGTCTTGCGCCTCTCGGGCCAGTCTCACGCCCGCCTGGTTTATCTCATCCATCCGCGCCCCAAGACCGTGGGCGGCAAGGCGCACGCGGCTGGCGCCAAAGGTGTTGGTCTCGATTAGCTCCGCGCCCGCCCGAATGTAGTCCGGGTGCACCGACTTTACCAGATCGGGGCTGGTCTGATTGAGCTCGTCCAGACACCGCCCATAGGGCATGCCGCCCCTCTGGTATAGCTCGATCCCCATGGCCCCGTCACTCAGCAGGGGGGCCCGTTGGAGCCGCTCGGCGAACCTTTCGCGCGTGTCAGTGTCCGGCATGTCCTCAGGAAGCTTTCCGTGGAATCCCCGGTCGAGGTCGGTGTCAGCGGTGCGATCTACGTTTGTCTGCCACCGCACCGCCGGTCACGTCCACTAGACCTCCCACGCGGCGCGGTAGTCCAGCTTGTCGCTTCCAGTGCAGATGTACTGCTCGCCTGCCGGCACATTGAAGTCCTGGTTGCGGCACCCGAATACGGCGGTGCAGCGGTCCTCCACGTTCTTGTAGGGGCAGCGCCACGTCGAGACCTGATTGGCGGCCTCTGAGATGCCGCCGTAGATCTCGTGCAGTCTGGCCAGGGTTTTTTCATAGCGCTTCTTGTCTATCCGCTGGCTCACGCGGCCATCTCCATATGCTCGCTTCCCGGACGATCTGGGGATGCCTGGTTGAGGGGGTATGGGACAAGAAGGCGAAAGAGTAGCTCGCCTCGAGCGATATTTCCGCCCGTTACCTCACTAAACTCGGAGCAGGTTCTGAGCCTATCGCAGGATGCGCCGGGATACCTACGCCGATGGGTCCGTCGCGACGGCTCCCGTCACACCGATGCCCAGCAGCTCTTTGGCCAGGTCGACGCACGCGATAGCGTCCTTGCCGTATCCGTCGGCGCCCATGTCCTCCGTGAACTCCCGCGTCACCGAAGCGCCACCGAGCATGATCTTGACCGTCTCGCGCATACCCTCGTCCTCGAAGGCCTGGACCGTCTGGCCCATGTTCGGCATGGTGGTCGTAAGAAGCGCGGACATGCCGACAACCTCGGCCTCGTGCTCGTTCACCGCCTCGATGAACTCCTCCGACTTGGTATCTACACCGAGATCGTGAACGATGAACCCGGCGCCCCGCAGCATCATGATGCACAGGTTCTTGCCGATGTCGTGCAGATCTCCCTTGACAGTCCCCATGATGACGGTGCCGGGGGGCTCGATCTCCGACTCCGACAGGATCGGCTCGACGTACACCATGCCGGCCTTCATCGCCCTGGCCGATATGAGCACCTCAGGAACAAATATGAAGTTGTCGCGGAACTTGATGCCCACCACCGCCATGCCCGCGACGAGTCCCTCGTCGAGGACGTCGTTGGCACTAAAGCCATTGTCCAGGGCCTGCTTCGTCAGCCTGCCGACCTCGTGCTGGTCGCCCTTGATCAGGTTGTACGCGAGCTCGTGCATCAGCGCGTCGGTGTCCTCGAACAGCGACCGTATATGCTTGATCTCGAAGGGTTTGGTGATGTACTGCAGCTCCTTCTCCAACCCCTCATGGTCCGTCGTCATGGCGATTCTCCGTCAGTCCTGTATTGCGTGCGACATAGCTATTATTCGGCCGCCGCCGCAGGTTTGTCAATCATGCAACCCAGCAGCGGGCCGCCCAACTGCGCGTTACTCATGTCCCGCACCCTGACCTAACCCAGCCTCCCGTCGCGGAACGCCTGGATATACTCCACGCAGTAGTCGTCGCGCCCGAGGAGCATGTCGCTGGCAAGCCTGACGGGCTCGGACTCGGTGTCGAGCTCGAAAACACCGCCCAGTTTGGTCTGAATGGGATCGATTATGCCGCTGTCTATCCCGGCATCCAAGGCCAGGTGGATGAAGGTGTCGTTGATCAGCCCACGCTTGGGCAGTCCAAAGGAGACGTTGCTGAGCCCCCCCGTGATGTGAAGCTCGTCGCCGTAGGCCACCCGAAGCGCCCTGACGGCGTCGAGGTAGTGGTTGCCATAGCTCCGCTCCACCGCGATCGGGAACACCAGTGGGTCGACGTAGACGTCGTTCAGCGGCACCCCCCTCGATATGACGGCGTCCATGACCTCGTTCACGTTCGCGACCCGCTCCTCGTCGTCGCTCGGCATTCCCGCGGCGCCGGCCGCCGTGGCTATGACCCTGGCGTCGTACTCCTTGACCAGATCGAGGGTCTCCAGCCGCTCCAGCGCCAGGGAGTTTATCATCGGCCGCCCGGCCTTGGAGTCGTACGCCGACAGCCCCTCGGTGATTATCCGCGCGTTCGATGAGTCTACGCTTGGCGGCAAGGGAGAAACAGCCTGCGTCGTCTTCACCAGCCACTTCATCGCCCGCAGCTGCACGTCCAGGTTTGGCGATACCTCGTCGACGTTCAAGTCCAGGAAGCGCGCGCCCGCCTTGACCTGCCGCCGCACCTCGTAGTGGACATATGCCGCCCCTTGCTCCTGCTCTGCCGGGTCGTCGCCGATGCCCTTCATGACAGCGATCAGGAAGTGCTTGATCTGGTTCTGCGCGTAGGGCTGCGTCTTCTTGTACCACTCCGGGACCGTGAGGTTGAGACGCTCTCCGGCCTCCCCTCTGAACGGCACAGCCTCCGTGCCGTCGTCGAGGGTCTTGGCGCGCCGGCCGTTGCGAAGCACCACCCGTGTCGCGTGGATGTTCTCACCGACGATCGCAAACTGGTCCGCTGAATCGATTACTCTAGACATGCGCTCCCTGATTATCCGCGCTTCATCGGGCGCCGCCACTGGCGCGACGTGTTGCGTTCAATTATACCGGACTGGGGAGGGGTTGGCGCTGCAGCGCGTGTACGCGCAACCCTCCCACAGGGGAAGAGCGGGGACAGAACGGGCGATCCTCAGCCACTATGTCGACTTGTCTTCCCGTGTGCCGACGGCCTGGTGCTCTTCGGTCCAGTCCTTGACGGCGCGGGGGATCTCCAGCAGGTTCTCCAGCCTGGTTGAGAGCGGTATGGCACACTCGGGCGCTATCATGCTGACGCCGGCGTCCATGCACCTGTACACCTCCTGGCGGACCTCGTCCGGACCCTTGGCATACAGCGTCTCCGGGTTGTTGATGTTCCCGACCAGGCCGATGCGGCCGTCCATGATGTCCATCGCCTCCTGCGGGTCGTTCTTGGAGTCGAAGTGGAACATGGCCATGTTGTTCTGGGCGATGTAGTCCATGCGGTCGAGGGTCTTGCCGCAGATGTGCAGTATCAACGGGACGTCCAGCCGCTCCGCCATCTCCTGATGGATCTCCAGGAGGAAACGCTTGTAGTACTCGCCGCTGACTAGGTCTCCGGTGGCGTGGTCCGGGAACGTGAGAGCATCGGCGCCGGCATCTATCTGGGCCTGTCCGAACAGGATGGATATCTCCTTGAGCTTGTGCAGGGACCGCAGGGTCATATCCGGGTCGTCTATGGACATGAGCAGGAAAGGCTCGACACCGAAGACGTGGTAGCCAGCGGTCCACGGCCCCATCGTCTTTCCGATGATGGCCACCTTCTTGCCGAACTCCTCCTTCAGCGTGGAAATGGAACGGGTGATGGCGATGCAGTCGCGGTGTTCCAGGAACCCGGCAGGTATATGGACGTCCTCGGGGCCCTTCCAAATCGACCTGGTCATGCGCACCGTGGGCCAGTTGTCCTTCTGCTCCCACTGCATCTCGCAGCCCA
>CAZJDV010000058.1:4658-16775 GCA_964544865.1 uncultured Dehalococcoidia bacterium | reverse complement strand
CTTGATTTTGGAGAATCCTGCTTCCATTCTCTTGTCCTAAGTCTATCGATGGCGCTTTACGAGCTAGCGTCGGTCGCGGCCTGGGTTCCCGGCCGTCAGTAACGTGGCGAACACGACGGATGCTGACAATCGCCAGATCCAGATAACCAAGTTTGCCCTTTCGCCCGAGGGGGAATATGCGCCTGGCCCGACACCTGAACGGGAATAAACCGCCATAGGCGTAGTTGCCTCTTCCGTCAGCTGCCAACGATCTTGATGCGCGGGTCCACCAACGCCAGGAGGATGTCTGAGACCAACGTGCCGACCACGGTTAGAGTCCCTATGGCCAGCACCAGGAATCCCGCCAGATAGATGTCTTCGTCCTGAATGGCTGTCAGCAGGACCGGCCCTATCGTGGGGAGGCTCAATACCACCGAGACGATGACGCTGCCGCTTATCAGTGCCGGCAGGAGATAGCCCACCGTGCTTATCAATGGATTGATCGCGACCCGCACGGGATACTTGAGTACGGCCTTCAAAGGCTGCATGCCCTTGGCCCTTGCCGTCACCACGTAGGGCTTGCTCAGCTCGTCCAACAGGTTGTTGCGCATTATGCGGATCAGACTGGCGGTCCCGGAGGTTCCCATACGACTGCGGGTATCCAGAGGTGGTTTACCAGGTCGACAACCTTCCTCAAGCTCCATGGGACGTTCTGGTAGTTGGCCGACAAGAGCCCTCCCACACTCATGTCGAAATATGCAAAGGCCACGTACATCAGTATCAGGCCAAGCAGAAAGTCCGGAACGGCGAGTCCCGAAAAGCCTAGCATGGTGAATACGTAGTCGCCTACAGAGTGCTGCCTGACCGCGGAGTATATGCCGATGGGGATGGCCAATGTCCATGTGACCATAATGGTGAATCCGGTCAGAGCGATGGTCAGCCAGATCTTGTCTCCGATGATCTTCTTGACGGACACATGGTATCCCATGCCGGACACGTTAGGGCCGAATGAGCGGCCCAGGTCCCAGTGCCGCACGATGTTCCAGATCCACTGTGAGTATCGCAGATACGTGGGCCGGTCTAGTCCAAGATACCTGCGCATGTCCTCCACGATCGTGGGGGCGGCGGCCTCGCCGAATACGACCGCGGTCCGGTCGTAGCGTTTGGAGGCCATGTCGCCCTACGGCAGCTCGATGATCACAAAAGCTAGGACCGATATGGCCCAGATAGTAAACATGCCCAGCGCTAGTCGCCTGACAATATAGGCCAGCATCGCCGTTTCCTTAGCTGAAACTCAATCTATTGCTCGGGATGTATGATCCATGAAATAAAGAGGCCCCACCCTCTAACCGGCCCGCTGTCCTGGACCTCGGCGCGTGGCTGGACGGCTAGCTTTCCTTTGCTCTGCTCCCCTTGGTGTACCAGGCTCTCCATGCTCGCATTGCCACAGGCCGACAGCTTCCCTTCGAGCCACTTCCTGCAAAGCCAGATATTCAGCCTCACGGCTGCTCTCTCCCTCCCCTCCGTGTACACCCGCGCAAGCCCTTTCTCGACCAAGGCGGCATTGAGATCCTGTCCTTCGAATTCCACGTATGCCAACAAGCGACCGAATGAACCCCTTACATCCGCCACCGGGTCCGGTGACAGAATAACGACCTCCCCGTACAACGTGTCGGTAACTTCAAGAGTCGCCTGCGTGCCCCACTCGTCCAGGCAAGCGATGTCGGTCATCTCGCCGTACCCATTGGGGTTGTTCGAGGAAAAGGTCTCGGGGGTGTCGATGCCCAGCAGGCGCACGGTCTCGACAACGCCATCGTTGAATACGACCTCAATCGTGTCACCGTCAATGACGCGGACCACCTGGACCACTACACGGTCCTGTGAGAGGGGTGGCGGCGGCGCAGGAATCTTAGTGGGCTCGGGGGTTGGAACGAGAGCAACTCTTGGAGGGCGCGTCGGGTCTGGCGTTTCCGAAGGTACCACCAACGCCGTCACGGTTGCCTGAACGCTAGTTGCGACCGTGGCCTCAACGTCCGGCGTCGCTGCGGCGTTGGGCAGGGACGCAACCATAGCCTTACGGCTGTCTCCGGGGCCAGCCCCACCAGCAATTTCATGGCGCCATTCTCTCACATCATTGCCAAGATGCGGCCTCAGAACGGCTGTCTCCGGGTCAGCGAATCCGCATCAACGACGCGGCTTCGGAGATCGTGCCGGGCTACGTTGGGATGGTTGGGCGCATTGGCATCGGCAGCATCAACGCACCGGCATTCTAGGACCAGGGCGACGAGGCCCATCTGCGTCATGGTAGGGCCTGCGCTGAGCTCCATCAATTGTTCCGCCATAGAGAACTCGGCCCCCTGATCGAGCGACTACTCGTCTCAGCTACGCGATGCCACCCATTGTGAGGCCATAGTGGGCAGAACGGCCTTAATCTCCCAAATGGAAGGGGCTCCCGAATTGGCGGGAGCCCCTTCGTTATGCGGACGAGCGGTGGGGCCAACGGTCGGATTCGAACCGACGACCTGCTGTTTACGAAACAGCTGCTCTACCCCTGAGCTACGTTGGCATGTGGCTTGTCTGGATTATTGTAGCATGGCGGAATCGCGGAGGCCGTTGGTAGGCGGGTCTGCCCGGGGCTTTCGCATCTTAGACCTTCGAACAGAGCTCACCGCAGAGCACGCGGAGACCGCCGAGATTTGCACGTTCCCATCGTCATTTCTCAGTGTTCTCTGTGATCTCCGAGGTTGTCTTGGGCGCCTTTTGGCGTTGAGGCGGGCGAACGGTTGTACTATTATTGGCCTTGAGGGACAGACGCTACGCCATGGGTCGGTCCTGTTTTGGTTGCCGGGGTTCTGAGGTGGGAAGGGCGTATGCATCGTCGATTGGCTACATCAATTGATGTCTCAAAAAGTCCCATAGCTGTACCAAACATGTCCCATGAGTGCCCCAACAACTCCCAATTGGTCCCGCGCTTCTATTTCTATCTGCTACGTGGTGGCACAGAATGGGACGGGATGGGACACATTTCTTCGTAGTCCTGTCCCATATTTGACATGAAACAGCCTAATTGGCCGGCCCTGAAGTACCGGACCGCCAGGCGCCGGCAAGAACCGCCAGCGTGATCGGAGGGTCGATCGCTACGGCCCGAACCTGACCAGCTTGCCTGCATTGGCCATCGCCAGCATCATCACGCTCGTGGCCGGGATGCGGCCGATGGACCCGGTGGTGCAGTCGCGCTCGGTGAAGGCCGGGACGCCGTCGCCCGCCGTCAGCGGGGAGTTTACCAGCAGCGGCACGGGGTGCCAACTATGACCCGCCATGATAGCGGGCGTGGAGTGGTCGCCCGCGACGACCAGGGTATCCGCGCCCAGGGCGAGGAGCCTGGGTATCCTGGCGTCCAGCTCCTCCAGGGCCGTGACCTTCGCGGCGAAGTCCCCGTCCTCACCGGCAGCGTCCGCGGGCTTGTAGTGTAGGAAGAAGAAGTCGTGGTCCTCGAAGCTCCGCTCCAGGGTGTCGAGCTCGTCGTCGAACGTATCGCCCGTGGGCAGGACTTCCATGCCCAGAAGCGTGGCCAGTCCGCGGTACATGTGGTAGGCGGCGATGGCTGCGGGTCTGAGACGGTAGACGTCGTCCATTCGCGGCCAGTCGGGCAGTTTCGAGAAGCCTCGTAGCAGCACCATGTTGGCCGCGGCCCGTCCCGCCAGGCTCTTACGCGCCTCGCCAGCGAAGACGCTCAGGGCATGCGCCGTCACCCGCGAGTCGTCCGAGAGCGCCGCCGGCTCCAAGGGCGCGACGCCCGTGACGGAGGGGTCGGTCTCGCGGACGTTCGTGCCTAGGCCCTCGCCACTGAGCACGATCACGAAGCGGTAGTCCCGGCCCTGATGGACCGACAGGCTCGCGCCCGGCGCCTCGATCCTGGACAGCTCTTCCACGAGAGGGCGGCTCTCCTCCGTGGGTATCCTGCCCGCCCGCCGGTTGACGATCAAGCCGCTCTCGTCCAAGGTGCAGAAGTTGCATCGAACGGCCACGTCGCCGTCCCGAAGCTCGACCCCGAGACCGAGGGCCTCCAGCACGCCGCGGCCCATCAGATACTTCACTGGATCGTAGCCGAACAGGGCCGTGTGCCCCGGTCCGCTGCCGGGGGCTATGCCCGGCGCGACGGGGGTCGTCAGACCGGCGGCGCTCCGCTGCGCCAGGCTGTCCAGGTTGGGGAGGCCGGCGCTCTCCAGCTCGGATCTGCCTGTTTCGGGGTGAGGAAGGCCGCCGAGCCCGTCCACCACGAGCATAACGACCTTGCTGCCGGTGGACCGGCAGATGTCTCCGATGTAGGGGAAGTCGATCATCGCCCACCACCGTCGCTAGGGCTGCCCACTGCTACTCCTTGTCCATCAGCGAGGCGACGCCCGGCAGGGTCCGGCCCTCGAGGTACTCCAGGGATGCGCCGCCGCCGGTCGACACGTGAGTCATCTGCGCGGTTAGCCCCAGTGCGCCCACCGCCTCGGCGGTCGAGCCACCGCCAAGCACCGTCGTGGCGTCCTTGAGCCGCGCGAGCGCACGGGCGATGCGGGCGGTCCCCTCGGCGAAGGGCGGCCACTCGCTGACTCCCATCGGCCCGTTCCATATAACGGTCCTCGCGTCCGACAGCGCCCTCTCATACGAGGTTGCCGTCCGAGGCCCTATGTCCATGATTCGCCAGCCTGGCGGAATCTCCGCTATGTCCGCCACACGATGGCGGGCGGTCTCCGAGAACGCGTCGGCGACCACCACGTCCTCCGGCAGAAGCATCTCCGCGTCCTGCGACCGCGCGGTGCTCAGCAGCTCCGTGGCCACGGGCACGTCGTCGTCGTCCAGCAGAGACTCGCCGACCTCCATCCCCTGGGCACGCAGGAAAGCAGCCACCATGCCGCCGCCAATGATAAGCCGGTCAACCCTGGCCATCAGTTGGCGAAGAACGACGATCTTGTCCGTCACTTTCGCGCCTCCCAGAACGGCCACGAACGGACGCCCGGCGCCGGCGAGAGCCCGGCCCAGCATGTCCAGCTCCCTCGACATCAGGAACCCGGCGACGGCGGGCAGGAACCGGGCGACTCCCTCCGTCGAGGCGTGGGCCCGGTGCGCCGTGCCGAACGCGTCGTTTACGAACACCTCGGCCAGGGATGCCAGCGCCTCCGCGAACGCGCTGTCGTTTCGCTCCTCTTCAGGATGGAAGCGCAGGTTCTCCAAGACTAGGATCTCGCCCGCGGCAAGCGCGCTCACCATCCCCGCGACCTCGGATCCGATGCAGTCCGGGGCCCCGGCCACGGGCATGCCCAGAAGCTCCGACAGACGCGCCGCAACTGGTCCGATCCGAAGCTCCTCGACGACCCTGCCCTGCGGCCTTCCCAGGTGGGAGCAAAGTACGACCCTGCTCTGCCGGCCGATCAGATACCGGATGGTCCCCAGCGATGCCCTGATCCGGGAGTCGTCGGATATCACGGCGTCGCCGGGCTTGAACGGGACGTTGAAGTCGACGCGCACGAGCACCGTCTTGCCAACGACCTCTACGTCCTCGATCGTCTTCTTTACCGTCAAACGCCCACCTGCACGATTGAGGTCATCTGCGTTCGGACCCTCACGAGTCCAGCAGCGAGCCGGCGAACGTGGACACCGCCGACGCGCCTTCGACCGATACCCCCGGCACGGCCAGCGCCTCCAAGGCCTCGGAGCGAAGGCGGCCGATCAGGGTCTCGCAGAACTCTCGTGCCCCCATCTCTTCCAGGACCGTCCTCACCGCCACGACGTCGTCCGGCTCCAGAACGCGCTTGAAGTATATGTCGCCCAGCCGCCTCTTTTCCTTGATCGTGGCCTTGCCGATGGCGTACACCACAGGTAGCAGCTTCTTCTTGTTGAGCACCTCCGGGCTGGGCGTCGCGTCGCTCTGTCCGTCGCCCCACAGCTCCCGCAGGTCGCGGCGGACCTGCAACGCAACGCCGAGTTTGGCTCCACAGACCTCGACCGACTCGATGGCCGCCTCTCCGGCGCCGGCGACGAGCGCACCCAGCTTCATCGCACAGGAAAACAGCGAACCGGTCTTGCCCTCGGTCATCTCGAGGTAGGCATCGACGCTCAGGTCGATGCGCTCCTGGGCCTCCAGGTCCTTGAATCTTCCCTCGCACAGCTCCAGGCTGGCCTCGTCGACCATCTGCACCGCCCGGAACGTCATCTCCGGCGTGGCCCCTCGCTCCTGAAGCATGAAGATGGCCAGCCTGGCCAGGGCGTGCATGCCGTCGCCCGCATTGATGGCCTGGGCCGGACCCCACACCCACCAGACGGCGTCGCGGCTCTCCCTCTGGGGCTGGCCGCCCTGGACGTCATCGTGGATCTCGCAGAAGTTGCTCAGGAACTCGACCGCCGCCGCCGCGGGCAGCGCCCGTGCGACGTCGCCCCCCGTGGCGGCGCAAGCTGTCAAGCAGGCCACGCCATGGCTGCGCTTCCTGGTGACCGCTCCCCGCTCGTTACCCAGCTCGTCCTCCCAACCCAGGTGATAGGTCATCATCCGGTACAGGTCCATCTGCCTGGTGCTCAGGATTCCCCGCAGCTCGGACTCTATCCCGGCGGTAAGGTCGTCTACCGTCGATGCGAGAATCATTCTTTTCGCCTTTTACTGTGTTGCCTGTATAGGACCGGCAATGTTCCCGATGGCTGCATGTGCGCGTCCCAGATTCAGTCTACTCTAGCGTAGTGACGTGTGCAATTGGAGCCCGCGCCGGCTGCGGACGCCGGCCGCTCAACCTGCGGCCGGACTCGGAAGGTAGGTGCGATTGACCTTGGCGACGTAGCTGAAGGTCGGGTTTACGAACTGCGTGCAGCGGGCCTCCAGCACCTGCCCGAGGAACATGTATGCCTCGCCGCGCGGGAAGCCGTAGTCCTCTTCCAGCCAGAGAATCATCTCCACCAGGGCAGTCCTAAACGCGTCCTCAGCGGGGCGGGCCTGCCCCGTGGTCATGATGTGGGTATCGCTGGTGATCCTGGGCCAGGTCATCGACGGCGGACGCTCTGCCAGCTCGCAGCGAATCCTCACGCGCCCACCCGCCTCGATTCCGCCGGCGCCGCAGATCTCCCCGTCACCCTGGCGGGCGTGCATGTCGCCGATGTGCAGCAACGCGCCCGGGACCGAGATGGGCAGATGAACGGACGCGCCCGTCGTAACCTCCGGTATGTCGAAGTTGCCGCCCCATTCGCCGGCCCAGCCGTTGTGCCATCGCGTGTTCTCGGGCGCGACGCCCACGAAGCCCAGCATCGGCGTGGCGGGAATCTTCAAGGTATCGCTCCAGTGGATGTAGCCGTCCTTGATCTCCACGATCTTGTGGTGGGCGCCCACGCCGCTGCCGCCCAGCCATCCGGGCATGGCGCCGTTGGACCCTCCGAAAAGGGTGTATCCGAAGGGATCGACGTCGATCTCGCCTATGTGCACGACCAGCACCTGCCCCGGCTCGGCGCCCTCGACGTAGACGCAGCCGCTGGCCGGGTTGCCGCCTATCAATTTGCGCTTCAGCGCCTCCCCATCAGGATGGCTGTCGAGCCACGGCCCTCTGTTGATTTGAGTCTCGACCTCGAACTCCTCGCCGGGTGAGGTGCGGAGGGTCGGCTCGTTGTCCGGACCGGTCTGAAAATACAGGATATCTTTCGTCGCACGTTTCATGTCTGCCCTCCTCAAATATGTACGAGATGCTACAATCCGAGCGTACAACACCTATGGTAAGCAAACAACCCGGGCGCTCCCGTATCTCAATCCCCAACCTTCTTGACCACATCGACGATGCGCTGCGCGTCATCCGCGCAGACCGTGCCGGGCTGTTCGTGGACTTCGACGGCACTATCTCCCGACTCGCTCCGGCGCCTCAGGAGGCCGTCATATCGTCGCGGGCGGCGGCCTCGCTGCGCCGCCTGGCGGCCGGTCTGTCCCTGGTGTGCGTCATTTCGGGGAGGGCGGCGGGCGATCTTCGGGACAAGGCCGGCCTCGACCACGTGCTCTACGTCGGCAATCACGGCGCCGAGCAGATCGAGGACGGGCGTCTCCGGGTCGTGCCCGGACTGGAGGAATACTCTCAGAAGATAGGCCGCGTCCTGGATGGCCTCAAAGACCGCGGCGACATTCCAGGGCTCTCATGGGAGAACAAGGGTTATAGCGCGGCGGTGCACTTCAGGGCGGCCAAGGAGCCCGACTTGGCCAGGGGCGCCCTGCAAGCGGCACTGAGCAACGTGGAAATCGCGTCCGAGCTACAAGTCTTCTGGGGCAAGATGATCCTGGAGATTCGCCCGCCCACTGGACTCCACAAGGGCTACGCATTGAGGAACCTGGTCTGGGAGCGCGGTCTGACCGGCGCGATCTTCATCGGCGACGACCTGACCGACCTAGACGCTCTGGTTGCACTGAAGGAGATGAGAGACCAGGGCGGCGTCCGTGTACTCGGTGTCGCCGTAGTGGACGAAGATACCCCGGTGGCGCTAGTGAGCGCCGCCGACTACGCTTTGCGGGGCGTATCCGAGGTGGAGGAGCTCCTCGAGCGGCTGGAGGCGTAGGCGAGACCGAGCGCCTATTTCCCGGCAGGGTGTAAATGAGCCATCTCGCCCGCCCGTTTTGTCGGTAGAAAACGAAAAGTAGATATACGTGAGAGACATCCTCACGCACCCGTCAAAGGGGCTATGCCCCTCCGCTCACCTCTTTTTCAGCCGCATGTCGATGACCGTCACGGTCGCCGACATGCCTGGGTGCAACTTGCAGAAGAACGGGAACGTGCCCGCCGTCGTGAAGGGGAACGTAAAGCTCTGGCCCTGGGTGAGAAATCCGCTGTCCCATACGCCGGACAAAGAACTCGGCGGCGTGCCCGACGTCGATGTGTGTGTCGAGGCGTCTTGCTGGACCCACTTCACCGTCGTACCGACCTCGATGGCTAGGTCCTGAAGCCGGAAGTTCAAACTGTTGGACGTGACCAGCGGTGGTGTGGGTGTGGCCGTGGGCGGTAGCGGCGTCGCGGTGGGAGTGGGCGCCGGCGTGGATGTGGGCGGCACGGGTGTCTCCGTGGGTGCGGGCGTCGGCGTGGATGTGGGTGGCACGGGTGTAACCGTGGGCACCGATGCATCGCCCTCCGCCTCGACAACCGTGATAGTGGCGGGCGCCGGCGTTGCGGTCGAGGTTGGCGATACAGACGTCGACGTGGGCTCTTTCGTAGGTGTCGGACTGGGCGTGGCGCTTGGCGCCAAGGGCGCGGGCGACGGCGTCGGAGTGGCGGAGGCTGGGTCGGCTACGGCTGCAGTTTCATCCGTTACAGTCACCGTGGCGATCATCGCCGGGTGAATCGAGCAGAAATAGGGGAACGTCCCCACCTCGTTGAATGTGAACGAGAACGTCGCGCTCTGCACGAGGTTGCCGCTGTCCCAAATATGGGTCTGTTCGCCTTGAGCGCCTGACGTGGTGGTATGAGAGGCTCGGTCATCGTTGACCCACGTCACCGTAGTACCCGTCCGCACGCTCAAGTTCTCGTGGGCAAAGTTCACGATGGTCACCGTCAGTAAATCTTGGCGGGCTTGAGATGGGGACTCCGCGCCTACTGAGGGAACGGCGGCAACCGTCGCAGCGGCCTTAGTGGGGTCGGCGGCCGGTGCCTCCGTGACTGCGACTGGGGGCGGACTCACCGTAGTGGCAGGCGACGGGGTCAGCGTGGCGATCACTTGCGGGCTCGCCCCGGCTGGTGCTTACGACGGCATGGACTCCGCGGTGAGTGGGCTGGTCGTCTCAGAATTCGAACCGCAAGCGGCTGACATAAGAGCCACGAGCACGATCCCCAGCGCCAGACATCCCTTCGGTCCACTTCGTGTGTCAATCATGCCCACCCTGCGCTAACCCACATTCGCACCTCTGACCTACAGACCTCGATTTGCCGGTCCATGCCTCGTCTAACCAAGCAACCGTATCCCAATACTACGTGGAATCTA
The DNA here is from genome assembly GCA_964544865.1 of uncultured Dehalococcoidia bacterium. Taxonomy (GTDB): domain Bacteria; phylum Chloroflexota; class Dehalococcoidia; order Lucifugimonadales; family CAJWER01; genus CAZJDV01. Next base: position 6,821 of record CAZJDV010000058.1, on the reverse strand, counting down.
GTTGCTAGTCCCAAATACGGTCGATGGCGGCAACGCGGTTTTCGTCCACTCCAGGCACGGGCTCATTACACGGTATACGAAGGAGAGTTGGGCAACATCAACGGAGATGGGCCGGCGCGTTGGATCAACAGGCAACTACTCGGGGTGGTGCGCTCGTCGTACTCAGGCCGGCACGAGCGAGTCGCTGATATGGAAGAGACGCTGGCGCCAAAGGCCGTGCGCTAGACAGCGGCACGTCCCGCCGCTACACTTGCGGAAGAGCCAGCGATTCCGGAGGCCTTCGAGCGGTGCTATCTCAGACATTCGTCCACCTGCCCGGCGTCGGAGCGGTGACCGAGAGGGCGATTTGGGAGATGGGCATTCTTGACTGGAGCGATTTCGCCGGGGCGAGCTGTCTGCCGCTGGCTCTGAGCGGCAGACAGCCGGAGCTCGCCCGCTACCTGGAGGTGTGCCGGACCCGCCTGGATGACCTGGACGGAGGGTTCTTCGACTCCTGCCTGCCTTCGGGCGAGCAGTGGAGGACCTACGCCGACTTTCGACACCGCGCGGCGTTTCTGGACATCGAGACCACCGGCCTGTCCCCGGTGCATAGCTACGTGACGATGGTGGGGATTCTGGACTCGGACGGATACAAGTCATACGTTCGGGACGAGAACCTGGAAGACCTCAGGGAGGCCCTGGAAAGGTATACCCTCATAGTCACGTTCAACGGCGCTTCGTTCGACCTGCCCTTTCTGGAGTACCATTTCGGGCGGCTGTTCGGACATGTGGCCCACTTCGACCTGCGGTATCCACTGCGGCGGCTGGGATACAGAGGAGGGCTGAAGGCCATCGAGGCTGACTTGGAGGCAGGCAGGCCATCGGAGCTGGCCGGTCTCAGCGGTTTCGACGCGGTGCGGATGTGGAGTCTATGGCGCGGTGGCGATTCAGGGGCGCTCGAAACCCTCATCCGATACAATGCGGAGGATGTGACGTCGCTACCGTCCCTCGCGGAGAGCGCGTACAACGGGTTGATGGCCCGGCTTCCTCTGTCGCGCCCTCCCGTCGATCCGTGGCTCCGCCCGGCCATCGACCTCCCGTACGACCGAGACCTGATCGAGCGGTTGACCGCCGGTAGCCCGGCGCCCTACCGGGCGATGGGCGCACGATGAGGATGGGAACTACCGAAAAGACATGATAGCTTACGTCGACGCGAACCATCAGGTGTACGTGGCCGACCCCAATGGGGGCCGGCCGCGCCTCCTCGAGGCCGGCAGCAAGGCGTGCACATGGCCGGTCTGGTCGCCCGGCGGCACTCATGTGGCGTTCTCGGGCATGACCTCGGGGAGCAACGGCAGCGGGCACATCCGGCTCTATGTCCACGACCTGGGCGAGGGTCCGGGGAGGGCCGTGTTCGCCAACGAGCCCGGCGCCGACGGCATTGCGCCAAGCACACCGCACTATGCCCTCTGGTCACCGAACGGCGAGAAACTGGCGTTCGTCGCCAGGACGTGGCCGGCCGGAATGGCCCTCTTCGTCGCCGACCTCGCCGGAGATGAGCCTCCAAAGCGTGTCATCGATGGGGCACCGCTGTTCCTCTCCTGGTCGCCAGACTCCCGATTCCTGTTGGTGCACAGCGGGCAAGACCACTATCTGCTGGACTTCCGCGGAGACCGGGGCATGGTGAGGGTGCCGGGGACGTCCCGGAGTTACATGGCCCCATCCTGGTCGCCTGTTACAAGTCGCATGGCGCTCCTGAATGAGGGCTCCGACAGCCGCCAGGCGCTGCTGACCGGGGACACGGAGGGAGGCGGCGCGGCCCAGGTGCTGGAGATTGATGGCAGCGCCGCGTTCGCGTGGAGCCCCGACGGCGGATCAATAGGCCTGGTGAGCGGACTCAAGGGGCGCTCGCGCTTTTACGGCGGGCTGTGGATGGTCGACCCCGACGGAGGCGGCGAGCGACTTCTGGCGGACGGGCTCATCCTCTGCTTCTACTGGTCTCCAGGCGGCGGCGAGATCGCCTTTATCACCCCGTCGGAGAGAGCCGAAGGCTCGGTGCGGTGGGCGGTCGTCGACGTGAGGAGCGGCTCCGTGCTGTACCTGGCTGATTTCCGGCCTACGGAAGAGCAGCTTACCGCCTACATGTTCTTCGACCAGTACGTCCAGTCCCACGATCCCTGGTCC
>CAZJDV010000058.1:0-4648 GCA_964544865.1 uncultured Dehalococcoidia bacterium | reverse complement strand
GCAGCCTCATCTTCTCCGGCGCTCTCGGCTATCACAAGGCGCGCGCCGCGCTGCCGCCTGCTAGCGAGGCCGCGGTACTGGTCGCCGACGCGGACGGAGGCCGGGCGCCGACGGCTGTGGCGGAAGGGTTCCTGGGATTCTGGTCGCCCTCGGGAAGCGGCGCGTAGCGGGTCAGGCCGTCGTAGTTTCCCAATCCAACCCCTGCGTAATCAGCTCGCCAGGAGACGGACCATGGGCAGACTCGAATTCGTCGACTCTCACGTCCACTATTGGGATCTCGGGCACCCTGATCTCTACTACTCGTGGCTGCAGCCGGATTCGGTCCATCCGCAGCTCGGCGAGCGGCTCGACGGTATCAAGGGCGTGAACTTCGTGGCCGAGGACTTCATCGCCGAGACCCGCGACGCCAACGAGGAGGTCATCGCGGCGTTCAGCCAGGACGAGCAGACCGCCATGTTCTCCGGCAACGCGGAGCGGCTCTACCGCATCTGACGGGAACGGAGTGCGCCGTTCCCGTCCAGGTCCTCGACCTTCACCGCCATGCCGGTCCCGGCAGACCGGTAGGCGGCCTGCAGCAGCTCCACCGTGTGCTCCGCGACCCGCCCCGGAGCCAGGTTCACTCCCTCGCCGAGCATGAGGTCCGCCAGAGTACGGGATGGCAGGTGGGCCGGGTAGATGTCGTCCTCGGTGAGGTCGGGGAAGACCTTGGACGTGCCGTCGTTGTAGTAGACGTCGGCCTTGCCGTGTATGATGTCCTGCCGGATCTGCTCATTCGTACCGTAGTACCTGAACTCCTGGTCCTGGCCGGGACGCAGGCTGCCGGCCGCCCCCATCATGCCTATGGCGCCGCTGTCCATTCGATAGCTGATGGCGTCGACGAGGTCGACCTGCAGATCGAGGTTCTCCATGCACGCGAAGGCCTCCATCGCCCTGCGGCCGGTCACCCAGAACACTATCAAACATCGCGTGGGAGATCTGCGTCTGCCCCTGGCCTCCACCGGCGATGCTCGGGTCCGAGTAGGTGTTGGGCGCCGGGCCGGTCACGGGATATTCGAAGACCGAGGCGTAGTCTCTGGGGCGGCTTCTCAGAAACGACTCCAGCATGGACGCGAACAGCCCCGACACGTACAGCAGGTCTCCGATGCCTCCGGACTGGACGATCTCCCGGACCCTGCGGGCATGGCTGGTGAACTGGAAGGAGGTCCCGACCATCAGCTCGAGTTCCTTCTTGTGGGCCTGCTCCACTAGATCCCACGCGTGGGCGGCCGTCAGGACCATCGGCTTCTCCACAAAGGCATGGACGCCGGCGTCCAGAGCGTCGTGTGCGATCTCTTAGTGGAAGGCGTGCGGATCGGCGATCACCACACCCTCGACCTTCCGGAGCGATAGTCCTCGCAAGTCCTGTCCACCTCGTAGTGGGCGGCGGCTATCAGCTTCTCGGGATTCGGGTCGGCGATGCCCACAAGGTCGGCCTTTTCGTACGTGCGAAGGCTGGGGATGTGCGCCTGGGTGGCCACCATCCGGCGCCGATGACCCCGACTCTGGCCTTTCGCATGTCTTACCTCTAGGCATGGGTGGCATGGACGAGCCGCGCGGACCGGTCAACGCGTCGCCGGCGGGCGGAACCCGGCCCTTTGTCCATCCGAGCCCTTACTGCTACAATATCCGCGACCCAAAAGAACGGAGGAGGCCAGGTATGCCAGACGTCACGATCGACTGGAACGCGGGCAGGACCCAGGAGCAGAAGGACAAGATCGCCAAGGTGATCGAGAACGCCCTCGTGGAAATAGGCAAGGCCCCCCGCGAGAACGTCAAGATCACGTTTAAAGACAACCCGGTCTAGCAAGCGGGGCGTTCGGTTGAACGCCCCAACGCGTGCCAAAATGCCTAGTGCGTCCCTAGCGTACTACGCCCGCGGCAAAACCGGCTGGGTCCAAGCCTTAGTGTTGCCCGAGCTTACGACCGTCGCGCGGACGTAGCCCTCGTCGCCACGGATGCTGTACTCGGCCTCTAGTCCTTCCACCTCGGCGAGGAGGTTCCCGCCCTGTCCCGTGAACCTGGTGGTGTAGATCAGGCTGGTCTCCTGCTCGATCCTCAAGTGGACAGAACTCGGAGACGTGTCGAGCTCCGCGAGGGACACACCGGTGGACGAGTAGAAGTCCCCGGAGGCCAGCGAGTCCACGATGGTGTCCGCCGTAAGCTCTGCGGCGCTGACCACCACCCAGCCACGCCCCGGATTCGCCATGCCGTAGCCAAAGTCGCTGTAGTTGTGGGAGTCGTCGGTGGCGACGCCGAATATGACCTTGCCCGCGCTGAGCACCCCGTCCCAGATCTCCTCGTACCCGGGCTTGCCGGGGGCGCCGTTTACGTTCGCCACCGCCACGCCGTTGAAGACCTCCAGGAGGCTGGCCCCGGTCACCTGCCGTATCGATTCATGGTCGAAGGCCCACTGGTAGTTGGGATGGTTGATCGAGGCGATACCTCCCGCCTGGACGATGGCGTCCACGTTGGCTTGGAGGGTGGCGACGATGCCGCCGGCGTCGATTGGCTCGACGAGCCTGGTGATGCCTATGCCGTTGATGTGAATAGGGACCGTGCCGTTCCGGATTCTTACGGAGACCTCTTCTCCGGGTATCATGAGCGGCTTTCCGGGCCGGCGCGTGCCATCGCCGTAATCCAGAATGGTCCGGTGGTTGTGATCGCTAAGCACCAGAAAGTCGTAGGCGTGGCGGCGGTACCACCGGACGACGGTCTTCGGATCGGCGTCGCCGTCCGACTCGGTCGTGTGGGTGTGGATATTGCCCTTATACCAATTGGTGTCCGACATATGTTACATTCCTCCCACGACTCTGGGGCTTTGCGTGCTCCTCGGCTGGTCTCATCAACACGAACTCAGGTGTGCAGGAACACGGGCTGGGTCCACGCCCGGGCGCCCGACGACGCGTTGACCGTCGCCCGGACGTAGCCTTCGTCCCCTCGAATACGGTAGGCGGCTTCGGCGCCGACGACCGCGGACAGCAGCCGCCCGCCCTTCGCCGTGAACCTCGTCTCGTAGATGAAGTCCTTGTCCTGCTCAACGCACATGCTGACGACCTCTCGCGAGACCTCCAGATCACTGAGGGAAACCCCGGTGGAGGCGTAGAACGAACCGGAGGCGAGGCTATCGACTATCGCCTCCTTCGAGAGCTCCGTGGCGCGCACAACGACCCAGCCGCGTCCGGGGTTGCTCATCTTCGGCTCAAAATCGTGGTACCGGTGCGAGTCGTCCGTGGCCACGCCAAATATCGCCCTGCCCGCGGTGAGCACGCCGTCCCATATCTCGTCGTAGCTGTATTTGCCGGGACCGCCGTAGACGTTGGTGCCGGGATGGCCGTTGAAGACCTCGAGCAGGCTGGCGCCAACGACCTGGCTTATGGCCTCATGATCGAAGGCCCACCTGAAATTCGGATGGTTGATGGACGCGATGCCACCGGCCTGCAGTATGGCGTCGACGTTGGCCTGGATGGTCGGCACGATTTCACCTGCGTCCACGGGTTCGACCACTCGGGAGACCCCGATACCGTTGATGTGTATGGGGACCGTGCCGTTCTTGATGTTGGCGGATATCTCCTCGCCCGGGATCATGAGCGGCCGTTTGAACCGGCGCTTTCCCGCGCCGTACTCAAACAGCGTCAGGTGGTTGTGGTCGCTGAGGACCAGGAAGTCGTACCCGTGGCGGCGGTACCATCCGACGACCTTCTCGGGCTCGGCGTCGCCATCCGACTCGGTGGTATGGGTGTGTATGTTTCCCTTGTACCATTTCGCTTTCGGCATTACTGCTTCCTTTTGGAGCTAGCCCGAGAACGCTCTCAAGCCGCATTGAAGTTTGGACGACCGGCCGTGAAGACGCTCCGCGAACATCAATCGGAACGTTGAGTCACGAGAACACAGGGTATCCGCGGCCCGGCGGCCTGTCAACATCGCGTGTCAGCGGGCTATGCCCAGATATCCGCACCTCCTGTGTTGACCGATCTGCCCATGCGTCCTAACATGTTAGCGGACGACCCGGGAGCAGAGGACCAAGAGGATGCGACGCTCCGTGCGGAAACGGTCAATTCACGGTCCGCCTGCAGGTCCGGCGGACAGGCGGTTCGTCCTGACCGGCGGTCCGGGAGTTGGCAAGACCACGCTTCTGCGACGGCTTGCCGCGGCAGGCTACCCGACGGTAAGGGAGGCCGCCCGTGACATTATCGACGAGCAGTTGCGCTTGGGCACCGACCTGCTTCCGTGGAGGGATCAACCCGCATTTCAGCGGAGCGTTCTCGCACTTCAACTCGAGAGGGAGAGAATGTCCGGCGGTCCGGTCGTTTTCATGGACAGGGGCGTCCCGGACGGGATCGCCTACCTTAGGGTCCAGGGACTCGGCGTCTTCCGGGAGCTGCTCCAACACGCCCGCGGGCGCTACGCCATCGCTTTCCTTGTGGAGCCGCTGGAAGGCTACGGCACCGACCTGGTCCGCAGAGAGGACCCGGAAGTAGCCGCAAGATTGCACCTGGCGATCGAGGCTGCCTATCGAGACCTGGGTTACGAGGTGGTGAAGGTGCCCGAGATGCCGGTCGAACGTCGGACGGCTTTCGTCATCGAGCATCTGGCGCTCAGCGCGGGAAAC
>CAZJDV010000057.1:5248-16812 GCA_964544865.1 uncultured Dehalococcoidia bacterium | reverse complement strand
CCACAGCGACCCCTCTTGCGCCAGTCCCCGTCCTTGTCTCAGCGCCGCCTGCAGGCCGCAGTTTTCACACTCGCCCTTCCCCGGCCTGTACACATCACAGCAGTGACGACCAACGAGCGACTCTCCATACCACTCCTCCAACATATTGTTGTGCCAGCGTATGACAAAGTTAGTGTCTATGAGGGCCAGGGCAGCGCCGAGCGAATCCACGATACTGTCCAGCTTCTGTTTCTCCTCGACAATCTCCTTGGAGCGAAGGGCGACGGTTTCCTCCAGCTCGTCGTTGTGACGATGGATGCTCTCGTCCTTCGCCTTGAGCTGTCCCGCCATGTCCTGGAAATCGTAGGCGAGCTCCTCGATCTCGTCGTTGGTCAAGATCTCGAGCTTCACGTCGTAGTCGCCCTTCGCCAGGGCCCGCGTACCCGCCTTCAGATCGTCGATGGGCTGCACGAAGTGCCTCGCCACCAGGACGCCGATGAGGACGGCGATTCCCAGGGTCCCGGCGAGAATCGTCAAGAACAGATAGGTGAGCTCCGAGACGTCCCCGGTCATTGCGGCAGCCGGAACGCTGATGAAGATCTTCCAGTAGCGCCGGGGAATATCGCTGCTGGGCACCACCGAGGTGTGGGCGACCAGGGCTCCGTCGGAAAGCGAAAACACGCCTACTTCGGTCTCCAGCGCATCTCTCAACGCCTCCGCGGGAAACTCCCCGGGAAGACCGCGCTCGCGCTCCAGGGTAAAGGAGAGCCCTCCTCTGCCGTCCGCTCTCCCCGCGGCGAGCATGACTCCCTCTTCGTCGGAGATCCAGATCCGGCGGCCCTCCTCTATATTGACCCTTTCCAGACGGTTCAACAGGTGCTCTCCTAACAGGTTCAGCACGATCGCTCCCCGCGGCTCGCCAGAAGGCGAAAACAGGGGCGTCCCGAAGCGGATAATCGACCTCTTCGGTTCCTCGATGCGCCCCCACTCCACATTCAGATCGATGGAGGACACGTACACCTGCCCCTGTTGCAGGGCCATGATCTCCTGAAAGTAATAGCGCAGTGCCTTGTTCTGCAGCATCTGGTCGGGAACAACCGTGATCTCTTCTCCCCTCCGGTTCACCCTCACCGCCTCCATGCCGTCTGCCAAAATGAAACGGACCTGCTCGAAATCCCCGTGGGTGGCGGAAAAAGTCTCGAACAGGTGTGCGAGCACTGCCCTGTGCCAACTGGAATCGCCATCTCTTGCGATCGACTCGAACTGAGGTGCGCCAGCCAGAAGCGTGAGGTCTTCCCTGACCGAAGCGCCGAGGTTGTGGATCCGCTCGGACGTAACCCTCACCTGGGCCATCGCCCGATCCTGGGCCCGCTGGCGCAGGGACTCGACCGCAAACTGGTAATACACCAAGGCCAGGGCGAGAACGGGCAGACAGGCGGTTCCCATCACGAGGACGAGGAGCTTGGTCCGGATCGGGATGGGCCATCTGTGGAAGATGCTTCTTTCCATGGCTCAGATCACCGACGCGATCAGCCTCGTCGCTGGTGAGAGACGGTTTGAATCGACACTGGCGTAGAGGGACAGTGGAAGGCGCAAAGACCACAGCCGACACAGCGCGTCTGATCCAGGACGGGCATCCTGCCCTCCATGGTGATGGCCTTCACCTCGCTGGGGCATACGACGGCGCACTCGTCGCACAGAACGCCCTCGGTGGCGAGACAGGTGGACAGAGCGAGAACCGCCGTGCCAATGGGTGGAACGCTCTCCTCCGGGCCAAAGGCGAGAGCGCCACTGGGGCAGGCGCGGGCGCAGGGCATGTCCGCGCACCAGCGACAGGGCGACTTCTCCAAATCCAGAACGGGCGTGTCCTCCCCTGGCCCCGATGCAGGTCCGAGATGTTCGATGACGTCGAACGGGCAGGCATCGGAGCATCTGTGGCAGCGCTCGCACGTCGTTGCGAAGTTCGCTTCCGCGATCGCCAACGGGGGCCGCAGCGGAAGTGGCGGCGGCGCGGTTTCATCCGCTGTCTGTGGTTTCCCCAGACCTTCGGCGACATCGCCCATCCCCAGCCTGAAGAACTGCCTCCTTGATAGCTTCGCTGCCATGATGCGAAAGCAGCCTTTCACATCCCCGAGCGCATGACCATGGGCTGGGCGATGAGCCAGATACTGAAGCTTGAGTACAGGACCATGGTGAATACCAGCGGGGTGAGTCCACGCAGGGCGATTCGCCGGGTGGTGAAGAGGGTGCGTCCAATGCGGCTGGCGACGGCCACACTAAAAATATGCCCGGTTACTATCAGGGCAACCTGGATCCACCAGATCGTCTGCAGTGACAGCAGGGGAGCGTAGACGATGCCGGCGGTGCCGAAGAGATTCCAGCCGAATCCCAGGGGATCGCTCAACAGGGGGATCAGGTTCTGCGCTTCTGTGAAGAAGTGCATGCCGTTGTGAGCCAGGTGGTAAAAGAGGGCGACGGGCAGGACAGCGTTGGCAACGTACCTGAAAATCCATCCGCTGGTTGCCGAAGAGTCTCCCGCCAGTAGGCGCGACGCCTCGGCGCCGATCCAGAACACGAACAGAGGGAGAAGGACCAGGACGACCATGAGAGCGGTGAAGACCGGCAGCTGCCCGAGTCCGGTTTGCACCCGCAACCAGTCGGTGACGCTAGCCCAGTTCTGCGTCATGGTCATGCCGTGAAAGCTCGTGAGCGCCAGCAACACCATGGCCATCACCGCCTCGTCCCAGCGGTAGCGCCTCTTCGACCGCAGCAGGTCCGTCGCCGGCGGCCTCATGTTGATGTCGAGGTTGTCGTGGGGACAACCGCGGATGCACTCCGTGCACAGGGTGCAGTAGGTATTTTCCAGGATGTGGCCGGGGAACAGTCCGGTCGGGCAACCGGTGGCCGTGTCGTTCCCTTTGACACAGTCCACCGTCTGACAACTGTTGCAGACCGAGCGCGACGTCGGCCGCAGCTCCAGTGGGCTGAACTGGGCGTAGAGGCCGCTGACCCGACCCACCAGGCAGGCGTAGCGGCAATATCCCCGTTTCTCGAACACCATGGCTGAGAGTATGGCCATACCTGCCATGGCCATACCCATGATGGCCGTGGTAGAAGGAGAGTGGGTGGCGTCGTATCCGAGCTCGAACCAGGTGAGAATGACAAAAAGAATGAGGGCCGGGTACAGGTTCCTCCCCCACTCGGGCCACTTCAGCTCGAAGCCGATTTGCTTGATGCGGCTGCGCAGCGACAGGGAGGTGACCAGTGACGCCAGCCCCTCCCAGGGACAGATGGCGCAGAAACCCTTGCCGACGACGAGGATGACGAAAATCAGCAGCGCCCACCACCAGGTCCAGGTGAGCACGGTGGCGATGTTGTAGCGTTGACTTCCGAAGATGCCGGCGCCGAGGATACCGAGGAAGATGAGGATGGAGAGGGACTGCACGAGGATGGGGAAGAAGGAGAGACGCACCATCCGCTTGAGGGGGCCCACGCCCAGAAGACCGAGGCGGCTGTAGAGGGGAACTTCCCCCTTCTGGTTTGTCCTGCCCCCGCCCGCCCTCTCACTGCCTCCCTTCGCGCGGTCGCCATCCCGCGTGAGGAGCAGGTGCGAGGCGAGAATGATGACTCCCACTGCCCCGATGGCCATCCACGTGGGGATTCCGGCCATGGCGTGAGCGGCGCCGTCGGCCATTCCCATGCCGTCCATCATCGCTGCGCCCGGCGGTCCTGCACGACCCTCGCCCGACGTGCGCCCGCCGCGGCGATGGCCAGCAGCCCCAGCAAGCCCGCTGCGATCCATTGGCCCCAGGCCACCTTCTGTGACGAGAGCTCGAAGGGGATTTCCGCCGAGAGGTCGACATCGAGCAGGCTGACGCGCAGGGAGTAGTCTCCGGAGGCGGGCAGCGTAGCGTGGATGTGGTAGACATTCTCCTCCTGTGCCCCCTCCACCTCCGACGTCACCAGCGGTTCGTCGCCATCGAGAATCTCCAGACTCGCCGGCCCGCCGTAGACCGTGTTGGCCAGCAGATCGAAGGCGATCAGGAAAAGGCGAGCGTCCTCAGGTTGCACCATGTCCTGCTGGTTGAGGCCCTGGAAATCGTAGAGCACGAGGGAGAACTCGAAGCGTCCAGCCTGACCGACGAACTCCTCCTGCGGGATCTGCGGGTAATTCTCGAAGTAATTGAAATGGGGCAGTCCCTTGAAGTGGTGGGCATCTAACTGGACCGGGCCCGCCCCAGACAGGACCGCCGCCGCGGCTGCCAGACCCAGGCGCCATTTCGTTCTTGACGGCAACCGCCGTATGACAGCCAAAGCCAGCGCTCGCGGCGACGGGAGTGGCGCGGTTGGAAGGCCTGTGCTCATCCCTCATCCTCTCCCGACGCTCAGACACTGGGTCGGACAGATGACGAGGCAGGCACCGCACAGGGAACAGTCGCGTGTCTCATCCGCCTTCGGGTCCACCTCAAAGGGACAGACGTCGGCGCAGGAGGTGCACCGATCGACACAGCGCTCCGACTGGCGGCGCACGGAGACCAGCGGCCGGCGGCCCACGGCGCCCAGCAATCGGCCGGTGGGACACAGGTTCCTGCAGGTGAACCGATAGCCGACGAACAGGTCGAGGGAGACGAAGAGCAGCAGGCTGGCCACGGACACCGAGAGGACGCCCAGGGCGATACCGTGAAAGATCGTCTGCCCCATGGCGAAGTAGGGCAGAATCAGCGTCCATACGCCGTGACCGTAAACTGCCGCCAGTGCCAGCCCTCCCAGGAGAACACCCCACGCCGCCCCTCTACCCACGTGCACGTCGGGAAAATAAAGGTACGGGCCCAGCGCTCGGCGCACGCGCCCGATGGTGAAAAACAGGAGCGATGCCGGACAGACGTAGCTGCAGAACACTCTGCCCAGCAGCAGGGCAGTCGCCAGGGGAACGACCGCGCCGACGATAAAGCCGAGGGGAGCGCCGCCTTCGGCGACGAGCATCGACGACAGCGCGACTGGATTGGTGAAGGGAACACCCAGAATGCGGATGGACCAAGTCATGCCGGCGTTGCTCTGCGCCGTGACCAGGGGATCGCCGAGAAGACCGAAAAACCACTCCGACGCCTCGTAGAACAGACGCATGGCGCGGCCCGAGCTCAGCTCCACCAGGCGGGGGTGGTTATACCCCACCTTCAGGTTCAGATACTCCGTCCACATGGCCAGACAGCACAGCAGCAGCACGGTAGAGAAGCGCGTCACCACCGACAGCGCCAGCAACAGCTTCCCGGTGGGCAATCTGCCCGGTGGGAGGCGGCTGGCGTCGGCCGGGACCGGCAGCTCCACATGGCCTGGGTTCGGCGGCTTCACGTCTTCTCCAGCGGGACCGTTCGGGTTACGGTGGCCGCGAGCCCTCTCCGCGGAGAGAGGGCGACGTGGAGGGCGTCCGGCGGACAGATGCTCATGCACGCCAGGCAATTGTCGCACTCCATGCCGGTGATGCCCTGCATCACGCCCCATCCTGACGCGGCAATCCGCGCATCGGCTCGACCGCGAGAGCTGTCGGTGCCTCTCTCTCTAACTCGGACCGCGGCACGACCCTGATTGCCTGCGGCAGGTGGATGCAGGCCTGCTCGCAAAGCCCGCAGCCGACGCACTGATCGGCGTGGACGTGCGGCTGCTCGTACAAGCCGAGGGTTATCGCCTTGCCCGGCAGAGGACAGGCGTGGTAGCAGGCTCCACAAGTGCGCCCGTGAAAAGAGTAGCAGATGTCTTCGGACACGAATGCCGTGCCCATGGCCACCGCCGTCCTCCCCTCTTCGGTGGGCTCCAGCTTTGCCAGCGCGCCCGTAGGGCAGACCTGCGTGCAGGCCATGCAGAGAATACACGCCCGGGCGCGGGCGCTGATGCGGGGTGTCGCCAGATTCTCCAGCCCGTCCTCGAGGCCGAAGAGGGAGATGCACTTGTTGGGGCAGACATTGGCGCACTGCCCGCAACGAATGCACTTGGAAAGGAAGTCCTCCTCGTCGACGGCGCCGGGAGGCCGCAGAAAGCGCTTGAGGCCGGAGGACTGTCGCAGAGGCAACCAGTCCAGAAACGGCAGCAAAGCGGTGATGGCGAGACCAACCAGGAAGGACAGCAGGAATCCCCGCCGCTCGACCGCGGCCAAGCTCTGTGCGAATCGGGTCAGTCCTGAGAGCATGGGACTCCTCAGCTCAAAACGAATGCGGCTCGGCGATGTGCTCTTGCCGATCCTGTAACTCTACACGGACAAGGGTGGGCCCCGGTCGGCCACGACGAAAAGGCTCAACCATCCCCTGGCGTCGGGAGCTCCGGGCCCACCCCGGCCTATCCGATGACCTCGACCCGGGCGGCGCACTTCTTGAAGTCCACCTGACCGGACACAGGGTCGAAAGCGCGGTGGGTGGTGCCGTTGGCCAGCCACCTGTTGATCTTGGGATCGGCGGAATCGGCTACCGACAGATTCCACGGACTGAAGAGGAACCCCTTCGGCACGGTATTGCGCGCCGGCTTGACCACCGAATCCAGACCGATGGAGACCCGCGCCTCGAGGCTTCCCCGCCTCGTGGTGACCTTCACCCACTGTCCGTCCTTTACACCCAGCTCCTCGGCGTCCTCCGGGTGCATCTCCACGTACATCTCGGGCACCAGCTTCTTGGTGGTACCGGCCCGGATCGTCTTGGAGGTGTGGAAGTGTTCGTACACCACGCCCGTCGCCCACCAGAAGGGAAACTTGTCCTGCGGGCAGTCGCCGATCTTCCTGCCCAGGAATTCCTCGTGCGGCAGTTCCGGCGTCAGGCCCATGTCGCGAGCCTTCACCAGCAGATCGTAGTGGTCGATCATGTAGAAGTCGGGATCGGTTCCGGCCTTGGCCAGTTCGTCCGTAACCTGACGGTACTGGGAATAATCCTGTTGGCACATATGGATGTGGAGTTTGCCGTCCTTGTGGCGGAAGTCCCCGTACGGCCTGCCCGCCCACGGTCCCTCCTGCTGCATATAGCGTCGCGCCGTGCCGCCGTGCTTGGCGATCTCCGCCGTCGGAGCTGGCCACTGGATCCCCCGCAGTTTGCGGATCTGCTCGTACGGGCTCTCCCCGGTCTGCTCTTCCACTGCCAGCAGGCCGGCCATGTCGGCGTCCGTACCCTGAGAGGCCCGCAGGAAATCGCGGAAGACCTCCTCCGGATCGTAGTAGCCGTTCGCCTTGCGCTCGTAGGGGAAGATCCTGTCGGCGTCCAGCCCGAGCTTGGAGGCGATCAGCTTGCCCTTGTCGATGACCATATCCATGTCTGGACGCGTACCCTTGACCGGGTTGGCCGTTCCGTCCGTAACATAGAAGCGCCGCTCCGACTGGATATAGGTGCCGCCCACCCACTCGCCCCATGTGGCTGCTGGCAGGATGATGTCGGCGTAGAGGTTGTTGGGCGCCTGGGTGTAGATCTCCTGGACGACAGTGAACATCTTGGTCAGCGCCGGGCGCGACAGGTTGTAGGCGTCGGGCAGGTCGATATGGGTGGCGTAGATGAGGAACATCGCCTCCACCTCCCCCTTCAGCGCGCGCTCCATCATGCCCACGGCCATGCCTGTATTGGACAGCTCCGCCACCTGGTCCAGCCTGTCCCTGGGGACACCCCATTTGTCGGCTATCCAGTTGCGGTGACTGGTATTCTTGATCCCCTCGTTGAAGGGTAGCCGCCCGGTGAGACCACCAGTGAGGCGCTCCCCCATGGCATTGGGTTGGCCCGTCTGCGAATGAGGGCCGCATCCCATGCGCCCGATATTGCCGGTGAGAGCCATGAGGTTGATGAGACTCACAGTATTATTCTGTCCGTGCAGGTGCTGGTTGTAGCCGATCCCCCAGAAGGAGAGCACCCCACCCCTGCCGCGCTGACGCCCCTTGATGCTGGCCTCCGCCCATAGGGCTGCCACCTCGTAGATGCTCTCGGCCGGGACCATGGTTCGGTCCTCGACCTGTCGGGGATTGTAACCGCGCTTCACCTCTTCGACATAGGTTTCCCAGCCGGCAGTGTGGTCCTTCAGGAAGTCCCAGGCCGCCGCGTCGGAATGCTTCTCCAGGATGGCGTAAGCCAGCGCGTTGAGGATTGAAATGTCGCCGTTGATGGTGGAGAAGTGATGGCTGTTGCCCGGGTTGACATCCTCCAGCCCCTGTACCGTGCCAGTGCGGCGCGGATCGACCACGAGCGTGGGGATGCCGGATTTTGCCTTATGGTCGGCCACCCGCCAGTAGAGGATCGGGTGGGATCCTCGGGAGTTGTGCCCCCAGAAGGTGATCATGTCCGCCATCTCGATGTCGTCGTAGCTGCTGGGGGGTGTGTCGGAACCGAGGCTCTTGATATAGCCCGTAACCGCCGAGGTCATGCACATGCGGGCGTTGGCCTCGATCGTGTGCGAGCCGAGTACGCCCTTCATGAATACATTCTCCAGCCACTGCCCTTCCACGGTGAGCTGCCCGGAGCCATACAGACCCACGGCGTTGCCGCCCTTTCGCTTGACGATCTCCACTATCTTGTCCGCTATCAGCTCCTCCGCCTCTTCCCAGGAGGCCTCGCGGAAGAGGGATCTGTCGTACGAGCCTTTGGTGGCCGACACGTGCCCGGTAGCCGGATCGCTCATGTCCTTGCGGATCAGGGGTACAGTCAGCCGGTCCACGTAGATGGCCTCTGCCGAGGTCAGTCCTTTTATGCACTGTAGCCCCTTGTTGGTGGGGTGGTCCTTGTCCGGAACGATATTGGTGATGCGGCCGTTCTCGGTCTTGATGATGGTGCCGCAGCCCACGCCGCAGTAGGGGCAAGCCGCCAGCAGGTCGGTGGGCGCCGTCTTTTTTTCCAGCGTGTACTCTCCCCCCGAGGGGATCGCCCATCCCTTGTCCGTAGCCACGCCTGCTACGGCTGCGGCTGCGGCTGCGGTTTTGATGAATTGCCGTCGTTCCATGGAGTCCTCTCTATTCTTGATTTTTCACGTTTGACCGCCCGACGGCAAATCGGGCTCAACCCGCTCTGGGCGATTTCTCAACTACCGGCGCCATCGATCGCGCATATCACGGCAATACGGCTCGATTTCGCAGGAAGGCGATAATGTCGTGTACGTCCTGCTCCTCCAGCTGCACCAGCCCCCGAGGACCCGTGAAGGGCCGCATTGACGTCCCCGTGCGGCCGTGCGTGACGGTCTTGAATATGTAGTCGTCGGACGCGGAGGCCAGAAAGCTGGGCAACCCTATCCCCGGGCCCGATCCGCCCCTGGCGTATCCCTCTCCCTGGGGGCCGTGGCAGGGGGCGCAGTAGGTGCCGAAATTCTCACGGCCGAGATCCGGATCTCCGGTGGACTGCCTGGTTTCATCGACCGTCAGATCGCTCTTGCCGGCTGTCGGCAGCGCGCGCAGATACTCGATAATGGCGTCAAGCTCCCAGTCGGTGAGAAGCGGTCTCGACACCATGGTCGTACCGCGACGGCCCTTGCGCACCGTGCGGCGGATGAAGTCGTCGGAGGCAAGCGACAGGAATTCCGGACTGCTCAGACTCGGGGCTATGCCGACGAGGCCCACGCCCCCCGGCTGATGGCAGGAGGCGCAGTTTCGGTTGAACGCCTCCTCCCCCAGCCTCTCCGAGAACTGGGGCTTGCCCGCCGGATCCCGGTTGCGGAGAAAGACGACGATATCCTCTATGTCCTGCTCGCTGAGGTTCGCCAATCCACCGGCCCCCAGAAAGGAGCGCATGGATGTCCCCATGCGGCCGCGGCTGACCGTGTGGATGATGTAGTCATCCGTGGCAGTCTTGAGGAATCCCGGCAGTCCGATTCCTGGAGCCGAGCCCAGTTCCGTATAGCCTCCACCTGTGGGGCCGTGGCAGGGAGAGCAATAGGCGCCGTAGTTCGTCCTGCCGCTCTCGACGTCGCCGGTGGCGCGTCTGCCGGCATCCAGGGGGAACTGTTCCACGCGGGCGGGATCATCAGGAAGCGATCGCAGGTAGGCGATAATGCGGTCCACCTCGACCTTGGGCAACTCGCGCCGGGGGGCCATGGCCGTTCCGAGACGTCCCTCCCGAACTGTAGTTCTGATAAGCTCGTCCGTCGCCAGCGCCTGGAAATCCCGGTTGTTGAGACTCGGCGCGACGCCGACCTTGCCGACCACGACGCCTCCGGCAAGGTTGCCGAGGCAGGCGGCCTCGACGTGTGTGGCCCCGGCCAGGAGGGCCAAGGTATAGACGGCGGCCGTGGTGTCCCCCGCCCCGGAGACATCGTACACCTCTCGGGAGGCCCTGGGATAGTGGGTCACGTGACCGGACCGCTCGAACAGGCTGGCGCCCTTTTCGCTCCGTGTCATGAAGACCGTTTCGAGATCCAGTCGCGCAACCAGCTCGCCCCCGGCTGCGACCACGTCCTCCTCGCTGTCGGCATCGACGTTGAGGGCGCCAAGGGCCTCGGACTGATTCGGGGAGATGGACGTGACGCCGCTGTACTTCGAGAAGTCCCGGCCCTTCGGGTCCACCACAGCGGGCAGGCCAAGCCGACGCACGGAATCCCGGACCGCGTCCATAGTGCCGGGGGTCACTCCACCCTTGGCGTAGTCGGATACGAGGATCGCGTCCACGTGGCGGGCCTGGGCAATGCAATCCATAACGCCCTGCTCCAAACTGCCGCCGATGGGAGTCCGAAGCTCCCGGTCCGCCCGGACCACGTGATGCCCCGGCCCCCTCTCCCCCCCCCTCTCCAGCGTCCGGCGGGCTATGATGCGTGTTTTGGACGTGGTGGGCCGATCTCCATCCTCCAACACCCCGGCCAGCTCAACGAGTTCCGCGGCGAGGAGCTCCTTGAGCTTCTCTCCGTGCGGGTCCGCCCCAACGACGCCGACGACGGCGACCTCGGCGCCCAGTCCGTGGAGGTTGTGGATGACGTTGCCCGCGCCCCCGGGCATGTAGGTCTCGTCCTCGATGTCGACGATGGGTACCGGGGCCTCCGGGGAGATCCGCACCGTGCGGCCCCACAGGTAGTGGTCGAGCATCAGGTCTCCCACCACGAGCACCCGTTTGCCGGAGAACCCGGCGGTGATTTCTCTCAGCCGCGCTGGCGTCATCATTCCACGATCCCGCTTCTGATCCGGCGCACGATGTCCGTGGTGGACCGGCCTTCGACGAGGGGGATGGTGGTCACCGTCCCCCCGGCAGCCTCCACCTCCTCCCTTCCTACGATCGTGTCGAGGGTGTAGTCGCCGCCCTTGACGAGGATGTCCGGCAGGAGGGCCTTGATCAGATTGAGGGGTGTGTCCTCGTCGAAAACGCAGATGTAGTCGATGGCGCTGAGGCCTGCTAGGATCCGCATCCGGTCTTCCAGGGGCAGTATGGGCCGCCCGACGCCCTTCAGTCGGTTCACAGAATCGTCGCTGTTGAGGCCCAGGAAGAGCACATCGCCGAGAGATCGGGCCTTCTGGAGATAACCTACATGGCCGCAGTGGATCAGGTCGAAGCACCCGTTCGTGAACGCGACTTTGGCGCCGATCGTGCGCAGGCGCTGGCGGACATCGCCGGCGGCCTCCAGCGTGAGGACCTTGGACCCCTCATCGCATGCCCGGTCTG
>CAZJDV010000057.1:0-5238 GCA_964544865.1 uncultured Dehalococcoidia bacterium | reverse complement strand
CGACCGCGTGGGCCAGGAGGGGGATCAGGATCTCGTGATGGCCGGTAAAGGCGTAGCCTCGACCTCCCTGGAGCGTGGGCCGTTGCACCACATTTACCCGGGGGCGGTAATGCTGGATCATGTCGAAGTTGGCGGTGGTGATATCCGCAACGGCGTGGCCCAGGTTGCGGGCTACGGCGAGGGCCTTGAGGAAGACTTCGGGCAGGAGGACGGCCGAGCCGACGTTCAGATAGGCGCCGCCCTCGAGGGCAGCCACTATGGCGCAAAGGGTCCGGAAGTCGTGGAAAGACGTCCGTCCCAGGTCGGCGCCGTCGGCTGTCGGATGCTGGTGGACGATGTCCGTGCCCAGGGCGACGTGCACGGTGGCGGGCAGTCCGAGCTCGGACGCGGCGGCGAGAATGCTGTGGGACCGGTGGGGCAGCGCTTCGGACAGGATTCTCCGACCGACCGCGGCGCCGAAGCCCTCCTCCGTGCCTCGAATCGCCCCGTTGATGAACTCCCCGGTCTCCCTGGCCATGCCAAAGGACCCGTCCTCAAGTCCTTCGGCGACGTCCTCGGAAGTGCCCCCGCACAGTGCGATCTCCACATCGTGAACGGCGGCGGCCCCGTTCATGGCCACGGCCGTTACCCATCCACGCCTCATCATGTCGACCAGGATGGGTGCGAGTCCGCACTTGATCACGTGTCCCCCTATGCCCACAACGACGGTGCCATCGTTCCGTATTGAGGACGAGAGGTCTCGGACGAAGGCCCGGAAATCCGCGCCTGCCAGGATCTCTGGCAGGGACCTGATCAGGCTGCCGACCGTGGCCCCCTCCTGCGGCACATCCGCGAATCCGGCCAGGGAGACTTTGCTGCTCCGTCCGGACAGCGGATAGGTGCGAACGCGGGACAGGTCGACGGGGTCGAATCTCTTGCTCACGGGAGTGGGTCTCGCGTGTGATAATCACCCGGGCCGGGCAGGATGACGCCGTGGGTCGCCAACACCGCCGCCGCCTGTGCACCAGATCCCGGCTGGGGTCCGTATGGGTGACGCCTCGAGCGGAGGCGCGGTTCCGACGCCGTCCCCACGAGGGCACGGCTCAGAGGGCGCCCTTCGTTGACGGGATACCCCCCACCCTGGGATCGGGCTGTGCGGCCTGACGGAGGGCACGGGCAACGGCCTTGAAAACGGCCTCGATACCGTGGTGGGCGTTTGTGCCCCGGAGAAGATCAATGTGGAGATTCATCCGCCCGTGGTCCGCCAATGCCCTGAAGAACTCAAGACATAGGGAGGTTGGAAACGTCCCGATCATCTCCTCGTCCAGGGTCACGTTGTAGATGAGATAGGGGCGGCCGGAAAGATCGACGACGGCGCGAGCAAGGGCCTCGTCCATCGTGACGTAGCTGTGGCCGAACCGGGCGATGCCCGTCTTGTCCCCGAGGCATTCGGCAACGGCCTGCCCCACGCATATACCGATGTCCTCCACCGTATGATGGGCATCCACCTGGAGGTCCCCGCGGCATGTGGCGGTGAGGTCAAACAGGGCGTGTCGGGCAAAGGCGGCCAGCATGTGGTCGAAGAAGCCGATCCCGCTCTTGGCTCGGCAGGCACCCGACCCGTCCAGGACGAGATCCAGGTCCAGGTCGGTCTCGGAAGTCTTCCGCTGAATGTGAGCTCTGCGTCGGCTGGACATAGGTGTGCGGGCCTTTCTCGACGGGATCAGCTCGGATAGGCCTCCCCGCCGGGAAGGAGCTCTCGACGAATGAGGTGGACGCCATAGCCGAACCCCGGCCCATTCAAGGTGGAAAGATCAAGGCCCCCGTCTCGGCGGGCGTAGAGGCCGGGATGCATTTCGGCTTCAGGCAGAGAGGCCTCCGGGTAGAACTGCACGCTGTTCGTCTCCACGCCCATGATCGTCCCCGCGTGGGCCGCGAGGAGCACGTGAGGGATCTGGGCGAGCATAGGGTTCGTCAGGTCCTGGACCATAAGCGTCAGGCCGTGTGCCTTGGCCCAGCACAGGGTCAGCAGGGCGCCCGTCTGTGTCTTGCAGGTCTTGAGTGCAACCCCGGTCCACCCCAGGCCTCGCCCGATCTCAACCAGGCGCCAGTCGTGGGCGCTCTCGTCCATGAACAAGGGTTTCCGGGCGGACACGCTGTGGACATCGATCCGGTGCCTTTTCAGATCGTACGGGAAGGGTTGCTCCACGTAGAGGATCATGCCGTAGAGGCGGGGTTCCTCCACGAGCATCCGGTCCAGGATGTCGTTGACATAATCCGGTTCGGTCACCGTGCAGTTGAAGTCGGCCGTCAACCAGTCCACGCCCTCGTCGATTCCGATTCGGCCGACCTGAGCAAGACGGTCATAGTCCCACGGGGCGTCATCGCCGCGCAGCTTCACCTTCAGGCATTTCAGACCGTCCCGGCGGATCCAATCCCGCAGCAGGACCGGGTAGCCGTCGTCCGGCTCGGAACCGTCGAGCTCCGATGGGTCGATGAGGTCCTTTCCTCCCACCAGGTGCCAGGCCGCCAACCGGTTCGGTCGAGGGTGCACCAGAAAATCTTGTGGGTATCTGCCCCTGAAATCGACCGCCGACCCGGCCGCAGGGGTCAGAAACCGGGCCAGGTCCCCGTTCATGTATTCGGCATTGTATGTCTCATACACCGGCAGCCCGTGGAGCATCCCATAGGCATCGTGCAGCGCGATATCGAACGCGGAACAGCACACGAGGGCGGCAAGCCACGGCATGGGATCGGCCGGACCACGCTCCCCATTGAGCCGCTCCAGGAGTATCGGCAACAGTTCTGCCTGGAAGGCGTGGCCCACTTCCACGGGATGGCCGGCCCTGGCGAACCCGTCCCAGGCCTGGGCGAGCATCACGGAGAAGGCTCTCAGCGCCCCCTCCCGCTCTTCGTGGGACAGCGAGCTCGGCCACACCCACTGGACACTGAGGGGGGTTTCGCCCCAGCCCTCCGCTGTGCGACCGGAGGCATCTTCCACCACCATACGGACCCTGGCACACGCCACGTGGGTGAGGGTCTCTGGACCGAATTTGAGGGGCACGCGGGTCTCGACGGGCAGAAAGAGCAGCGATACTTCCCTGGGGCGAACGTCCGTGGCCTTTCCCCTCATGCCAACCCCGCAACGGTGTCCCCGAGGGCCTTCAGGAAGCCGTCGTTCTCTTCCGAGGTACCCGTGCTCACCCGCAGGGCCTTCGAGAGCAGGGGATAGCCCGAGACGTCCCGAACCAGGACTCCCCGCCCGACTAAGCCATCGAAAACGGCTCCGGGATCGGGGACCTCGAAGAGGATGAGGTTGGCCTGGGATGGGAACGGCCGGACGCCGTCGATTGCCTGCATCGCGCCGTAGACCCGATCGCGTTCGGCGCGAATGGCCTCGACCCGCTCGCGAAACAGGTCCCGGTGTCCGAGCAGCATCAGGGCCGCAGCGTGGGAGAACACGTTGATGTCGAACGGGATCTTACCCTTTATGATCTCCCGGGTCAACTCACGATGGGCCACCAGGTACCCGATGCGGATGCCGGCTGCCCCAAAGGCCTTTGAGAAGGTCTTCAAGACGATGAGGTTGGGATGCTCCGGAAAAAGCTCGATGGCCGAGGTATCGCTGAACTCTCCGTAGGCCTCGTCCACGACGACCAGGGCATCCGTCTCCCCCAGGAGGGTCGCCAGGTCCTGATTGGAGATGGCGCATCCCGTGGGGTTGTTGGGGGAGCAGAGCAGCACGGTATGCGCACGCTCCCGACGCATTGTCTCGCGGATGGTGGCGACGTCGAACACGTAGTCGGGAGTCAGGTCCACAGGAAGGACCCGCCCGCCGAAAATGCCGGCGTAGAGGCCATACAGAGAAAAGCTGGGCGATGGAATCACCACGGGCACGCCCGGACTGGTGCTCACCGCAAGCACGAGCTGGACCAGGGTATTGGACCCGTTGCAGACGATAACTTCCTCGGGATCACGACCGACGTGGCGGGCGAGGGCCTCCACCAGGTCCCCGGGCATGGGCTCGGGGTACCGGGACCAGGGACGCTGCCGGACCGCGTCGAGGATCTGTTCCTTGAGCTCCGCCGGCACGTCAAAGGGGCTTTCGTTCTGGTTGAGCTTGACCGGACAGTCGTAGGCCTTGAGGTGGTAGCCGGTTATGGCACGGACCTCCGGCTTTATCCTGGCCAGCGGGGGTGTTTTCAAGGCAGCCGCCTTGTCGCGGTAACCGGGGCCGGCGACGACGATTGGGCGATGTCCCGGAAAGGTTCGCTCCTACAGCCGCGTGCGGACGGCCTGGGCGTGGGCGTCCAGCCCCTCGGCCTCCGCCAACCGGATGATGTGGTCCGCAGCCTTACGGAGCCGACGATCGGTGTAGGACACTACGCTGATGGTCTTCAGGAAGGTATCCACGCCAACGGACGACGAGAAACGCGCGGACCCGGCTGTGGGCAGGATATGGTTCGTGCCGGCATAGTAATCCCCCACCGGTTCGGGGGAGGCCGGTCCCAGGAACACGGCACCGGCGTTGCGGATACCGCTCAAATGGACCCACGGATCCTGGACGATCAACTCCAGGTGCTCCGGGGCGATCCGGTTGGCCAGTTCGACACCTTCGGCCAGATCCGTTACGACGACGATTGCCCCGTAGTTGTCCAGGACTTTCTCGATGGCCTCGCAGTGTTTCAGGCCCGCCGCCTGTCGCTCGACCTCACGGCCGACCTCCTCGGCGAGTTCGGCGGAAGGCGTGATGCAGACGACGGCCTCGAAGCCGCTCCCGTGCTCGGCCTGCGAGAGGAGGTCCGCTGCCACGAACCGGGCTTCCGCAGATCCGTCGGCGATGACCACGATCTCGCTCGGGCCGGCAATCATGTCGATATCGCACGCGCCGAAGACAAGCTTTTTCGCTATCTGAACGGCGGGATGACCCGGGCCCACGAGCTTGTCTACGGAGGGAATGCTCTCCGTGCCGTAGGCCAGGGCGGCGACGGCCTGGGCCCCGAATACGCGGTAGATTTCGTTGAGCCCCAGCAAATGGGCCGTGGCCAGGACCGTCGGGTGTACTGAACCGTCCGGCCGGGGCGGGGTGGCCACGCAGATCTGTGGGACGCCCGCGACCTGCGCCGGGATGGCGGCCATCAGGAGCGTAGAAAACAGGGGTGCGCTGGCCCCGGGGATGAGGAGCCCCACCCGCTCCAAGGGGAGCACACGCTTCCCCAGGATGACCCCGTCGCCTTCTTCGGCAAACCAGGACGTGCG
>CAZJDV010000056.1:0-16819 GCA_964544865.1 uncultured Dehalococcoidia bacterium | reverse complement strand
CTTGCGAGAGGCGTCGCGTATGTCGTGCCCGTCGACGAGGATGCTGCCTCTGCCGGGCTGCACGTCGTAGAACCGAGAGGCGAGGGAGACCAGAGTGGTCTTGCCGGCCCCGGTTGGTCCTACGATCGCGGCCGTCTGTCCGGGGCGAATATGTATGTTGACATCGTTGAGCACGTCCTGTCCGGCCACATAGTTGTAGCTGACATTCCGGAATTCCATGTCCCCGCTCAGCCGGGGCAGCTCCGGGGCGTTAGGAACGTCCGCCAGTTCGGGCACCGTATCCAGCAGTTCAAATATCCTGATACCGGAGGCCATCGCCCGCTGGAGCTGGGTGTACTGCATGGTGAGGCTGCGAATCGGGTCGAAGAAGCGCTGGATGTACATTACGAAGGCCACCAGCGCCCCGACCTCCAGTGCGTTGTCGCTAACGAGACCCGCGCCGAAATAAAGGACCAGCCCTATGGAGGCCGCGGTCAGCATGTCCACCGATGGCAGCAGCGCAGCAGCCATGCGGGTCGCGAACAGGTTGGACCTGAGGTTCTCGCGGTTCTTCTCTTCGAACAGCTCCAGGTTGCGGTCCTGGCGGTTCATGCTCTGGACGACCCGCACGCCCGCGATGTTCTCGTTGAGCGCGCCGTTTACGATCGCGGCGGCCTGCCTGACCCTGATGAATGCCTTGCGTGCCAGGGGCTGCCATATCGCCATGATGAGAACGAGCACCGGCAGGGTCACCAAGGCGATGAGCCCCAGCTTCACGTTGAGGAATATCAGCGCGGCCACGATCCCCACGAGGCTCAGCAGGTCCCCGACGGTCACCACGGCCACGGAGAGGAACTCCTGCAACTGGTAGACGTCTCCCAGGACTCGGGACATCAAACGCCCGACCTCGTTCCTATCGTAGAACGAGACCGACTGTTTCTGGAGATGAGAGAACACGTCCAGACGCAAGCGATAGAGCATCCCCTGTCCCACCTTTGCGATGTAGAAATCCTGGGTGAAGCCGGCGCCCCAATTCAGCATGGCATTGCCCAGGAATAGGCCAACTACGAGGGTCAGCCCCGTGCCGTCACCGGCGCTGATGAAGTCGTCGATGCCCACCTTGATCAGCCAGGGCACGGCCACCTGTGTGCCCGTGAAAATGAGCATCGCGGCGATACTCACCGCGACGAGGCGGGCGAATGGGCGGACGTACGGCGCCATCCGGGCCACAACTCGATAGTTGAAGACGGCGCCGTACACTTCCTCTTCGATGCGGCCACCTGACCGGGCGGCCTCTCGGAAGAATCCTTGACTACGCACTATGCTTCGCCGCCCCCCTCTTTGAGAGGCTCAGGGACTTCAAACTCCATCATGACCTCTTCCTGAGGGCGTAGCTGCAGGTCGTAGATTCGCCTGTAGAGGCCCCCCCGGCCGAGGAGCTCCTTATGCGTCCCGCGCTCCGCGATCCTGCCCTCGTCCAGGACCAGGATCTCGTCGGCGTTGAAGACGGTGCTCAGCCGGTGGGCGATCACAAACGTGGTGCGCCCCCGCATGACAGACTCCATCGCCTTTCTGATCTGCTCCTCGGTACTTGCATCCACGCTGGCGGTCGCGTCGTCGAGAATCAGTACCGGCGGGTCGAGTAGCACGGCTCTCGCGATGGACATACGCTGTCGCTGCCCGCCCGACAGGGTCGAGCCGCGCTCACCGATCTGAGTATCGTAGCCCTCTTCAAGGCCCACGATGTAGTCGTGGAGCTGCGCGATCTTGGCCGCCCCCACGACCTCGTCCAGCGTCGCATCCTCCCGTCCGTAAACGATGTTATCCCTAAGAGACGCCGTGAAAAGAAACATATCCTGCTGGACGATGGCGATGTTGCGGCGGAGCGAGGTCAGCGTCGCGTCCCGTATGTCCATGCCGTCGATGGTGATTCGGCCCGACTCCAGGTCGTAGAATCGAGGGAGGAGGTGGACCAATGTGCTCTTGCCGCTGCCAGGCGATCCGAGCAGGGCTATCATCTTTCCCGGCGCGGCGTCTATGTCGATGTCCTTGAGCACCTGCGGTCCGCCTTCATAGGCGAAACCGACGCTCTCGAATCGGACGTGCCCGCGGACCCTCGGCAGCGCGGAGGCGCCGGCTGATTCCTGCACGGAGGACTCGTAGTCAAGGATCTCGAACAACCGCTGTCCGGCGGAGAGTGCGCGGGCGAAGCTGCTGACCAGCATGCCGGCATGCCGGATCGGCATCGACATCAGTTGCATATAGAAGAGGAATTGAGCCAGCTCGCCCGGAGTCATGTTCCCGTTGATGACGCGAAGACCCCCGGTCCACAGTAGCAGGCCGACGACTATCAGGTAAACGAATGTCATGAACGAGCTATTCATCGCCTGGAGCCGCGAAGCCTTGACGATGCTGCTCGACACCGAGCCGCTCTTGGCGTCGTATTTGGTCTGCTCGTGCTCCTCGGAGGCAAAGGCCTTCACCACCCGAACGCCGGTCATGTTCTCCTGGAGAACCGTGCTCAGGTCCGCCATGTCCTCCTGCACCTGGAGCCAAATGCGCCTCAAGTGGAGCCTCACGACCGCCGAAACCACGGCCATCACCGGCATGAAGGCTACGCTCAACAGGCCCAGTCTCCAGTCACGCCATAGCATGAGCCCCGCGGCGCCGAGGAACAGAAAGACGAAGTACGGGAGTCTGACCATGCCCGAGTTTATGAACATGCGAAGGGCCTCGACGTCGGTGATGGCCCTCGACATTAGGTTCCCGGTGTGGTGCTTGTCGTGGAAGCCGAAACTCACGTTCTGCACGTGATCGTAGAACGTATTACGGAGTTCGTAGACGACGTTCTGGGCGAGGGATTCGCCCATGTAGGTCTGGATGAAGGTCAGCGTTCCCCTGATGGCGCTCACCACCAGGATCGAGATAGCGATGCCGATAATGGCGCTGTTCGCCGTATCGCCGCTGGCGAAGATGGCGGCGATTTCGTCTACCGCGTTACCGAAGAGCCAGGGAAGCGAGAGATATGCCGTGGTAGCTCCCACCATGCTGGTGAGCGCACCGGCCAGTTGCCATTTGCGGCGGAGGGCTATAGCGAGGATTCGGAGGAAAATCTGCATCTAGCGCAGGCGGCGGTGCATTTCGACGGTACGTTTGTGCCGATGGCACGGGTGTACGGGAAATGGGCCCGTCCGCCATACGAGGTTTCATTATACTCCGATGGCAGATCTTTTCAAGACTAAATAGAGGCCTGTTTCCTGTATTCTTCTTCATATATCGATCTGCTGTACGGTGTTGAAACCTGTCGTGGGCCGGGACCGGAAACTCAGAAAACGGCGCCAGAGGGGGCGCCGTCGTGTGGTGGACCAACAAAAGAGGTGGTTCGCGGCGCAGCCGCCGATGGATAGCCGAGACCGTGTGGAGTCGTTCCGGAGAGGCCGGCGGATCGTCGAGAGGCAGGTCCGCGCCCGCGTCTGCAGGGGCGGAACGAAAAGGGGGCGTCCGGTCAGCGGCCCGCCGGCAGGGGGGCCTCGATCCTGTAGAATGGCGCCCATGTCGCGGCGCCGTCGCTTTCGAGGACCGTGATCAGTATGCGGTAGACCAGTTCCTGCTCGTGCATCATCTGAACGATCATCCTTCTTTCGCCGGGAGGCGCAGAGGGGAGACGGGCCAGCATGATCGTCCTGAAGACTATCCTGTTCTGCTGCAGGCGCGCCGCAAGCTGATACCGGTCTTGCCGGAAGGCCGGCCCCATGGTGCGAGTCGGCATCTCGATAGGATTGGTGGACATAGTCAGCCCTACCAGTTGGGCCGAGCGGCTGAGATGGTTTCGTAGCCGGCTCGAGTTCCTCTCCGCCTCGACGTACTTCCCTCTGTCCATAAGCCGGTCCATCTCACGACTGCGCTCATCGGCCAGCCGAGCGTGCTTCTGGGCCTTGGACATGTCGGACCTGGGAACCATGAGCGAGATGTTCTCTCTGCTGGACTTGACCCAGTACAGGAGGTCGCCGGGGACGCTGTCGGATGCCGCGGCGTCCGCGCCCATGGCCAGGCTCGTCGCGAAGAGCACGACTGCGACGCCTACGACCAGGGGCCTGGCCATCGGCGAGCGCCAGCCAAACCAGCCAAGTGGGACCGCCCTCCGCCGTGGCCTCGCGGAAACGGCCTCGTTCAGCTTGCGAAGGCCTCGCGTCTTCGCCTCGGCGCTGTATGTTGCCGACCGGGCCGCCTTAAGGGTGGCCGCCGCCACGGCGAGCAGAGGTTCGAGTTCTAAAGCGTCCTCCGGGTACGCGGCGATGCAGCTATCGGCCGTTTCGCCGCGGGCGAGTCGGTTGATGCAGTCGTCTAGTATCTCATCGAGATGTTCGTTGCCGGCCAATCTAACCGTTCCAGTTCGGGACCGCTCGGTCCGAGGGCCTCTCGCCGGGACGCTCCAACAGTGTCCTCAGCTTCTTAATGGCCGCATGCTGGGCGGCCTTGATTGCGTTCTCCTTCTTTCCGATCGACTCTGCGGTCTCGCGGATGGAGAGCCCCGCGCCAAACCGCAACGACAGCACCTCTCTCTGCAGGACCGTCAGTCCGCCCATCGCCCGGTGGGCGCGCTCGAACGATAGCTTGACGTCCATGTCTCTGTCCATGTCGTGGGAGGACGCGCCGATCAAGGCCCTGGCCTCCTCGAGGGGGGTGGTCTTCTGCCGGGATTTCTTCCTGAAGTAGTCGACCACCAGGTTATGGGCGATACGAAACAGCCACGAGGAGAATGGGTGGCCTTGCCATCTGAAGGTGTTGATCGACTCGAGCATGCGGAGGAAGACCTCCTCAGTTATGTCCTCGGCGTCGCTGGTGTTGCCGGTCTTGAACAGGACATAGCGGAAGATCTTGTCGTAGAAGCTCTCATACAGCCCGGCGAAGGACGAGGCGTCGCCCTGCTGGGCGCGACGGACATGGTCCTCTATGATGTCCCTTGCGGGAGCATCGGTGCCACGCTGCATGATCGGCTTTCTGATTTGCGGAGCGGAAAGTAGTCCGGAGACCGAGGTTGGTGCACTCATGCTACATTATACAACGCGAGCGCACGGTATAGGATAGGAACCATTTTCACCAATGGCGGGCAGCAGTGATCTCGCCTCGCCGGGACGTCGCACGGCGGCTCACCCACCGGTAACGGGCTGGCGTGGCCGTGCTAGAATGTCTTTGTATAGGCACGCCATGAGAGCTATCCAAGAAGAGTCCAAGTCGTTCGCCATGCCATTCGCCGTCCGCCTCCTGAGGCCCGAGGACGTCCCCCAGTCAGTGGAGGTCGAGCGGGAGGCATTTCCGACGCTGTTCCCACCCACCTCGTTCCAGCGTGAGCTGCGCAAACGCATGGCGAGCTACCTGGTAGCGTGTCGAGCGGAGCAGATTCAGGCGGGCCCGCCCGATGCCGTGGGCAGGGGCGGCATCGTCGGAAAGCTGCTGAGCCACACAGGGGGGGGCTTCGAGGGTTCCAGGACAGGACGAGACATCATCGCGGGTTTTCTGGGCACGTGGTACATGGTGGATGAGGCCCACATCGTGTCGGTGGGGGTCAGAGACCGGTACCGGCGCTCCGGCATCGGCGAAATGCTTCTCATCGCCGCGATTGAGCAGGCCATGATCAGAGGGGCCGGAGTCGTGACACTTGAGGTACGCTCGTCCAACAGGCCCGCCATCAACCTGTACCGCAAGTACGGTTTCAGCGAGCGGGGCGTTCTCAAGAGCTACTACGCCGATAACCGGGAAGACGCCCTCATAATGACCACCGAACCCATCCAGCATCCCGACTACCGGGAGTTCTTCCTCAAGTTGGAGCGGGAGCACCGGCGGCGCTGGGGCGCCGCCGAGCGGACCGTAGCCTAGCGTCGCCTCAGCCCGGCGCCCGGGCGATCGGTGGCCGCGAGCCCCGAAACCGCCTCGGCGCCCTTGCGACTGTCAACATGCCCAGCATCGGTGTTCAGAACCCTTGACCGCCCCGCTGAATCTAATCCTCTGAGCTTGCATGAATCGTGCTGGAGTGGAAGATGACGCGGGTCCTGATTACCCTTTCTATAATAGCGTTGGGGATCGCTTTCCTCACGATACCGTCTGTCCAGCAGTTCGG
The DNA here is from genome assembly GCA_964544865.1 of uncultured Dehalococcoidia bacterium. GTDB lineage: Bacteria > Chloroflexota > Dehalococcoidia > Lucifugimonadales > CAJWER01 > CAZJDV01. The sequence goes on along the minus strand of CAZJDV010000056.1, from coordinate 10,722 downwards.
GAGGCGGCTCCTGACCTCATCGGAGAAGATCTCGCTGCCCGCGCGGTCCACGAACCTGGCGCCCGGCGCTTACTCGGAGAGCGACGTGTCGCTGGACCTGGTGACCCTGCTCGGCTTCGACGCAATACCGGCCATACTCGATCCCAGATTCGTCAGCCCGGTGGAGGCGGCCGAGTGGATGGACCCGGATGAGCAGGTGCAGGAGGTGTCGATCAACGGCGAGAGCAGGGCATACACCATCAACATGCTGAGCCGGCATGAGATTGTCAACGATGTCGTCGGCGGGGCGCCGATAGCGGTGACGTGGTGACCATTCTGCTTCTTGGGCATCGTGTATGCCCGCGAGAGCGAAGGGGAAGTCCACACCTTCGAGGTATCCGGCAAGCTCATCATGAACGCGCTCGTCACGTACGACCATCAGACGAGGACGCTGTGGAGTCAGTTCCTGGGAACCGGAGTCAAGGGGCCGCTGGCCGGCGTCGACCTGGACTTTCTGCCCGTCGTCCACACCCAGTGGTCGCTGTGGCTCGAGGCGAATCCGGAGACGCTGGTGTTGGACAAGGGCGGCCGCTACCGGTTCGATACATACGAGGGCTACTGCAGCGGAGGCAGCGCTGAGGTGATCGGCGAGACGCGGCGCGGCGACAGATTGGATCGCAAGGCGCTGGTCGTAGGGGTGTCGCTGGGCGGCGAGGACGTACGGGTCTACATGGAGCGCAAGACGGAAACGGCGCTGGTCTACGACCGGGCCGTGGACGGTCGCGCCCTCACGTTCCGGCTATCGCAGGAGCGGATCGGCGCAATGGCCCTTCTCGTGGACGAAGAGACCGGCACCGCCTGGCTGGTCCTCATCGGCAAGGCCATCGACGGCCCCCTGAAAGGCAGAGTCCTCACCCGCGCCCCGTCGCACCTCTCGTTCTGGTTCGCCTGGAAAGACTGGAATCCTGGAACGGAGTTGTATGTGGGGTAGGGGGTAGATCGCTCGGGCCGGGCTTCGACCCGGAGTTACAGCGGCGGTTTTGAGGCCGCCGTCTATGTGAGCGACGATCCTTCGACACGCCCGGGACAGGCTCTAACGCATTCGGTAGACGGGCCATGCCCCATCCGGCCAATCCTTCATCAACTTACTTGTAGATCTATCCGGTGGGCCCCATGAATCTGTTTAGCCGCCACAGCCACCTTTTTTACGGCTGGCCATCGCACCGGTTTGTGCAGAAGGCGGAATCAGTTTCAACCACCTTATCCCAGCAGCCGTGCAGCGGCTACGGCTATTACGGCTAGGGCGAGGGCGGCGATGGCCCAGCGGGAGATGCTGGGCGGTGGGCGGCGGCTGGGACGGCGCGGGCTCTTTCGTCTTTGGCGGCGGTTCATGCTATGGACGCCTTGCCGCGGAGGGTTGGGAGCCAGGCAGGCCCGTTTCCGAGGACTCTGCATGGCGAAAATGGCCGGGAGGCGCGGTTGCTAGTCGTCCGAGTCGAGCAGGTCCCCGGCGACGGGGTGCAGTGGCCAGTTCCACTCGATGCCCTCGTTCTTGGGGGTTTTGACGACGGCCTGGCTCTTCAGGACGTGGGTTACGAACTTGATGGTGTCCTCGGCGCAGACGACACAGTAGCCGTAGGACTCTTGCAGCCGCCTGGCGATGGCCGTTCGCCTCTGGGCCCACTCGACCCGCTGTTTGGCGAAGCGCGGTTGCGACAGGCCCTTTTCCATTTTTCTGCGCGGGGTGAGCAGCCGGGCCTCGATTGCGGCCTGCAGTCGCGGCTCAGACTTGTACTCGAAGGCCCATCCCCTCCTTCTCCATGCGGTGACGAACTCGTGTATCTCCGTGCGAAACTCGTCCTTGCCGCGCTCCGTGACTCCGATGGCGCGCTCGATCTCTCGCATGTCGCGTTCGTTTTCCGCCCGCCCCTGGCCGGCGGAGCGGCCCTTGCGCTCCTCGTCCTTGCCGCGATGCTCGATATAGGAGGTGATGTCGGCGAGGTAGGCGCCGAGGAGGTCCCGGGCCTTTTGCTCGTAGGACTCCTCGTACGCCCTCTGCACGTCTCTGATAGCCAGCTCGCTATATAGCTGGATGCTGTCGGCAACCAGCACAACCTGTGTCGCGGTGTCCCGCTGCTCCAGGCTGATGTTTTCGCTCAGTCCCTCCCAAAGGCTGTCGAGCGCCGCGAGCGGGGACACGCAGTCGATGTCCTGGGCGCTGGTCACCGCTCCCAGCCGGTTCATGAGGTAGCGAGGTGAGATGCCCGTCATGCCCTCGCTTGGGTGGTGCCGGCGCATTTCCTTCACGTCCTGCCTGGTATAGCCGGAGACCATCTCGCCGTCGTAGAGCCGTAGCTTTTCAAGCAAGCTCATACTCTGCTTGTCCGGCGGATCGAGACGGGAGAGCACGGTGAATATACTGGCGGTCCTCAGGGTCAGAGGCGCCATGTGAACGTCCTGTAGCTGGCTGTTTCTCAGCATCTTGTCGTAGATCTTCACCTCGTCGGTGACCCTGAGGTTGTACGGGATCTGGATTGCGATTATCCTGTCGCGCAGCGCCTCCGAGTGCTCTTCTTTGGCGAATGTTTCGAAGTCGCCCTCGTTCGAGTGTCCGAGAATGACTTCGTCGGCGTAGACGGAGCCGAACCTCTCCATCTTGATTAGCTGCTCCTGGGCGAGGCTGAGCAGCGTCGTGAGTAGATGGCGGTCCGCCTTGAACATCTCGACGAACTCTATGATCCCCCGGTTGGCGACGTTGAGTTCGCCGTCCAGCCGGAATGCCTTGCCTGCCACCTCGATCCGGTCGCCCTTGAGCTGGGTCGTGTCCACACTGCCGACGAGGAGCGAGGAGTCGGACGGGTTGGGGCTGTTGGCCATGAAATAGCCGATACCGATGGCTTCCTGCTCGGAGAATACCACCCGTCTGACGGCCACTTCGGCGATACGGCCGCGGTACTCGCTTTTGACGGAGTATCTGCATCGGGGACACAGGTCGCCCTCGATGTAGACGCCGTACTCGTCCTGGAGGGTGCGGCGAAGCTTGGGGGGTATCAGGTGCAGGGGGTCTTCTTGCATGGGGCAACCGCTGATGGCGTAGACGGCGCCCGAAGCGGTGCGCGTGTAGGTCTCCAGCGCCCGTTTCAGCAGGTCGACGACGGTGGATTTGCCGCTGGCGGGTGGCCCGAGGAGCAGTAGGATTCGCTTTCGCACCTCGAAGCGCTGGGCCGATGCGGAGAAGTACTGCACGATCCTGTCGAGGTGCTGCTCCAGGCCGAAAATGTTGTCTTCGAAGAGCCCGTAGATCGTCTCCCCATCGGGCGACACCTCGACGCCACGGGCCATGATGGCCTCGTGCACCAGCGAGTGGGACAGCCTCGACTGCGAAGGGTTCTGTATCACCATTCGCAGATAGTCCGCGAAGGTGCCCTTCCACGAATAACGGCTTGCCTCCCTTTCGCTCTCTGAGAGTATGGCCTCGATGGAAAGCTTACTCGTCATGTCCTCCGCTCTCAATGATCCCGCTACCGTTTGGCGGTCCCCACATGCGGAATGGAGGGGCGCCGCCCGCCGCCTCCAAACCGGCCCGGCCCCTGGCGCCATTTCGGCGGGCCGGGCCGACCAGCCGGTCACCGGCGTGACCCTCATGCACGATCACATCTGGGGCATTACGCGATGTGGGTACCTATCATCACCAATCCGAGGGCCACGACGACGACGCTTCCGAGCAGCATAAACCATCCGGAAACCAGCCGGAGCACGATCCACTGAAACGCGAGGTAAAAGAACGTGATGCTCGCCAGGATGGACAGAGCCAGGGTCGCGCCCGAGATGACCAGCCATACCGCGTCGCTGTAGACATTCTGGAGGTTAATCGCGAAGTACAGGAACGCGACCACGGACACGACTGCCACAAACGCGCTATAGAAGCCTACGGCCCTGTCCTCGAACTCCCACAGTCCCTGGGCCCCGGCGCCCAAAGCATACACGGCCCAGACCACTACAAGTCCTTTGAACATGGTCATGGTCGCGACGGCGTCGCCGGTTAGCAGGACCGCCTCGAGCGAGGCCCCGAACATGACCGTGCCCAGCATGAGCAGGCCCAATGCCCCCATGAATACGCCCATGGTGCGTCCCTCGGAGTAGAGCCCGAGGACGTACCAAGACTGAGTGAATAGAGCCGCGCCTACGAGGATGAAAAATATCCCTTCCATGGATCCTCCTTGATCACACCCTGAGGTTTCTAGCCGCTGCCACTTGCCCGACGAACAGCGAACTGCTGGTAGTGTTCCTAAACCGCTGACAAGTGTTGTGCAACATCGTAGATAATTTCACACATGGGAGCGGACTTGTCTAGGCGTTGCCACCCGCATCATTTGCCCAATCTCGCGACGAAGACAGCGGGATCGAGGGCCTGGCTTGGCGCAGTGGTAGGGCGCGGGACCAGCGGGGCCCAGGCCGAGGCTGTCGCCCGTCTCTACTTGAAGAGCCCGGCCGGCCGTTCGACAAGCTGTTTCAGGCGACGCAGGAAGCCGGCCGCCACCGCTCCGTCTATTACCTGGTGGTCGACAGTCAAGCTCACGGTCATCATCTCGCGAACGACAATATCGCCGTCTTTCACGACCGGCTTCTCCACCGACCGCCCCACGCCTAGGATGGCGCTCTGGCCCGCGTTGAGGATTGGCGTGAACCCGTCGACCGCGCCGAGAACGCTGATGGTAAACGTGCCCCCGGCCATGTCGTCCAGGTGCAGCTTACCGTCCCTGGCCTTGTCGGCCAACGCGTTCGTCTCCAGCGCGATCTCGGAGATACTCTTGGCACCGGCCTGTCTGAGGACGGGCACGATCAGCCCTTCCTTCAGCGCGACCGCCACACCGAAGTTGACCTCGTCGAAGTACTGGATACTGCCGTCCGAGAGCAGGCTGTTCAGTTCCGGATTGCGTTTGAGGCTCTCGGCGCAGGCCTTTGTGAGGACGTGCGCCATGGCGATGGTCACGCCGCCGCCGGCCGATGCCTCTTTCCTGGCGAGCTGAGCATCGGTCACGTCCAGTTCGAGGAAGAAAGACAACTGTGCGGTCCGGGCGAGGCTGCCGCGCATGTGGTCGGCGATGGATTTCCTGATTCCGGCCAGTGGTTCGGTCCTGGAGGGCTGGTCTGGCCCGGACGCGGGCGCGGGGCCGGAAGGCGCCCCCCGCTCCTCGGCGCGCGTGCGGACGTCGGCCTCGGTCACCCTGCCACGCGGGCCCGACGGTGTGACCTCGGAGAGGTCCACGCCTAGCTTGGCGGCGAGCCGCCTCGCGCCGGGCGTAGACGGAACCGGAGTACCCGCAGCGCGCGGCGTAGGCGGGGTCGTGGAGCGTGGAGCGGGCGGTGCCGCCGCGGGTACCGCTGCGGCCGGCGCGGGAGCGGCTATCTCGGGTGGGGCTTCGCCCCCAGCGAGCAGATAGCCCATGATGCCGTCCACGGGCACGGTGGAGCCCTCCGAAGCGACGATGTGGAGGATGCCGTTGCCGGCGGCCTCCAGGTCGTAGTTCAGCTTTTCGGACTCGATCTCGGTGATGACCTCGCCTTGTCTGACGGCCTCACCGTCCGACCTTGCCCACTTCGCGACGATGCCCTCTATCATGAAGTCGCCGAGCTTGGGCATCACGATCGGTTGCGCCATTGCCTACCTCTATTCGAGTACTTCGAGGGCCGCCGCCACGACGCCGGCCTTGTTGGGCATGAACAACTCCTCAAGAGGACGGCTGTACGGTACCGGCGCATGGGGAGGGGTCACACGCTTCGGAGGGGCATCGAGATAGTCGAATGCCTCCTCGGCGATCAACGCGGAGATGTCCGCCGAGATGCTGCACCGAGGATAGTCCTCGTCCACGATGATGGCCTTTCTCGTCTTTCGCACCGAGCCGATGATGGCCTCGTCGTCCATGGGCGAGAGGGAGAGCAGGTCTATGACCTCGGCGGAATAGCCCTGTACCTCCAGCTCTGTGGCGGCCTGAAGACACAAGTGGGTGGTGTAGCCGATTCCGACTAGAGTGACGTCCGTTCCCTCTCTGGCGACCCTCGCCTTGCCTATTGGGACGGTGTATGCCTCCTCTGGCACGTGGACCTCGGGCCGGAAGCCCATGAGCTGCCGGTTGTTGAAGACGATTACCGGGTCGTCGTCCCGGATCGCGGCGATAAGCAGCCCCTTGGCCGTGTAGGCGTCGGATGGAACGACGCATTTGAGTCCTGGAAAGTGGGTGAATATCGAGTAAAGGGTCTCCGAGTGCTGCGCCGCCGAGCCGGTGCCGGCGCCGGTGCCGGTAATAATCGTCAGGGGTAGCTCGACCTTACCGCCGAACATGTAGTGCATCTTGGCAGCGTTGTTGGTGATCTGGTCCGCGGCCACGCCGTAGAAGCTCACGTACATGAGTTCGACGACGGGCCGGAGTCCGGTGGCCGCGGCCCCTACCCCCGCGCCGAGGAACCCGGCCTCGGATATCGGAGTGTCACGCACGCGCGCCGGTCCGAACTCCCCGTAAAGCCCCTTCGTGAGCCTCATAGCCCCGCCCCATGCGTCTTCGAACGCCGGGCGGCCGGCTCCACCGGCGATATCTTCGCCCATCACGATGACCCTCGGGTCGCGCCTCATCTCCAGCATCAGGGCTTCATTGACGGCCTGTATGAACGATATCTGCCTGACGGCCTCGGCCTGTACCATTTCGGACCTCCGGGGAGGGGATTGGGGACTGGGGGCCAGGGTGGGGCATCGGGCGAGCTCGCCGATACAGAAATACGGCCGCTTCGGCGAGTCGACCCTTTCGCCACCACGCCCAATCTACGCTAAGGGTAAGACATGTAGACGTCCGCCATGAGCTCTTCGGGACCGGGAAACGGGCTTTCGTCGGCGAATCGGGCGGCCTCCGCGATGTTCGCCACGGCCTGCCGGTCTACCTCTTCGAGCTCGGCCTCCGTCGCGACGCCGTTGTCGAGGATGTATGCTCGCAGCCTGTAGTTGCAGTCTCTGGCCTTGTAGTAGTCTTCTTCCTCTTGTTCCCTGTAGAGCAGTGGGTTGTCCGCGCCGAAGTGGCCAAAGTAGCGATAGGTCTGTGCCTCGATCAGCGTGGGTCCCTGGCCGGCGCGGGCGCGCCGGATGGCCTCCCCAGCCACCTCGTACATCTCGAGCGCTGACTGTCCGTCGGCCACTATCCCGGGCATGTCGTAGCCCGCCGCCCGGGAGGCCACGGAGGCCCCTGCAACCGCGTACTCCATAGGGGTGGACTGGGCGTATCGGTTATTCTCGCAGACGAACAATATCGGCAGCTTCCATACCCCTGCCAGGTTCATCGACTCGTGAAGGGCGCCCTGATTGGCGGCGCCGTCTCCGAAGAAGACCACGCTGACGTTGTCGTTGCCAAGGACCTGGGCGGTCAGCGCGGCGCCCGTCGCCACCGGTACATTGGAGCCAACGATGCCGTTGGCGCCAAGCATGCCCTTGTCGATGTCGGCGATGTGCATGGTGCCGCCCTTGCCCTTGTTGGTCCCTGTCGCCTTGCCCAGCAGCTCCGCCATCATCTCGTTGAGATCGACGCCCTTGGCAATGCAGTGATGGTGGCTGCGATGGGTCCCAAATATGTAGTCTTCGTCACGAAGATGGGCGCATACGCCGGTAGGGACGGCTTCCTGGCCTATTGAAGAGTGCATGCCCCTGAGCTTGCCAGCATCGGCCTCACGCCGCGCCTGCTCCTCGAATCGACGGATAGTCAACATAGTCCGGTACATCCAGAGGAGGGTCTTGTTGTCCAGTGCTGTGGTAATGACTGCCACGACGAGCCTCCCGTCGAGATATGAGTCCCGACACCGCGTGCGGCGCCGGGCTGCTGGAATTATAACATACGGCGAGATCCGGTCGCTACGCATTGAGGAACGCGCGCGGAAGGCTGCGGCGCGGGTTTGGGGACGGCCTCTGAGGCGGCATGTCTCAAGGGTGCTTTGATGCAGACGCCAGTGAGGCTTGCGTGCTACCAGCAGGCCGTAGCCGAGCACCTGCTGTTCGACAAGGTCCCGGGCCGACGTGAGGAGTCGTTGGGCCTCGGCGCCTAATCGATCCTGGATGGTGAACCTGCCAAGCTTGCTAGCTATCTCGACCATCAGGACCTTCGATTGCAGATCCCTCATAAACGACCCGGCGACGTTTTGGCAATCGCGTCGATGCTCGAGCACGAGCCCCTGGTTCGTCATCAGGTCGCCGTACCCCCCGAGCGAAAGGGCGCCACCCACGCAGCCGACGGTCACCAGCAGGCCCTGCATGTCCTGAGGGAGTGGACCGCAGACGGTGACGTCGGCCAGCCCGATCCGGCCTCCAGGCCTGAGCAGGGCGCGAAGGCGGGGAAGCGCGGCGCTCTTGCAATCGAGTATCGAGAGTACGCCCTCCATGAAGATGAAGTCGAACTGTTACCCAGCCAGGTCAACCTTCATGATGCCACCATGCACCAGCTGGATCCGGCCTTGGACTCCATTATCCGCCGCGAGCTCGATTCTCGCGACGATGCCGTCCTCTCCGAGCGTAACGCCCGTGACGTGACGCCCACCGACCGTGCCAGGTACACCGATGTGGCGCCCAGGCCGGCGCCAACGTCGAGCACCCGGGACGTCGAATCTATCCCCATTAGATCAAACAGCCTGGATGTCAGTGGAAGCCCGCCCGGGTGTAAGGAGTCGCCAAGAAGAAACCGGGCAATGGATGGCCGTAGGTGATGGCGCAACAGCCGTTGAAATCGAGTGTCGAAGCCACCCTGTGATGCCCTCCAGGGGTTAGCCCAGGATAGCACGGCGTGAGATGGTCATGCAGATCGGACGTGGAAGCGGCGGTGCTAGCCGAACCAGACGCCGAGGTACTTTGTGGACCAGAAGAGGTCCGCGTAGGAGGTGGCGTCCGATAGCAGCAGGAAGGCCAGCATTCGGCGGTACCGGTAAGCGCCCCGCAGGCTGCAGCTTTGGCGCCCTCGTAGATAGAGCACCACGGCTGCTATCGCCACCAGAAGGCCTGCCCCTCGGAAGCCCCATCCGTACGTGTAGTAGAGGGTATCGCCCAGTGATACCGCCTGGGCCGCGGTGGCGATCCCTACCAGCGCAAGACCACCGGCGAGGCGCAGCAGATGATCGCCGCCAGACCGGAAGCAAGGCCGAAGAGGCCGTGCCCTCGCGGGCTGGCGGTCCTGATGAGTACTCGGCTTTCGTATGCGCGGTCATTGAAATACAGCCACCTTCGCCCTACATGAATTTGGATGCCGGGATGGACAGAAGGATTTGCTCTCCCGGCCCATGGCGCGCTATGGCGAGGCCGGCGCCGCAGTCTCTACGCACTACCGCTTCCTGGGCTCAATTCTGCTGTCAGTAGCACCGATCCGTATAGAGTGTTTGCACTTTGGTGCTAACATGTATGTGTCACCGGTGGATTCCTGGACCCAAACCTGGGTTTACGCCAGTGGAATGTGCGCCCAGTTCTGGAAACGTGTAAGATGGAATCTCTTAGGGCGGCGTCTGATTCAAAGGCGGACTGGCGTCCTCCCGCGTCCGAGGATTGGGCCTACGGCGTTGACCGCGTCACCGTGGTGTGAATCTGCCTGATCACTGTGTCCAGGGGTCGCCTTGTGGAGCTACGCTTGAGGTGTCTAAGGCGGCGCGCGTGGTCCGGCCCATGCCGGCCATCCCTAATAATGCGGTAACGGTATGTGAATGGAGGGGTATTCCCTTGACATTCGGCAAAGAATGAGGTTACATAATAACTTGCTGGAGGGGAGCGTTGTTTACGGTCCCTACGTCCGCGGCGATTATGAGCAATGAGAAAGCGGGCTCTGCGCCCTGTTCAAGTCTCTGAGATGCGAAGAGGGCAGGGGCGGAAGGTTTGGGATAAATCCTGCACTCAGCACAGGCCCAGCTTCTACCGAATCGCGGTAGCAGATCAGATACACGGGGTCTCCTTAACAGGGTATTCCAAGTTTGACTTACGGCCGTGGGGCGACGGTCGTGTTTGTGTTTTGTCCCTCACTTTCCGCGGTGCGCCCCGAGGGCGGAGGAGTCAACGACAGGTGAGTCAATACTCAGGGAGTGATTGATAATGAATAAGAAATCGGCAGTCTACTCTGGGGTGCTTCTCTTAGCCCTGATTTTCACTTCGGTCTTGCTGAATCGAGACATCGCGCAAAGTCTCACGTCCAACGCCGATGTCACGCTTGGCGTTGCGGAGTCGACTCACGTATTGGGCCAGGGCGTCGTGTTCACTGGCTCTATCGTCTTCGCCAGCAACGAAGAGGCCAGCATTTCGCGGCTGAGGTTACGAAACACCTCGGGGCCACAGGCGTTAGACGTCGACCTCCCTGTGATGGATACCACGGGCCTGACCGCAGACGGTTTCGTTGACATTTCCAGTCTGGTTAACGGGTCGATGGAAGTGAGGGTCGTCTTCAGTAACGTGACGTCCGTAGGTGGCGCCCTCCCGTCGACAGGCACTCTGCCAGGCACGCTGCCGGGCTCGACTATGCCCGACGGCGGCAATTTCAAGGGCGCCGCCGCGGGCGGCAAAATTGTGGTAACCGCTATTTGGACTCCCCCGGTATTCCTCGACCCGGTGCCGAACCTGACACTGATACCAAGTACGGATACTTATTTCGCTCTGCCACCCATAACGCTCCCCACAGATGTTTTGGGCACAAAGTTCCCGGAGACTGAGTACGTGTGGGCCGGGGGCGACGTGCCAACAGC
>CAZJDV010000055.1:0-16824 GCA_964544865.1 uncultured Dehalococcoidia bacterium | reverse complement strand
GGTCCACGAGTAGAAGTTGGCGGGCTTGATGCCTTCGCGACGACACAGTTCGTTGGCGGTGACCTCGCGTCGGAAGCCTTGCAGCACTATGTGGATCTTCTCTTCCGGGGTGTATTTCCTACGAGTCGCTGATCTGACCTGACGAACCAAGCGTCTGGTGTCTTGGCTCCGTTCTTCTGCAGCCCGGTTCTTATCTTCTGTGTTCTCTGTCACTGTTGCTCCTTTCCAGGGGACATTCTATCCTCCTGCCAGGAGCTCGCCTTACCTACCGATAGTCTCTGTTAATTTCAGTCCGAATGTGTCCCACTTTCGCTGACGCTCTACAGTACCTGGTCTCCAGGAAGCAGCAGCCTTGGCCCTCGACGAGCAGCTCGCAGGCGGACTAGAAGCAGCCACAAATTAGCTAGTATAGAATGGTCACGAAATGGTCACAGACTCCACGACATGGGGCGGCACGGGACCGCACGAATCATTCGGGCCAGATAGCATTCTGTTGACACCGTAGCACAGGGTGGATAGGATGGCATGACACGTCAGCATGTATGTCCAACTTACACACAGAAGGCAGAGGTTCGAGTCCTCTACCCCCCACCATTGCTGGTTATCACGCACGGTCCATACGGCCGGGATGCAGCATTGACGGCCGGACTTCGGGACCTGGATGGCGATGTTGTTAATTTGTCACTCTGGGTTCTCCCCACGCGCCCGCACGAGTGGGGGACGTGCTCGAATCCCCCGCTGGCGGGTGCCTTTTCGTATTTAAGGAGGTCGAATTGCAGGTCGTCGAAGCCACCAGAGAAGACGCGCAGAGTATCGCGGACAACATCAAGAAAGTAATCATCGGCAAAGATCGGGCCGTGGAGCTCACGGTCGTAGCCCTGATGTGCCAGGGGCATGTCTTGATAGAGGACGTCCCAGGCGTGGGCAAGACCATGCTGGCGCGAAGCCTCGCCCGGTCTACTTCGTGTACGTACAGACGAATCCAGTTTACGCCGGACCTGCTGCCCAGCGACATCACAGGCGTTTCGATGTATAACCAAGAGACATCGGACTTCGAGTTCCGGCCGGGCCCCATAGTCGCCCAGCTCGTGCTTGCGGACGAGATCAACCGGGCGACCCCAAAGACGCAGTCCGCACTCCTGGAGGCCATGGACGAGAGGCAGGTCACCGTCGAGGGTATCACCCACTCCTTGCCCCGGCCCTTCATCGTGATGGCGACTCAGAACCCTATCGAGTACGAGGGGACCTTCCCGCTGCCGGAGGCGCAGCTCGACCGCTTTTTGTTGAAGATCAGGCTCGGCTATCCGACACTCGACCAAGAGATGGCCATCGTCAGCAGCCAGGAGGCGGCTCATCCGATCGACGGCCTCTCCGCCGTAGCATCGGCCGAGGGCATCGTGCGTCTCCAGGAGTCGGTAAAATCCGTGCATGTGGATGAGCTTATCAGGCAATACCTGGTAACCCTCGTACAGGCCACGCGAGACCACTCCGACATCTCACTCGGAAGCTCTCCTCGAGGCTCTCTCACGCTGTTTCGAGGGTCTCAGGCGCTTGCGCTGATTCGGGGCCGGGACTACGTGCTGCCCGACGATGTAAAGGAGCTGGCCGGGCCGATGCTGGCTCACCGCATCATCGCGTCCGCCGCCGCGCGGATGCGCGGTGTCAGCAGCGAGGACATCGTTAATGTCTTGGTCGACGAGACCCCAGTACCGGGGGCCCAATCGAAGGGCTGGTTTCGAACATGATACGGGGCCACCTTAGCGTGCGGCTTCAGATGAGGTTTTACCTCGTCGTCGCACTCATTCTCGTCACTCTGGGCACGGCGATATCCACCGGATTCGACCTCTTTTTCAGGCTCATATATGTCCTGGCTCTGACTCTTGTTTTCAGCTACGTCTGGAACTGGATGATGATGAGAGGCCTTGCCGCCAGAGGCGTGCGGCGCACGACGCAAGCCCAAGTGGGGGACACGATTGACGAGTCGATCACGGTGCGAAATTCAAGCAAAGTCCCCAAACACGCGCTCGAGGTCCAGGACATGACCGACCTTCCAGGCTACGCCGGCGGGATGGTTACCAGCATGTTTGGAAGCACCGTTAATTCCTGGGAAGTAAAGATTCCGGCCAGAAAGCGTGGGCGATACACCCTCGGTTCGATCAAAGTGTCGAACATCGACCCATTCGGGATGTTTCGCCGGGAGCGGGTTCTTGGTGATTCGGGCTCTGTGCTCGTTTTCCCCAGAGTCCATAATTTGCTGAATTTTGCGATTCCTCCTGCGGACATCTCAGGCGATAGCGCGGTCCGAAGGCGGATCCATAACGTCACGCCGCACGCTTCCGCTATTCGGGACTACGCCCCGGGCGATAGTCTCAGCCGAGTGCACTGGGTCAGCTCGGCAAGATTGGGCAAGCTAATGTCCAAGGAGTTCGATTTGGGCCGCGCGGCTGAGGTGTGGGCGGTGGTGGACCTGGAACAGGGCATCCAGGCCGGGGAGCTCGAAGAGAGCACGGACGAGTACGCTGTCTCGATTGCAGCATCGCTGGCCAAGCATCACATCGATGCCGGTCTCCCGGTGGGCCTGCTCTCGTATGCCGACAAGCGCTACTTCGTGGCTGCCGAAACGGGTGCCGGGCAGCTTCAGCGAATTATGCAGCTCCTTGCGCTGAGCAAGGCCGAGGGCACTACCCCGCTTGAGGTGCTGCTGCCCAACGAGGAGCCGTTGTGGAGCCACCTGAGCACGGTCCTGGTAATAACGTCCTCGCCGCGGGTCGAGTGGGTGACAGCGCTGCGGGAGCTGACCCGCAGGGGAGTCAAGGTGGTCGTGATCCTGGTGGACGCCGCTTCCTTTGGTTCGTCGATTGAAACACTGGAAGTTGAGGAGCAAGTGAGGGCGGCCGGCCTTCCTTCGTACACGGTGAGGAAGGGTGACGACATACCGATGGTGATGTCCCGCCGCGATGGTGGCGCCCTCTCCGTGCAGCCCCCAATGCGACCTCGAGAGGTGGGCGTCCAGATATGAGCACCGCTGACGTAGCAGTATCCTTTCCCGCGGTCGACAAGAATCTTCCGGAGGACGGCGGCGCCTTTTGGAGGTTAGTCCGGAGGTACACGCCGAAGCAGGGATGGGACGCCTTTCTCTTGATGCTGGGCGCCGTCATCCTGGTCGGGTTCACGTTGCTAGAGGCCAGCTGGGTGGAGACGCCTGGTCTGTTGGCGATCATTCTCTGGGCGAGCGTGGCGGGCCTGGGTCTCTCCAAAGTGCGCCTTCCCTGGCCTTTGCTGCACGTCGTTGGCTCGGCCTTCGGCTTCGTCGTCGTAGCCTGGCAGTCGTCGACTCTAGTCGACGGGGCCACGATGATCGACCGCAATCGAGAGGTCTGGGACCGGCTTGAGTTCTGGTACGACGCGGCCGCGTCGGGAGGAATCAGCACCGACTTGCTGCCGTTCACCATCGCGCTGCTGACGCTGGCATGGTTTCTCGGCTACCTCAGCGCATGGTTTCTGTTCAGGAACAGCAATGTCTGGATCGGACTGGTCCTCGGCGGACTGGCCATGCTCACCAACCTGAGCTATCTGCCGGACGGATACGATTCGAGATTCTTCGCCTTCCTGCTCTTGGCGATGCTGCTTGTTGCCCGGATAACCCTGCTTCAGCGCCAGGACACCTGGCGCGGCGCCAACTTCCGATTCGTTTCCAGCAGATGGCTGTCGCTGCAGGCCGCGGTCGCCATCAGCGTGGTCGTGCTGGCGCTGGCCTCGTTCCTGCCAATGCGGGTCTTCGTATGGCAGAGCGCCGTTGATGTTTGGAACTTCGGACGAGCTCCGATCGCCAGTATGGAAAACGAGTTCGCGCGGCTGTTTTCGGGCATCGCGTCGCAGAAGGATGTTTTCGGCCGGTTCTTTGGGGACACGCTGCCGTTCCAGGGCAATGTCTCGTTTGGCGGCGAGGTCGTCATGCAGGCCAAGTCCGAATATCCGGCCTACTGGCTCGACCGGACCTATAGTGAATATGCGTTCCAGGGGTGGCTCGCCGGGGAGACTAACGAGATACGCGTTGGTCCCGCGTCGCTGCCCCCTCCTCCGCAGGAGTCGTTCAATAGGGTTCCCGTAATCCAGGACGTAGTCGTGGGCTTCGACACGAATAACCTGTGGATCGGCGGCAACCTCGATTGGATCAGCCGCGAGGTAGTGGCGATGACTCTGGCGCCACCAAAGTACCGGTTGGACATGAGCGACTCCTCCCGCGACGGCGAGCTGCCCGACGATGTACGGGCGGTGGCCGGTGAGCTGAGGAAGATGCTCAATCCCTTGAGCACCGTATTTGCTGAAGCCGAGATCGCCAGGGTGTTGCCAACCGATTTGAATCTTGTCGATGTGTCTCCGAGTGTGGAGGACACGAATAGGGACAAGATCGACAACGTCACGATCGCCCGCAAAGAGCCAACCATACCCGACATCGTGGGATGGAAGGCCGTCGACCGGCTCAAGGCGGACGAGGCCTATGGGATGAGAAGCTACATCTCGTTGGCCAGCATCGAGGACCTCAGGGAAACGCCGGCCGAGTACAGCGGATTTATCAGGGGCCACTACCTGCAGCTTCCCGAGAGCCTGCCCCAACGCGTACGGGACCTGGCGGCCCAGGTCACCGCTGAGGCCGGTACGCCTGTGGACAAGGCCCTGGAACTCCAGGACTACCTTCGAAGCGGCGCCTTCGAATACTCACAAGATGTCGAAAAGCCACCACGGGGCGCCGACGGCGTCGACTATTTTCTGTTTGAGACTAAGACGGGATACAGCGACTACTATGCGTCCGCGATGGCGGTTATGCTAAGGGCGGTCGGGGTCCCGGCGCGACTCGCGGCAGGGTACGCCCCTGGCCAGGACCAGGAGGGCACCGATTACAGGCAGGTCAGAGACTCTGACAGTCACGGTTGGACGCAGGCGTATTTTCCCGGCCACGGCTGGATCGATTTCGAACCGACCCCCGCCTGGCCTCTTCAGCCTAGAGGCGAGCCCGACGAGGCCGCACAGGCGGCTGCTGTAGCGGAGCCCGACACCGGGGATCTGGCCGAGCTTGACCAAGACCCTTGCTTCGGCGTTTTGGCCGAGGACGAGATATTCACCGTCGATGACGAAGACTGCATCGGAGGCGGCGGCGCGAATCCCAGAGACACAGATGTTGCGATGGGCGCCGGTGTCCAAGGCCTGGCGGGCCTGGCCGTAGCTATCGCCGCCGCCGCGGCCGTAATCTCGCTACTGATGTGGGCCATCTGGGCACGCGGATTCGCGAGCTCATCCTCTCCCGAGAACATGTACTCGAAGATGGGCAGGCTCGGCACGCTGGCAGGGATGGGCAGGCGGTGCCATCAGACACCCATCGAGTATGCGGATAGCCTGGGCAAGAGGGTTCCCAGCGTCGTGGCAAGTGCACAGACGGTCGCGAGGATATTCGCCGCCGAACGTTATGGCCGCAAGGAGCCGTCGGAGGAAGAGCTGATCGAGCTAAGGGAGACATGGAAAGGTGTAAGGGGCCGCCTCGTCGGTCGGGCGTTCAGGAGACTGATACTCCTGGGGGCGTCGTCCCAGGCATGACGGCACGCTTCTACGATATCTTCGATACTTCCTATGGCTGGATGGGTGTGTTGGCGTCCCGAACGGGACTGCGGCGTACCACGTTGCCCCAGACATCGCCAGAGCAATGCGTGGAGGTCCTCGGGACGGACGTGGACTCGGCGACGAATACGCCAGAACGATTCGATGGCCTCGCCCGCCGGCTGCGACGCTACTTCGAAGGGGACCATATCAGCTTCGCCGACGAGCCCCTCGACATGAGCGACGCATCCTCGTTCCAGGTTGCGGCATGGCGCGCTTGCCAGTCCATACCCCTGGGGGAGACGCGCACCTACAAGTGGCTGGCGGCAGGGGCGGGTAATCCCAATGCGCCGCGGGCCGCGGGACAGTGCATGGCCCGCAACCGCTTGCCGATCGTCGTTCCGTGCCACAGGGTCACCGCCAGCGACGGGACCCTGGGCGGGTTCGGCAGAGATGCAAGCCAGCTCGGCCTCAAGAGGAGGTTGCTGGACATGGAGGCCGCGCGCACCCCTTCTCCGATTCCTCACCCAACACCCTAGCACCCAACGTCCTCCCCGTCTTCTTCCCCTCCGAGCCACCCGTCCATGATCTCTTTCGCCCGCTTCAGATCGTCTTCCTGGACCATTACCCGGCAGGGATAGGCGGAGACGCCGAGAAAGCTCGCGGTATCGCCTGCGCGGACGACGGCAGGGATACCCTCCTCTCGCAGAAGGGCTTGCCACATCTCCGCCTGCAACTGGTCCGGCGCCGTTGAGACGGTGACCCACTTCATGACAATCTCCTGACCCGAGGATACTGGGGAGCACGCCGATGCTTCGCCCTCCAGCGACGTGTGTCTCTTGCTTCTCCGAACTCATCGCACACGCTCGGGCGCTCAGCCGGACTCGCCCGCCTCCACGCTGAAGCGCCCGCCGGGCCCGAGGGCCAGCGCCAGATCCCTCTCCAGGCCGGGACTGATAGTCACCTTGACCAGCGGCCATTCCATCGTAAATACGCGCCCCTCCGAGGCGATTTCCAGACTCACCTCGGCCTCTCCCCGGTGCTCGAGGAGCAGCCTGCTGACGTCCTCCAGCAGGCGCTGGTCGTGGTTGCGCTCGTCGGTCTCCCGTATTCGAAGAACGAGTCTTCGCGGTGGCTTGTGGCCGTTCGAGACGGCGGTCGCCTCGGGCGACGGCAGCGGAGCGGGGGAGTCGTCCGAGGCCTGGTACGCGGTCGCGGCCGGAACGGACGCGGGCGTCGCAATGGCTGCCTCGGGGCCGTCCGTGGCGACCTGGCGGTCAAGGTGTTCCTCTCCCGGCAGGGAGTATTCGGACGCGCTCAGACAGGAGATGCTCACGCGTTCGTCCCTGGCCGTCACGGTACCGAGGATCTGGACCAGCCGCCCCTGCTCCCAAAAGTCCTGCGTCTCCGCCATCACGTTTTCCCACACAAAGACGTCGATCGCGCCGTCCATGAGCGCCAGGTTGGCTATGAGATATGGTTTCTGGTCCTTGGTCGACCTTTCGGATATGGACGCGATCTGACCGGTTAGTGTAATCCTCTTGCGGTCCAGGTCCGGGCCGATCTGGCTTCGGGACATTATCGCGTTCGGGTCGGTGACCGACTCCATCAGAGCCAGCAGCTTGTTGCCTGAAAAGGACACGCCGAGCAGTTCCTTCTCCCATTCCTGCCTCTCGCCGTCCGGGGTCTGCATGTCGGCGAGCTCAATGTGCGCTAGGGGTGTGGGAACGCTCTCGCCGAACATATCGAACATCGAGGCCTGGTCGGACCGCTTGAGGTTTTCTTCGCTCTGGGCCAACGAGTGGATACGGTCCACCGCGAGAAGAAAAGCCCCGCGGTCGCCAAAACGGTCGAATGCGCCCGACTTGACGAGGCTCTCAAGGGTCTTGCGGCTAAGGCCGCTCATGTCT
Organism: uncultured Dehalococcoidia bacterium; assembly: GCA_964544865.1. Lineage (GTDB taxonomy): Bacteria > Chloroflexota > Dehalococcoidia > Lucifugimonadales > CAJWER01 > CAZJDV01. Next base: position 9,322 of record CAZJDV010000055.1, on the reverse strand, counting down.
GTGGTCCTGCACAGCTCCTCGACGGTGCCGACGGAGTCCGACACGCCCTCTCTAGACTGAATGAAGGTCTCCAACGCCGCCGCCCCGACATTCTTGACCGTCGCCAGGCCGAACCTGACTCCGGACCGGCCGTCTGCCTGCTTTTCAATTGAGAATCCGACGCCGCTCCTGAGGATGTCTGGAGCCAGCACCTCTATCCTGAGGCGGCGGCACTCGGCGACGGAGGCCGCCAATTTGTCCGTATTGTCCGAATAGGCGTTGAGCAGACAGACCATGTACTCTTCCTGATAGTTGGCCTTCAGGTACGCGGTCATGTAAGAGATGAGCCCGTAGCTTATGGCGTGGGCCTTTGGGAACCCGTAGCCCGCGAACGGCTCGATTAGGGCGAACACCTTGTCCGCGGTCTCTTGAGTGTGGCCCTGGTCAAGTGCCCCTTGAATGAACTTGTCCTTCTCCTGCGCCATGATCGCCGGTATCTTCTTCCCCATCGCCTTGCGCAGTATGTCAGCCTCTCCCAGGGAGTAGCCGGCGAACGCCTGCGCGATGAGAAAGACCTGGTCCTGATAGACGATTACCCCATAGGTCTGTTCGAGAATACCTTTCAGGCTAGGATGGGGGTACTGGGCCTTGGTGCGCCCGTGCCTCGCATTGATGAAGGTGTCGATGTGTTCTATCGGCCCAGGGCGGTATAGGGCGATCATAGACGCCACGTCCACCATCGAGGTGGGCATTAGCTTCTTGATGTGGTCCGTCATTCCGCTGCCCTCTAGCTGGAACACCCCAACGGTGTCCCCGCCGGAGAGCATCTCGAAGGTCTTCGCGTCGTCCAACGGCACCTCTTTCAAGTCGAGTCGCACGCCGCGCGTCGTGGCTATAAGCTCCCTCGCATTGGCGAGGATGGTGAGGTTCGAAAGCCCAAGGAAGTCCATCTTCAGGAATCCGATGTATTCGAGGGGCTCCGTCGCGTACTGCGTCGTGTAGACGCCGTTCTCGTCACCCTTGGTGGGACGCTGAAGAGGGACGAGGTCGTCCAAAGGGTCTTTGGAGATGAGCACCCCCGCCGCGTGAGTGCTGGAGTGCCGCGTGGTGCCCTCGAGCCCGCGCGCGCGGTCCAATAACTTCTTGATGGACTCGTCCGCCTCGTATACCTCCTGAAGCTCGAAGCTGTTCGTCAGGGCCTCGTCCAGCTCTATGTTCAGCTTGTTCGGAATCATGCGGGCAATACGGTCTACGTCCTCGTAGGGCATCGCCAGCGCCCTGCCGACGTCCCTTATCGAGGCCTTCGCGCCAAGCGTGCCGAAGGTGATGATCTGGGCGACGTGGTCCCGTCCGTACTTGGAGACGACGTAGTTCAGGACCTCCTCGCGCCGGTTGTCCTGGAAGTCCATGTCTATGTCGGGCATCTCCTTGCGCTCGAGATTCAGGAACCGCTCGAACACGATGTTATACAGCAGAGGGTTGACGTCGGTGACACTCAGGCTGTATAGGACGAGACTCCCTGCCGCGCTGCCCCTGATGGCGAAGGAGATGTCGTTCTTTACAACGAATTGAGCGATGTCCCAGACCACCAGGAAGTAGTTCGCATAGCGGGTTTGTCTTATTACGTCCAGCTCGTATGCCAGCCTCCGCTCGTCCTCTTCGGTGGGGCGGCCCAGGCGCCGCTTCAAGCCCTCCCGGCTGAGCCGCGCCAGGTAGTCGTCCGCGGTGGTCCCGTTGGGGACCTTGAATTCCGGCAGATGGAGTTGGGAGAAGTCCATCTCCAGGTTGCACATCTCCGCGATGCTCATGGTGTTCGCGATGGCCTGTGGCGCGTCAGGGTAGAGCGCGGCCATCTCCTCGGCGCTCTTGAGATAGTACGAGTCCTCTTCCATTTTCAGGCGTCTTGCGTCGTTGACGTTCGTGTTGGTGTGGATGCAGACCAGCAAGTCCTGGAGTTCGGCATCCTCTTGCCGCACGTAGTGAGAGTCGTTCGTGGCCACGAGAGCGATTCCGGTGCCGCGGTGCAGATCGAGAAGCCCAGCGTTGATGGCCGGCAGGTCGGGCACCTCTCCATGCTCCATGAGCTCCAGATAGTAGTCGCCGAATACCTCTTGGTACCAGCCGGCGGTCGCCCGGGCATCGTCCGTGCGGCCCTCGGTGATGAGCCGCGGGACCTCGCCGCTCGGGCAGCCCGACAGTACGATCAGGCCCTCGTGGTGCCTCTCTAGGAGCTCGCGATCGACACGCGCGTTGTAGTAGAAACCCTCGATGTGGGCCGTGCTCACCAGTTTGACCAGGTTTCCGTAGCCCTGAATGTCCTTGGCCAGCACGGTGAGGTGGTATGGCTTCCTCTCGTTCGGGTCCCTGTCGTGGCGGCTGGCCGGCGCAACGTACATCTCGCAGCCGATGATCGGTTTAACCCCTGCCTCATGGGCGATGCGGTAGAAGTCGATGGCGCCGTGCAGATTGCCGTGGTCCGTTATGGCCAGGCTGCTCATATCGAGCTCCTTGGCGCGGGCCACCAGTGGCTTGAGACGGCTCAGGCCATCCAGCAGGCTGTACTCGGTATGGACATGGAGATGGGTGAACAAATGGACCTCCCGGCTATACGATGGCGATGGTAGTCGAACGTGCTGTCATGGGCGTGGCGGCCACCCATGATTCCGCCGGGATAAGGTGCGCTTGCGTGGCGCCCGGACCGACGGCGGGAACCCGTCACACAGACGCCATTATAGCGGTGTCATGGGAGGGGAAATCAAGGGCTGAGACCGCGGATCTGGAGGCAATTCTGCGGTGCTGATTCCACTAGATGGAAGGAGCCGGCATGAGCTGCATACTATGGCTTGTGTCAGAACGAGTACGGCCCCGGCTACTCGCCGGGGCCGTACTCGTTAAACTCTTTCGGGCCTGTTACTAGTAGTCCATGGGGGGCGCGGCCGGCATGGGTGGCGCCTCCTCCTTGACGTCGGTGATGAGAGACTCGGTGGTCAGCACCATCGCCGCGACGCTTGCTGAGTTCTCGATCGCGGCGCGGGTCACCTTCGCCGGGTCTATGATGCCACGCTCCATCAGGTGAGTGAACTCGCTGGCCTCGGCGTCGTATCCCCAGTCGCCTTCGCCTTTGAGGCTCTCCGCCAGGATGACCTCGCCAGAAACGCCCGTGTTCTCACTGATGATCTTCATCGGTGTCTCCAGGGCCTTCTTGAGCATGTTCACGCCTGTTAGCTCGTCACCGGTGGCCTCCACCGAGTCGAGCGACTGCCTCGCCTTGACAAGAGCCAGGCCGCCGCCGGGCACGATGCCCTCTTCAACCGCCGCCCTGGTGGCCGAAAGGGCGTCTTCCAATCGCTGCTTCTTCTCCTTCAACTCGACCTCGGTCGCGGCGCCCACCTTCATGACGGCGACGCCGCCGGAGAGCTTGGCCAGCCGCTCTTGCAGCTTCTCCCGGTCGAATTCGGAGGTCGTGTCGTCGATCTGGACCTTGATCTGCTTGATGCGGCCCTGGATGCCCTCCTCCGAGCCCTTGCCGTCGACGAACGTGGTGTCGTCCTTGGTGGAGATCACGCGGCTCGCCCGGCCCAAGTCGTTCGCGGTCACGGATTCGAGTTTGCGGCCGACTTCCTCGCTGATTACGGTGGCGCCGGTCAGGATCGCCATGTCTTCGAGCATGGCCTTTCTGCGATCGCCGAATCCAGGGGCCTTCAGCGCAAGGCCGTTCAAGGTCCCGCGGAGCTTGTTTACGACGAGGGTGGCCAGGGCCTCTCCCTCCACGTCCTCTGCCACAAGCACGAGGTTCTTTCCGATCTGGAGGATCTTCTCCAGAGCGGGAAGCAGGTCGGACACCGCTGAGATCTTTTTGTCGGTTATCAGAATGTACGGGTCTTCCAGGTTGGTCTCCATGCGGTCCTGGTTCGTCACGAAGTATGGAGAGATGTACCCCCGGTCGATCTGCATCCCCTCTACGAACTCCTGCTCGTAGCTGATGCCCTTGGACTCCTCAACGGTGATGACACCGTCTTTGCCCACCTTGTCCATGACCTCGGCAACCAGCTCGCCCATCTCATCGTCATGAGCGGAAAGCGAGGCGACCTGGGAGATCTGGGTCTTGCCCTCGACAGGTGTGGACATCTCCCCAATGGACTCACGCAGGGCGCCGACGGCCTTCTCGATTCCGCGCTTGAGCGCCATGGGATTCGCGCCCGCCGCGATGTTCCTGAAGCCCTCGTGGATTATCGCCTGCGCCAGTACCGTGGCGGTCGTGGTGCCGTCACCTGCCACGTCGTTCGTCTTGCTGGCCGCTTCCTTTAGGAGCTGTGCGCCCATGTTCTCGAAGGGGTCCTCCAGCTCGATCTCCTTGGCGATGGTTACGCCGTCGCTGCACACCTGTGGCGGTCCGAACTTCTTGTCCAGGATCACGTTGCGGCCTCTTGGCCCGAGCGTCACCGCAAGGGTATCGGCCAGGATGTCTATGCCCCGCTTCATCGTGGTACGGGCTTCCTCACTGAATGTTAGCTGTTTCGCCATTCTCACGCTCCTCTCGCTGTGCTCTCGGCTCCAATGCTGGAACCGTTACTTCTTGAACAGAATGTCGTCTTCTCGCAGAATCAGGTACTCGTTCTCGCCCTCTTTGTACTCCGTGCCCGAATACTTGGAGTAGACGACGGTGTCACCCACCGCGACCTCCATCGGTATGCGATTGCCATCGTCGGTCATCCTGCCGGGACCCACGGCCACAATCGTTCCATCCTGGGGCTTCTCTTTGGCGGTGTCCGGGATGTAAATCCCGCCGGCGCTCAACTGCTCATCGCCTTCCAGGGGCTCCACTACGATTCGATTGCCCAGGGGCTTAAATGAAACCTTGGTACTCGTTGCCATGCTAGACTCGCCTCCTTGTGCCGGTGCTATCGTGCTTATATTTGTGCTGCCGCGGAGTTGGGATGCTACGAGGGCGCGCCAAGGCCGCGATTCTCTCAACCAGACCCGTGTTAGCAGTCTCCGGCCAGAACTGCTAATGATCTATGGTAAAGGAGCCCGTATGGACTTGTCAACAGCGCGCTTTCGCCAGGCTATTTCCCCTGTCGCGCCACGTCAGCGTCTATTCTAAGCGGATCGGCTCAGCCACCGTGTCCGCCCCAAAGTGGCTTCAGACGAGTCCTATCCTCGATTGACCGTCCTGGCGGGCAGCGCGTATTATCGACTCATGGAGACCAAAGGCGAACAGTCCACGCAACTGGCGCTCCTGACCGTATCCAGGGCGTTGGTCAAAGCCACGCGTCCGAAGCAATGGTCAAAGAACCTGTTAGTCTACTTCGCGCTCTTCTTCACCGTCGCCGAGACCTGGGACGTGGGTGACGTGGGCCCGGCGCTGTCGTTGCTGGGTAAGACCACGACGGCCTTCGTCCTGTTCTCGATGCTGAGCGGCGCGGTCTACATAGTCAACGACATATTCGACGTCGAGCGCGACCGCCGGCATCCAATCAAGCGACTCCGGCCCATAGCCTCCGGCCGGCTAGCCATTCCCGCGGCGTCGGTGGCGGGCGTGGTCCTGGCTGCGTCCAGCGTGGGCGCGTCCTTCGTCTTTGAGCCTCACTTCGGCTGGGTCGCGCTGGGATACCTATTGACGATGCTGACGTACACCGTCGTGCTGAAACACGTCGTCCTGTTGGACGTGTTCGCGATCAGCGGTGGATTCGTGCTGCGGGCCATCGCGGGCGCCGCGATCCTCCAGGTGCCGGTATCCCCCTGGCTTTACATCTGCACCGGCCTGGGCGCGCTTTTCATCGCCCTTTCCAAGCGCCGAAGTGAGCTTGTGCTGGCAGGGGAACGGGCGGGCGGCCAGCGCGAGACGCTGGACCGGTACACGGGGCCGCTGCTCGACCAGCTCATTGCCGTCGTCGCACCGTCAACTCTCGTGGCATACACCCTGTATACCTTTACGGCGCCCAACCTCCCCGCGAACCATGCGATGATGCTCACGATACCGTTCGTAGTGTATGGTCTGTTCAGGTACATGTTCCTGGTGCACACCCACAACATGGGGGAGAACCCCGAGGATATCCTGATCACCGACGTGCCGCTGATCGCATGCATCGCCCTGTGGCTCGTCACCGCCGCCGCCGTCTTGATCGCATGGGGATAGGCGGTAGGTGTTGGGCGTTAGGTCTTAGGTGATGGTTGTAAGAAACGGCGATCCGGCGACGTCCCTTCTTAGCTTTACACCAACACCCAAAACCCAGAACCCAGAACCCAACACTATCTTTACCCTATCCCCCGTACCCTGTACTCTGTCACCATGCCCCCCCCTGAAAACCTGTTTGGCGGCATTCCCACCTGGGTTGGCGTGTACCTCGTATCAGCGATCATGTTCTCTGTCGCTGGGTTCGTTCTCTACCGAAGAGTGATCAGGTTCGTCCTCATCGGAAAGCCCGTCAGCCGGCTCGACCAGCCGGTCCGCAGGATCATCGGAGCCATCCCGCTTATACTCGGTCAGAGCAAAGTGCTCCAGAGCGTATCCCTGCGGGACAGGGCGGGGCTGGCCCACGCCTTCATATTCTGGGGATTCTTGTCCTTCGTTTTGAGCTACCTGGTGGTCACCTACGGGGACTCCGTGTGGCGGCCGTTCTCCACGAGGCTGCTGACCGAGACAGGCGTGCGCGTCGTGGCCGTCTACATCGACATCCTCGCCGCGGCGTTTCTGCTGGTGCTGGCCTGGGCGGTGGTCCGGCGCTGGGTGGCTACGCCGCGGCGGCTCAGCTTCGACCTTACCCAGAAGCTGGAACCGGCCATCATACTGGCGCTTATCGCCTCGCTCATGGTGCTCACGACCCTGGCCGAGGCCTTCTACGTCGCCTCGGGCGGAGTCGGACCCACCACCGCGGCGCCGATAGGCTCGGCGGTGGGAGAGCTGCTGAGTAGCGCTGGACTGAGCGAGACCCTCGCCGGCGGCCTGCACGAGCTGGCCTGGTGGGCGCACCTCGGCGTGGTCCTCGGCTTCTCCGTATATATCCCGCTTTCCAAGCACATTCACCTGATCGCGGCACCCATTGGCTTCCTGCTTCGCGACCTTGAGCCCGTGGGCGCCCTGCCCACTCCAATGGACCTGGAGACCGCCGAGACCTTCGGCGCCGCCCGCGTGCAGGACTTCTCCAAGAAGTCTCTGCTGGACGGGTTTTCATGCGCCGTGTGCGGCCGCTGCACCGACACCTGCCCAGCCAATTTCAGTGGCAAGATGCTCTCGCCCATGCACATAGTTGAGAACCTGAAGGAACACCTGATCGAGTCCGGCCCCGGCGTCCTGAGCGGCGGCGACCCGCAGGAGGAAAGGCCACTGATTGGGCGCTGGATCGAGGAAGAGGCGCTATGGGACTGCGTCACCTGTGGGGCCTGCGAGAGCGTGTGCCCCGTGGGAGTGGAGCACGTCGAGATGATCGTCGACATGCGGCGCAACCTGGTCATGGAGCAGGCCAGCATGCCCGACGAGGCGATGAACGCGCTCATGAGCATGGAGCAGCGCGGCCACCCCTGGCGCGGGACCCAGTACAGCCGCACCGACTGGGCGGAGGGGCTGGACGTCAAGACCTTCGCCGAGTACCCGGACGCCGAAATCCTGTTCTGGGTCGGATGCACCGCCGCGTTGGAGCAGCGTAGCCAGAGCGTGGCGCGGTCCATGGTATCTGTGCTGAAGCGCGCGGGCGTCGACTTCGCGATCCTCGGGGCGGAGGAAGGTTGCACGGGGGACCCGGCGCGACGCATGGGCAACGAGTACCTGTACCAGACCATGGCGCAGCGGAGCATCGAGACCCTGGACCGCTATCACGTCAATAAAATCGTCACCATCTGCCCGCACTGCTTCAACACCATCAAGAACGAGTACCCGCACCTGGGCGGCGACTACGAGGTGCTGCACTACAGCGAGTTCGTGGCCGGGCTGATAGAGCAGGGAAAGATCAGACCCGTCGTGAGCATCGAGACCAAAGTGGCCTTTCACGACTCTTGCTACCTCGGTCGGCACAACGGCATCTACGACGCGCCGAGGGATATTGCGAAGGCCATCCCCGGTCTGACCCTCGTGGAGATGGAGCGGCGGAGGGAGCGCGGTTTCTGCTGCGGCGCCGGCGGCGGCCACATGTGGATGGAGGAGACCAAAGGCCGCCGCATCAACCACGTCCGCACCGAACAGTTCCTCGAGACAAAGGCCGACACGGTAGGGGTGTCCTGCCCCTTCTGCCTCCAGATGTTCGTCGAGGGCGTCGGCTCCGTCGAGGGCGCGGAAAACAAAGACGCCAAAGACCTGCTGGAGTTCCTGGACGAGAGCCTGGGGCCGGCGGATTAACGGTACTGAAACCGGAGGAAGACATGCCTGGCCTGTCTCGAAAGTCTCTTCGCCGCCACTGAGAGAGAGGAAAGAGACGAACTTGACCTCTGGACGAGATAGTCGCGCGTGCCGGATTATCTCCCATGAATACGAGAGTTGGCCGTTGAAACGGAATACGACGAATTAGCGCTTTATAATGAGATGACAGCCATCCTGAATTCAGAATGGGGGTGCATTGGACGGATCAGAATTGATCAGGATCGTCGATTTCCTTCGACGCCGAGGAGCACTTCTGCGTGCCAACTGGGACCGCATTGGGGCCGCCGTCGAAAGGCAGCTAGGGGGGCCATATGCCCCGATGGCCACACGTGCGGACGCCCTGCTTCGGCGATACACTACTCCGATCGATGAAAGCGCGCGCCGAGCCACCGACGAGATGACCCTCGGATCCCCTCTGGTATTCTTCATAGGCGCGGGAGGTTCGGCTGGTAGTCCGACCAGCATCCCCACAATCCAGAAACTGCTTCCAATGCTGTGGAGAAAAGTGGACGAGATCGGAAGCTAGCCCCTGCTTAGACTCCGCCGACAATGTGAGTCACTGGGTATCGACAATATCGAGGAGATACTGAGCGCCCTCCATCTCGCCGAGGGAGTTGCGAGTAATACGAAGATTACGCGATTGCTGCGATTCCTGCTGATGGGCCGAGTGGCAAAGGATGGTGATGCAGATCCGCCTCCCGTCGGAGTTCGATCACCCGTGCGACGGGCTGACAAGACGACGGCCGAACCAAGGATCGAGGTTGAGAGTCTCAACGAGACTCTCCAGACGATATTCAGAGTGCTCGTGGGGATGATGGTTGGGAGACCAACCAACGCTATCCATAGAGCAATTGCTGTCAGGTGCGAGGGTGCTGGAGGCGCGACTATTATTACAACCAACTACGACGTGTGCATTGAGAGCGCTCTGAGCGACGCCAACTACACTTACGAAACCGGCGTTTGGAAGCAGTCTCCAGACAGTCACACTGC
>CAZJDV010000054.1:0-16884 GCA_964544865.1 uncultured Dehalococcoidia bacterium | reverse complement strand
GGCCGCCCCCGGGTGGGAGGAGCGGGAGAGGCCCAGCGAGGATGACTGGGACCTGATCTATGCCGTCAACGTAAAGGGAGTCGCCGGTGTCACCGAGTCGGTAGCGCCCCACATGAAGCGACGGCGCTACGGCAAGATCGTGAACATCGCCTCCATCGCCGGACGGATTGGCTCCCGCACGAGCGCTCCGTATTCCGCCTCGAAGGCGAGCGTGATAAACGTGACTCAGAACTTCGCGCTGGAGCTGGCCGAATTCAACATCAACGTCAACTCGGTCTGTCCCGGTCTGCTCTGGACACCGATGTGGCACAGGATCGCCACCCGTTACGGGACCATTCCGGGAGACCGGCAGGGGCTGCCGCCAAGGGAGGTCTTCGACCGGCACGTCAAGCAGGTGATTCCCATGGGCAGGGAGCAGACCCCGGAGGACGTCGGCCACGCCGTGGCGTTCCTGGCCTCGGACTACGCGAAAAACATCACAGGCCAGGCCCTTAACGTCAGCGGCGGGTCTCACATGAACTGAGCCGTATCCCGTAGGCTAGAGCGATGTCATTCTGAGAGCCGCGAAGAATCTGGGGAGGTTAGGGCAAAGCGACGCGCCCAACTGCAAATCCGCACCGCCCTATATCCTTCGTCGCTCGGATTCTCAAAACGAATCGCCCGGTGTTTTGACATGCCGCCGCCCGTATGGTAGATTTGCCGGCGGATGTTGCAGACCGATTTGCGACGGTGATGCCGGAAGCAGCGGGCGCTCAACAGGAGGTGATGCATGGTATTGGAGTGGAAACTCAACGTCGAGATAAAATACTGCGTACCTTGAAGCTATCACGGTGAGGCGGCCTGGATGGCCTCCGAGTTTTTCGCAGAAGCCGGTAGTGACGTGGCGATAACGATCACGCCAGGCGTTAGTGGAATACTTCAAGTGTTCGCGGACGGTGATAAGATCTTCGACAAGGCTGACGAAGGCGGTCACCCGGACCTGATGCGGGTGAAGGCGATGAGAGCGGCTATCAGGGAAAAGCTTGCCGCTCTAGTCGCGGCGGGAGACTAGAGAAGAAGCCGATTGAGAAACGAAGGAGCCCAGGGGCGTACCCCTGGGCTCCTTCGTTTCTTGCGTTGTTGCTGGGTGGCAGGCAACCCCGCTGAGGTCTGTGCCGCTCGGCCTTGGAAGAAAAAACCGGCCTAGCAGGGTGCTGAAAAAACCCTCTTGGCCGTCTCGCCCACCCATTTTTCAGCAGCCGGTCTAGGGCAGGTGGAACACGCTGAACAGGCTGTCGCCCCGGTCGTCGAGCTCCTCGATCGCCACGCCCTCGGGGTAGAGATCCTTCAGCGTCTCGACCTCCTTCGCGTATGGGGGCAGTAGCAGGTAGGTTACGGGCCCCGTGTCCAGCCTCTCCAGAGAGAACTCGCCGAACTCCCTCGACCGGTCGAGGCCTGGGCTATCCGGGTAGAGAAAGCGCCTCGTCTCGTAGTTGTAGTCCCAGCGCGGGGCGTAGAAGTAGATTCGTCCGGGGTCTTCGTAGCTGTGGGCCGCGTTCAGACCCGCCACCAGGTCGTTGGCGAACACCCAGTCCATATAGTCCTGCCGGACCAGATAGCCGAAGTAGTACCAGCCATTCCAGGCGACGGATACGACCAGGATGACGGCTACGCCGGCGGCCGTGACGCGGTATCCGGCGCGGCCGAAGGCTCTTTTGCCCGCGCGAACAAGCTCGATTGCGGCGACCCCCGCCAGGCCGTACACGAAGGGCATAGCCAGGAAGGAGCGCCGCAGCTCACCCCAGTTCTCGTCTCCAAGTAAGATGCCCCCCAGCCCCGCCAGGGTCACCATGGCCAATAGCAGGTGCGGCGGGCTTCGCCATCTGATGAGCGCGATCACCAGGCCCGCGTAGGCCAGCAGCGCCAGTGGCGGGTCCAGCGCCCCTCTCTCGCCCATTGCGTCGGAGAAGTCCAGTTCTCGGTGGCTGAACAGGATCGTGCCCGCGTCCCAGATTCTGCTTGCCAGGTATCCGGCCCTTTCACCGATGGAGTCGGCCTGCTTGAAAATGGAGTCCTGCAGCATCGTGTGCAAACGGTGGTGTTGGAAATAGAAGCCAGGCTGGGTGTACGCCAACCGTATCATCGGCCATGCGATGGCGACGGCGCCGCCCAGCATCAGGCCGAAGCGCTCCGGGTACGCGCGCCATTCGTTGCGGCACAGGAAGAGCACGACGGCCAGAAACGCCCCCATCGTCAACGGAAAGACTATGTAGCCGTTGTAGGTGTAGACCCCCGCGCCCAACAGAAGTCCCGCCGCTACCCACGGCAGTGTCCTGTCGGACCGGATGGCCCAGAGCACGGCGCCGGCGGCGAGGGTCGTGAACAATGGCATCGAGATGAGCATGAACGCAATGCGGCTGTAGTGAAGGTGCCAGTAGGAGAAGACCAGCGCCACCGTGGCGAACAGGGCCACCCAACGACCGAATCCCAGGCGCAACAGCAGATAGGCCGCCGGCACGGTCGCCACTCCCAGCAGGGCCATCGAGAGCCGGAGCGTGAACAGCGAGGCGTTGGACAGCTTGAAGACCAGCGCTGTGAAATAGAGCGGACCCGATGGCTGGCCGAGCGCGCTCCCGACATAGGGGCCGATCCAACCCTCGTCCAGCACTCGCAGAGCGTCCATTCCCGTCTGAGCCTCGTCGCCGTGCAGCCCGAGGGGTATGTCCGTCAACCGGTAGATGCGCAGGAACGCTGCCACGGCCGTCAGGAGAGCGATCGCCAGCAGCTCCATCCGGTGCCGGGCGACCCAGGAACTGATGACCTCCCGGGACATCCGCCATTCGGGATGCGTGGTGTCCCAGCGCAGGCCCGGTTTGGGAAGCCGGCCGGCCCATGTCAAGCGGAGCGGTCGCCGCGTCGGGGTTGCCTGGGTCGTTTGGAGTTGCGGTTCAACCGCGGGCGCATCAGGTGAATAGAGGGATGGCTCCAGCGTGGACTTACCGTGTCCTGGTACGTCCGCTATGGCTTCGGCGTCGAGCGGTGTCCCGCAGGAGTCGCAGTAGCTATGGTCCCTGGGGTTGGCCGTCCCGCAGGCGATGCATACCTGCTCGAACAGCAGGGTCCGGCCGCAGTCGCCGCAGAATCTGGCCCGCTCCAGGTTTTCGTAGTTGCACCACGGACATATCATGGAGAGTGGTATGTCGAGTGGACCACGGCTGTCATGCTTTTCTCCCCGAGTCGGCGAGTCTGGCTGAAAAGCATAGTATACCGCGCCCGCCGCGGAAATCGACCCCAGGAGTGCTCAATCCCGGACCAGCGCCGGACGCACCGCCGCGGCGATGGCGTCCTTGCTCACCATCGGAATATTGAGACCGGCCGAGAGCCTGGCAGCGATGGTGGTCTTGCCGGCGCCGGGCGCACCCGAAACGAGGACCAGGGTGGGTTTCTGCATGGTCCCGCCAGTGTAGTAGACCTGTGAGCGCGTCGATGCGACCGAGGAGGTCGGCCCCGATGTGCTATTATCCTGTGACGATGGCGGAGAGGAGGGGCCAGGGCCTTGAAGACGGTATTCATGGGGACGCCGGAGATCGCGGCGCCCGTGCTGGAGGCGCTGCTGGAGGCGGGCCACGAAGTCGTGAGCGTCCACACGCGGCCCGACCGGCCGGCTGGCAGGGGAAAGCGGCGCACCGCCTCGCCCGTCAAGGAGTACGCGCTGGAACGAGGACTGCCGGTGTTCCAGCCGGCCTCGCTCAGGACCGGGGCCGCGCAAATGGAGCTGGCGGAGCTATCGCCCGAATTGATAGTAGTGGCCGCATACGGCCTGTTCCTTCCGAGCGCTGTGCTTTCCCTGCCGCCGTTGGGCTGTCTCAACGTGCACCCCTCACTTCTGCCGAGATATCGAGGCCCGTCGCCGGTTGCGGCGGCCATCCTCAGCGGCGACGCCACCACGGGCGTCACGGTAATCAAGCTCGACGAGGGGATGGATTCCGGTCCCATCGTGGCCCGGCGAGAGACGGAGATCGGACCGGAGGAGAACGCTGAGGGGCTGGCGGCGCGGCTGTTCCGGCTCGGCGCGCAGGTGTTGGTGGAGGTGCTACCGGACTGGGCGGCTGGCCGCTTGCAGGCTATCCCCCAGGACAAGACCCTGGCCACGACGACGCGGCTGCTGTCGCGCGAGGACGGCGAGATCGACTGGGACCTGGGCGCGGTCCGCATCGCGCGGCAGGTGCGCGCCTACCATCCCTGGCCTGGCGCGTACACGCGCTGGCAGGGCAAGCAGCTCAAGATCATCGAGGCATCGGCCTGGGACGCAGCGGACGCTGCGCCGGCCAGGCCGGGGCGGGTAGTGTCTCTCCCCTCGGGAGGTCTGGGCATTGCAGCGTCGGAAGGAGTGCTGCAAATCAGGCGAATTCAACTGGAGGGAAGGCGCGCCGCCGCCGTGAGAGAGTTCGTCTGGGGCTACCCGGAGTTCGTGGGATCGATGGTGGGGGAGAAGTGACGACGGTGTAGAGCTTTGCGCCACGGGGAGGCTGTGCATGACTATACAGCAGGATTGGGCTTCTCCAGGCCGATGACCTACCCCCCTCACTCGAAGCCCGCCAGTCTGGGCTGCGTTGGCTGATCTTCGGAGCGCTGGAAGCTGGAGACGCCTACCCCGACGAGGCGGAATTGCCTCCCCGACTGCAGCTCGCGGCGCAGCATCGTGCGGGCCGCCTGGGCGATATCCTTGGGGGCGTCCACCGGCCGGGGCATTGTGACCTGGCGCGTGAACGTGGTGAAGTCCGACAGGCGGAGCTTGAGCTTGACGGTGCGCCCTCGGAGTTCCGCTCTCTTCAAGTGGCGGGATACACTCTGGCTCAGCCGGTCGGTAAGCTCCTCCAGCACGCCTGGATCGCCCGTGTCTTCCGCCAGGGTTGTCTCGGCGCTGACGGACTTTCGCTCACGATGCTCGACGACGGGGCTATCGTCCTCTCCGAGGGCCAGGTGGCGGAGATGCGGCCCGGTTTTGCCGAAGCGGGTCGCCCACCACTCGGGCGGCCTGGCCGCCAGCTCCGCGATGGTGCCGATGCCCTCACGCCGCAGCCGGACCGCAGTCTTGGGACCGATACCCCATAGTTTCTCAATCGCCAGCGGCGCCAGGAAAGCGCGCTCCGCGCCGGGCGGTACGATGGTCAGGCCGTCGGGTTTGTCCATGTCGGAGGCGATCTTGGCCACCGATTTGCTGGTGGCGACGCCGACGGAGATGGTCAACCCCAGCTCCGCGCGCACCCTTGACCTGAGCTCGGCCGCGATCTCTCCGGGCGGCCTGCCGGAGGCGACCGCGCCGGTGGCGTCTAGGTACGCCTCGTCCAGCGACAGCGGCTCTACCAGGTCCGACAGCTCGCGGAGGATGGCCATTAGCTGGCGCGATACCTGCGTGTACCGGTCGAAGTGGGGCCGCACTCTTGTCGCCTGGGGGCAGCGCTGAAGCGCCGTGCGCATCGGCATGGCGGACCGCACGCCGAACCGCCGCGCCTCGTAGGAGGCCGAGGCGACCACTCCGCGGCTATCCGGGCTGCCGCCGACGACGACCGGCTTGCCGCGCAGCTCCGGGTCGTCCCGCTGCTCGACGGATGCGTAGAAGGCGTCGAAGTCGGCGTGGAGGATGTGGCGCATTTGGTCTGTATCCGCAGCCCTCGTCAGCGGGCAGTCACGCGGTCACTGCCCCTACACATTCAACCAACCCCTCACACCCAACACCCAACATCTAGCCCCTAGTCCCCAACCCCCAGCCCCTACAACGACCCATCGATTATCACGTCGAGCAGGGCCGGCTTGCCGAGCGACAGAGCCTGGGTCATGGCGGGCCCCAGGTCCGCTGGGTCCTCTATCCTGCGGCCCTGGACCCCCATGGCCTCCGCCATCTGCGCGAAGTTCGGCCGAAGGGGAAAGTCCATTCCCATGTGGCTGCTAGGGGAATCGTCCTTCATGACCAGGTCCTTGTACAGGCTCATATTGACCTTGAGGACCCGGTAGGTCGAGTTGTTGCACACGACGTACACGACGGGGATGTTCTCGTTGGCCGCCGTCCACAGGCCCTGCACGGTCATCATGGCGCTGCCGTCGCCGTCCACGGCCACTACCGGCCGGTCGGGATTGGCCAGCTTGACGCCCATCGCCCCGCCCATGCCCCATCCCAGTGCGCCGCCGCGGCCGCCGAAGACGCTGCCGGGCTCCTCGAAATCGAGCGCCTCGTGCAGCGCGGCTCCCGACGTCACGGCGTCGTCGACGATGATCGTGTCCTTCGGTAGCACGCGGGCGATCTCGGCCATCATCCTCTCGGCCGACATCGGACTCATGTTCCACCGGTCCTTGAGCCGCTGCCTCGCCGCGGACACGCCCGCCGCCTTCTCAGAGGCGACGGTCACCGCGCGGCCCTTGGCCGCCTCCCGGGCCGAGCCGGACATACTCGCCTTCAGTGCGATGGCGAGCTCCGTCAGAGCGGCCTTTGGGTCGGCCAGGATTCCCACATCTGTGGGTTGCACGGCGCCGACACGCTTCGAGTCGACGTCCAGATGCACCAACTTGGTCCCGTCCCCAAAAAAACGCAGCGACGGATCGGAGAACATGAAGTAGCCCGAGCTCAGGTTTCCGGCCGCCAGGACCGCGTCGGCGGATCTCAGCCGCTCTCTGTTATCAGGGAAACCCAGCCTCATGCCGCCAAGATACTGTTGGTGGGTGGTGGGGAAGTTCATCTCAGAGTATGACGACGAGTAGACCCTGGCCCCCAGCAGCTCCGCCACGCGCACCGCTTCCGCGCTGGCGCCGGACTGCGCCACGCGGTCTCCAACTATCACCACCGGGTTGTCGGCGGCGGCCAGGATCTCCGCAGCGTCCTCGATAGCGCGCTGATCAGGGGAGGTCCGGAAGTAGCCCTCTGGCGAGGGGAAGATGTCCATCTCGCCCTCGTCGTCGAGCGCGTTGGCGGAGAAGGCGACGAAGGTCGGCCCCGTGGGTGGAGTCTTGGCTTCGTTGAAGGCGCGGCGGAGGACGCTCGGCACCATCTCGGGGTGAGTCGCCTCGGCGGTGAACTTCGTGAACATGCGGACCATGCCGGCCAGGTCGGTCCGGCCCAGGGCGATCTCGCGGATGTCCAGGTTACCGGCGCTGAGGACCAGGGGAGTTCCGCCCTCGATGGCGTTGTGAAGCAGGCTGATGCCGTTGGCCAAGCCGGTCTCGATATGGAGGTTAACGAAGGTGGGTCTGCCTGTCGCCCGCGCGTGGGCATCGGCCATACCCATTGCGGCCCCCTCCTGGAGGACGAGCATGTACTTGAGCTCCGAGTGGGACTCCAACTCCTCCATGATAGGGCTCTCGCTTGTGCCGGGGTTCCCGAATATATACTCGACGCCCTCGGCCTTAAGCGCCTCCATCAGAGCACGTTTACCCGTCATTCTGGGCATGCCGCTATCCTCCTGGTTTCCGGTCCTGCGTACTATTCCGGGGAGCAGATGTCCTGATACTACCCTTCGCTCCGTGCGAATGGACACATTATAGTGCAGCAATTGTCAGATGGCGATTGAGGGCGGGCCGGGCGTCACCACTCCTGCGAAAGGTCGCGCGACCGGGTCGTGTCTGAAGGGAAAACGAGGGTGGCGGCACGGCTTGCCACCGTCAGCGCCAACTTGTATCCTATCACCATCAGGTAGGGCTGCGCCCTTGCAGCGGAGAATACGGAGGTGTTCTATGGTCCGGGCATATGTGCTTATCGAGATGGCGGCGGGGCACTCGCGCGAACTGGTGAATACGCTGCAGGGTCGGGAAGGGGTTCGGAACGTCGCCAGGGTAACCGGGCCGTACGATGTGATAGTGGAGATAGAGGCCGCTGACATAGACGCCATGAGCGAACTGGTGACGGATGAGATCCACCCGCTTGCGGGGGTGATGCGGACCATCACCTGCGTCTGCATAGGCTAGCGGCCGCAGATCGAACCGCCCGCATTCAGATCGCAGCGCTACAGGCGAGTACCCGAACTCTCCGGCGCGCCGTTGGCCTCTTCACTCTCATCCCATGCGGCGGCGTTCCGCCGTCGACGATGCCCGAGGAGTGCGTAGGCGAGAACCAGCCCCGCAACGCCACCGTTTCCAAGGGCCAGGACGGTGTCATAGCCGTAGGCCATGCTCAGGATGACCAGTGTCGTGTAACCCATCACGATACCCAATAGCGAAGTGTAGGGCATTTTCTGGCCGCCCAGGGTAACGACCATACCCACCGCCACGCTGATGGTCCCAATGATTGGGAACAGGGCGATCGTCCCCCCGCCGAGGGTGGCAAGCCCATCTCCGCCGCGGAATCCCGTGAACACCGACTTCCATTGGCCGGCAATAACCGCGCCTAATGGAAACAGCAGCCACGGACCCTCGACCCCGATGAAGCCGGCAACGATAACAGCCAGAGCGCCCTTGCCCATGTCTCCGAGTAACACGAAGAGCCCGGGGGCCTTTCCAACGTTCCGCAGAACGTTGGCCGCACCCGTCAGCCCGGTGCCCACGGAGAAAATATCTACCCCCAGCCGGCGGCTGATCTGTACGGCGAGAGGCAGCGCGCCCAGTACGTAGCCGACGACGACCGAGGCCAATAGGGTTGGCAGCATCGAGAAAAATTCGCTCAATTCGCTCTCCAGCCTGCGTATTCGGGCCTCTTCGAATTATACACAGCCAACCAGGGATTCGCCACTGTTGAAACCCGATTCCAGGGTCATGTTACGGTACTCGTGGGAGGGTTCAACGGATCGAGACGCCGATGACCAGATAAATCCTGTCTTTCTGCTCTGCGCGGCGAGTCCTGGCCCTGGGCTACACCTCGCAGGAGGCGCCGCTCACCTCTATCAGCGGGAACTGCTGTCCCTGGGTGGTCATCAGATGCTATCCCTTCAGGCCGGTAATTCGGTAGACGGCGTCCATGTCCAGGTTGGCCCTGAATAGGTCCGCAAGCTTGTCGTACTCCGCCAACTGGGAGAACTCGTGGTCCCCAGGCGGTAGAGAGACGCCCTTTCTTTCGGCCACGCGCAGCAGCACGATGCGCTGGAACTCCGCGTTATGGAAGATGCCGTGCACATAGGTGCCCAGCACCCATCCGTCGTCGCTGATGGCCCCGTCTCCGAGCTCTGCCGTGACGCCAGAGCGACTGGTAAGGGCGAAGGGATGGTGCTCCGATCCAACCGAGGACCCCATGTGTATCGAGTAGCCGTCGTACTCCAGCCCCTGAGCGCCTTTCAGCAGTCCGTGATCGGCGATGACCCGGCCGGCGACCTGGTGGGTCCCCTTATGGCCGTCGAACCTGGTGACGACCGGCAATAGCTCCAGGCCGGCCACGCTGGGGCCGTCCGACTCGACGCGGTCGGGGTCGAGGACCGTCCGGCCCAGCATCTGGAGACCGCCGCATATACCGACGACGGCGACGCCGTCTGCGGCCAGCGGGATGATCTTGCCCGCGAGCCCGGTCCTTCGCAGGTGGCCCAGGTCGGCTGTCGTGGTCTTTGTGCCGGGAATGATGACCATGTCGGGCCTGCCCAACTGCTCCGGCGAGCGCACGTAGCGCAGCCCTACCCCCGGCTCCTGCGACAGGGGGTCGAAGTCGTCAAAGTTGGATATGCGGGGCAGAGCGATTACCGCCACGTCCAGCGGGGCACCGTCCACGCGCTCCATGCTCTTGCTGCTGGGCGAGTCCTCCTCGGGGACGTAAATGTCGTCGAAGTAGGGTACGACGCCCAGGACGGGCACTCCGGTCAGATCCTCCAACCTGCCGAGACCTGGCAAGAGAACGGAAACGTCGCCGCGGAACTTGTTGATGACGGTGCCCGCCACGAGATCCCTTTCCTCGGGAGACAGGAGCATGGCCGTGCCGTACAGGGAGGCGAATAACCCGCCCTTATCGATGTCGCCGCGACGCAGGTTTATCTCCGCCGGGCTGCCCGCACCCTCGATCACCACCACGTCGAACTCCGAGCGCAGCCTGACCGGCGAGCTTGCGACGAACTCCCAGAGTCCGTGCCTCGGCCGGTCGAAATTCTTCGATTCGTAGTTGCTGACGGGACTTCCCATGACGATGAGCTGGGAGCGGTGGTCGGCCTCCGGCTTGAGCAGCACGGGATTCATGTCCGCCGTGGGCAGCAAGCCGGCCGCCTGCGCCTGGACCGCCTGGGAGCGTCCGATCTCGGCCCCGCCCGCGGTGACAAAGGAGTTCAGGGACATGTTCTGGGCCTTGAACGGGGCGACATTGTACCCGTCCTGGTGGAAGATGCGGCACAGGGCGGTGGCCAGCAGGCTCTTGCCGACCGAGGAGCCGGTGCCCTGCACCATGATCGTTCTAGCCCTCATGACGCGCGCCCCGTCTCGTTTCCCGTACCCCGGCCCCTTTACCCCATACCCTGGCCCCTTTACCCCGTACCCTCCCCCCCTTCCCCTGCCGGCAGCACGACCGGAGTGCCTCCCTGGGGATGGGACAGTACGAACACCTCGGTCCCATAGGCCGCTGCGATGTTCCGGGCCGTCAGCACCTCCGCAGGCGGTCCGTCGGCGAAGGCGCTGCCATCTGTAAGTAAAACCAGGCGGCTGCAGTACTGGGCCGCCAGCGTCAGGTCGTGCATCGCCACCAGGCAGGCCGTGCCTCGCTCTCTGACCACGCGCGCCACCATGTCCATGACCCCGGTCTGATGCGCGAGGTCGAGGTTCGAGGTTGGCTCGTCAAGGAGCAGCACCGGGGTTTCCTGCGCGAGCGCCATTGCCACCATGGCCCGCTGCCGCTCACCCTCGGACACGTTACCGAGGGGCCGGTCCGCCAGGTCCAGGGTCTCGGTGGCCTCCAAGGCGCGGGCGGCGAGGTCCAGATCGGCCTGGCCCTCCCACTGCAGGAGCTTGAGGTGCGGATTGCGCGCCATGAGGACGAGGTCGAGGACCGTGAAGCCGTCGGGCAGCGCCGGGTTCTGGGGAACGACGGCTATCAGGCGCGCCAGTCGAGACGGGGAGAGCTCCGCCAAGTCCTGTGTGTCGATGCGGATGCGGCCGTCGGAGGGGCGTAGGACACCGCTGATGAGGCGGAGGAGCGTCGTTTTCCCGGAGCCGTTTGGCCCCACGACTCCGACGATCTCCCCTCGGCCGACCTCCAGGCCGAGCCCGTCGAGCACGGGGGCGGCCCGATAAGCGAAGTGTATGTTATCGACGACCAACATGTTTCTCTGCTCTGCCTCCGCGATCTCAGCGTGCTTCGCGGTGAGTCCCTCTCTTACATCTGAACGCTGCGGCGGCGCCTCAGCAGGTACAGGAAGAACGGCGCTCCACAGAAGGCCGTTACGATGCCGACGGGCAGCTCCGACGGGCTTACTACCGTTCGCGCCGCCAGGTCCGCCACGATGAGGAATCCGGCGCCTACGACGGCGGCCATCGGCAACAGCGCCCGGTAGTCCACGCCCCAGAGGAGGCGCACGGTGTGGGGGGCGATCAGCCCCACGAACCCGATGAGTCCGCTGAAAGAGACGGCCGCCGCTGTCGCCAGGGATGCGGCCACGATGAGGACCATCTTGGTTCGGGCAAGGTTCACCCCGAGTTGCCGCGCGTGATCCTCGTTGAGCTGGAGCACGTTGAGGACGCGGCCGTAAGCCAGGACCAGCACGACGCTTGGCAGCAGGTACGGCAGCATTAGCGCGCTGTGCTTCCACTGGGACGACGCGAAGCCCCCCAGGAGCCAGCTCAGGACGGGCCGCAGGTCCGGGTCGCTGCGGATCATGAGCAGAGCGCCGGCCGCGCCGGCGAGAGACGCGACGGCCACCCCCGCCAGTATCAGTGTCGTCAGGGGCAACCCTTCCGAGCTGCGGGCGACGACATAGGCGATGGCCACCGCGCCGATGGCGCCGGCGAAGGCGGCTACCGGCAGCAGACTCACGCCGGCGTAGTGCGATGGCACCCCTGTCACCAGGACAATGGTTGCGCCCAGGCCGGCCCCCGACGCCACGCCTATCAGGTATGGGTCCGCCAGCGGGTTGCGAAACAGACCCTGGTATGTCGCCCCCGACATGGCCAGGGCGGCCCCCACGATGCCGGCGAGGGCGATACGTGGGAGACGAAGCTGCCATATTATGGTGTCCCAGGTGTCCGGCCAGCTCTGGGCGATGTCCACAAGCGGCGCCCTGGACGCGACGATCTCGATCACCGTCAACGGCGGAATTCCGACGGACCCGACGCCCGACGCCAAGATGCCGATGACGGCCACCAACCCGGCGCCGACGGCGAAACGGCGCCACGGGTAGACCAGGCCGACTCTCCTGCGTACGGCGTAGTCGATGGTTGGGGCGTTCCTGGTGAGGGGCAGTCTGCTCAAGTTGCTGGAATCCTAGTCGAACAGGCCCTGATAAATCCAACTGGCCAGGGCCTCGATACCGTCGATGTACCGCGGTCCGGGGATGCTGAGCACGTCGGCTTCAGGTATGAAGATGCGCTTATTCTTTACGGCGGGCATCTCCGCGAACGCGGGATTGGTGCTGATATTGTCGCCGTATGAGGCGATGACGATTTGGGGGCTGCGCTCGACGATCACCTCCGGGCTGAGCTGCGCGTACCCCGAGACGTCGTGGGCGATGTTCTGGAGCTTCAGCAGCCTGAAGACCTCTCCGATCAGGGTGTCCGGTCCAGGGGTCCACAGCTCGCCCTCGTCCTGGAAGACGCTCGGCCCGTCGTCGCGGCCTGCCATCGCCCTCTCCAATCGGGCCACGCGCGAGTCGAAGCTGAAGGCGACGATCTCCGCGGCGCTGGGATTGCCGACGATCCGTCCCCACATCCTGATGTTGTCGGAGACCCTCCTAAAGTCGTCGTTCACGCTCTGGAGATATAGGACCCTCAGGCCAAGCCTCTCGAGCTCCACCACCGGCCCCTCGGAGAATACGAACACCAGGTCGGAGTCCAGGCCCAAGGTCGCCTCGAAGTTGAGATTGAACGCGCCGCCGAGCCGGGGGATATCCCTGGCCTCAGGCGGGTAGGATACGAAGTCGTGAGTACCGACTAGACGGTGACCCTCACCTATGGCGAAGAGAGTCTCGACCACCGCCGAGTCGATGGCAACGATCCGCTCCGGCGGCTCCTCGAAGGTTATCTCGTTGCCGTTGCTTCCGGTTACGGTGAAGGGGAAAATCGCAGCGACCGGCTCCGCGGTGGGTGTGGCGGTGGGCGCGGGCGTCGCGGCGGACTCAGGGGGCGAGGTCGGCGCGGAACTTGCGGTAGCCGTCAGGGCAACGGTCCCCGGGCCTTCGTCGGCGCAAGCCGCACCCGCGAGAATCAGCAGTGCCGCAATCACTGTCAATACGCCGGCTCGATGTAGGAAACTCATTCCATGACCTCCATCCCTGGGATTCTGACTGCTCGCGCCTTCGAGCAACGGAGTCCACGGATCGGAGCGGGCAACAAAAAAGCCCTGCTCCGAGTTGGATGCAGGGCTAACTCAAGACTGCCCACGCCCGTACCTTTCCTCGAAGGCCTACGACATCGGCGAGGGGAGTCGATCGGACTCGTCCCGATACATATCGGGACCTACCGTTGCGGGACAGTGCCGGACTTTGACCGGCTTCCTCTCCATGCGCCTGATTGGGGAGCATCGTCCCCGGCCCAGACACCCGCGCCTCATATTCGGTTTTGCTAATCTGCGCTAGACGATTGAATCCAGGTGACATGAAAGCACGATGCAAAGGGTTTGTCAACGGGCGTTCAAACTCTGACGGCCGGCCATACCGCCTCTGCCTCGATAGGCTCTGGAAGGACGGGTGGAGTATCCGTCCGTTCCGATCTGGTCGAAGCGTCGCGGAACGCGGTCAGGAGAACATAACCGGATAAGCCAGCCCTCTCATTTGTGGATTTGATTTCCGTCTTAGAAAATGGTAAAATAATAGGGTGTAAACGCCTTGAAAAATCAAAGCTGTACAGCTATAAGTAATCTCAACGACGAGCGGGGCCTTTGAGGCCGCCTCTCGCTGGGGTGATAAGATCGGCGTCGAGAGTCCTCCTAAGCAACCTCAATTCCTCTCTCAGCAGCTAATCGGCTCGGGGCCGGAGCACTGGACCGGTCTCGGGACTATATGCGAGCTAGCAGGTCATCGCAACTCTAGCGCCCCTTGGGCGGATTGCGCGTGCCGTTAGCAACGAACCAGGAGAACTAGATTGGCCACGAAACAAATGGCGAAAGAGGAGCTCTACACCTCAAGTGACATCCAGGTGCTGGAGGGCATGGAGGCCGTTCGGAAGCGGCCCGGCATGTACATCGGCAGCACCGACAAGCGAGGGCTACATCACCTGATCTACGAGATCGTCGACAACGGCGTCGACGAGTTCATGGCCGGCCGGGGAGACCGCGTCAGCATCCACATCCGAGAGGACGGCAGCGTCCGGGTCCAGGACTACGGCGGCGGGATTCCTGTCGATACCCACAAAGCCACGGGCGTGTCGGGCGTGGAGACGGTGATGACCACGCTGCACGCCGGCGGCAAGTTCGGCGGCAAGGCCTACACCGTCTCAGGCGGTCTCCACGGCGTGGGCGCCTCGGTAGTCAACGCCCTATCCTCGTGGTTCCGCGTGGAGGTCCGCCGCTACGGCAAGCTTTATCACCAGGAATTCTCCGCGGGCAAGCGGACAACGGCGCTCAAGGAGGAGGCCCTGGAGGACGCGAAGGACAAGAAGTCCGGCACCGTCGTCATCTTCGAGCCCGACCGCACGATTTTCCCGGATGTCGAGTACGACTTCAACACCCTGTCCCAGCGCTTCAAGGAGATGGCCTTCCTGAACAAGGGGCTGCGGATCGACTTCCGCTCTGACTGGGAGCCCGCGCCGGTGAGAGAGGGAAAGGGCGTCGAGGAGGATGAAGAAGCCCAGGACTGGGATGAGGAAGTCGAGGAGCGGACGGAGGTCGACGCGCCGAAGCCTTCCAGGGAAGTGAGCTTCTGCTTCGAGGGCGGCATCTGCGAGTTCGTGACCACGCTGAACGCGACCCGGACCGTGCTGCACGAGCCGCCGATATACGTGGAAAAGCAGGTCAACGGGACCAAGGTCGAAGTGGCGATGCAGTACCACGACGCTTTCACCGAGTCCGTGTTCGTGTTCGCCAACTGCATCAACACCACCGACGGCGGCACACACCTGACCGGGTTCCGCTCGGCGCTGACCCGCATCATCAACGACTACGCCAAGAAGAATGAGTTCGTAAAGAACGGCAACTCGAACCTGTCCGGCGAGGATACGCGCGAGGGGCTGACCGCCATCGTTAGCGTCAAGCTGACCGACCCGCAGTTCGAGGGCCAGACCAAGACCAAGCTGGGCAACCCCGAGATCCGCAACCAGGTCGAGACCGTGGTCGCCGAGGCGCTCCAGGTATTCCTCGAAGACCACCCCAAGGACTCGCGGCGCATCATCGAAAAGTGCCTTACGTCGCAGCGGGCGCGGGAGGCGGCGCGCAAGGCCCGGGACATGATCATCCGCAAGAATGCGATGGACGGCGGCTCCCTGCCCGGCAAGCTGGCGGACTGCTCCGACAAGAACCCGGAGAACTGCGAGTTGTACCTGGTCGAAGGCGAGTCCGCCGGCGGCACGGCGAAGATGGGCCGCGATCGTGTATTCCAGGCCATCCTGCCGCTGAAGGGCAAGATCCTCAACGTGGAGAAGGCCCGCGAGGAGAAGATGCTCGCCAACGACGAGATCCGCGCCCTGACAATAGCGGTCGGCGCGGGCATCGGCGAGGACTTCGACGTCGAGAAGCTGCGCTACCATCGCATCATCATAATGACCGACGCCGACGTGGACGGCTCACACATCCGGACGCTGCTGCTGACCTTCTTCTTCCGGTACATGAAAGACCTGATCATCAACGGCAACCTGTATATGGCCCTGCCGCCGCTCTACGGCATCAGCCGGGGCAAGCAGCACAAATGGGCCTATAGCGAGACGGACCGCGAGGAGATCCTCAAGAGGTTCGGTGGCAAGACGAAGCCCAGCATACAGCGCTACAAGGGCCTGGGCGAGATGAGCGCCGACCAGCTCTGGGATACCACCATGGACCCGGAGTACCGCACGCTGCTGCAGGTGGCCCAGGGAGACGCGGCCTCCGCCGACGAGATATTCTCGATGCTAATGGGCGACGTAGTAGAACCCCGCCGCAATTTCATCCAAACCAACGCGCTCGATGTGAAGGACTTGGATGTGTAGGGGGGGAGGTGCACGTGTGAACTGTCGGTCAGGCCACGAGCAGCGCGCATTGCAAGGCTAAGATCGGTCTGACGAACTCGCGCAGGACCCTGTCCAACTCGTCAGCGTCGCTTTCGTCCCTGATCGTATCACTAGCGTCGATCGGTGCGAACACATCACCGTACAGGCGTCGCAACTCCGGATTCATACCCGCGGCAAGCGGCACGTTAGGGGGACTCACAATCCGACGGTACTTTCCTAGTTCCGTCGTGATTACTCCCAGCGGTACTGGTTGTCCAGTCTCACGATAGCGATCCCTCACTATCTCCGCGACCGCTTTATGGAGACCCATGCTCGGACGCTCGTAGCCCCATTCCTGAAGAGCATATGTGCCTTTGATGCCGATCCAGACGATGCCGTGCTTCCCTCGGTCCAGCACAGCAAGGACGTTGTGCTCTGTTGGAGGGTCGTCTGCAAACATGGAATTGTACACCGAGCACACTTCCGAGAAGTGTGCCGGTTTGCCAACGCGCCTTAGCGCCAGGTACGCCTTCTCGCCTTTGCTTAGGTGCCCAGGCAAGCTATCAGCCAATACGTCCGCAATGCAGGCCAGGTCCTTTGCGGGAAGGTGAGATAGAAGTTCCATATTGGACAATCGGCTGTTGTCAATCAGCAAAAGAGGGACAGTTGTGGAGCCGAGAAGATTTGTTG
>CAZJDV010000053.1:0-16891 GCA_964544865.1 uncultured Dehalococcoidia bacterium | reverse complement strand
ACGACGCGTTCGCGAATCTGCCAGCGTCCACGGAACAGATCCTGCACCCGGAAAAGTACGTCACCCAGGACACCCCCATATCGGTCGAGGTGCCGGATTTCGCGGCGGCCCTGGGCGAGGGCTGGGCCCTGGTCAAGAGAGACACCTTCGGCGAGTTCATGCTGCAGGCGTACCTGGGCGCCGCCGTGCCCCCGCTCACGGCCCAGGACGCGGCGACTGGGTGGGGCGGCGATGCAATCTCGCTATTGGAGGGGCCAGACGGGGAGACAGCAGTGGTGTTTGCCATCGTCTGGGACGCCGAGCCCGATGCCCAGGAGTTCTACAATACGTTCCTCCAGTTCACGTCCAACCGAACGGGAGCACAGTGGGTCGAGGACGCGCCCCAGGGGGCCGCGTTTCGGATGGCGCTGGACGGACAGGTGATCTTCGTTACCTGGGCAGGCACATCCACCCTGGTGGTGTTCGCCCCGGACGATGCCGTCGTGGAAACCGTGCGCGCGGCCCTCGCCGGGGGCTGATTCAAGACCGGTTTCTAGGTTCTGGGGCTGAGTTCTGGTAGTGTCACCCGGCGCCGATGGTGATGTTACCCCCGTAGGCAGGAAGGCCAGATGTCCACCGCCCCGAAGCTGCTCGTCGCTACAGGCAATCCCGGCAAACTCAGGGAGCTTGCCGGGCTGTTTGCAGACGTTCCCTTCGAGCTTATGTCGCTGTCCGATGTCGGCATCGGCGATGAGGTCCCGGAGACGGGCGCGACCTTCGAGGAGAATGCCGTGCTAAAGGCGACCGGGTACGCCGCGATGAGTGGGATGTGGACCATTGCGGACGACTCGGGGCTCGAGGTGAAGGCCCTGGGTGGCGAGCCCGGCGTGCGGTCGGCCAGGTACGCCGGAGAGGGGGCGACCGATGCCCAGCGAATTGCGCTGCTGCTCCAAAACCTGGAGAATGTATCAGAGGGCAAACGTCAGGCGCGGTTCCGCTGCGTCATTGCGCTGGCCCGGCCCGGGGAGGCCCCAGAGCTATTCCACGGCGAGTGTCGTGGGTCGATAGCGCGGTCGCCTCGAGGTTCCGCCGGCTTTGGCTACGACCCTGTCTTCCTGCTGCCTGAGCTTGGCCGCACCATGGCCGAGCTGAACGACGGGGAGAAGGCGGCCGTGAGCCATCGTGGGCTGGCGGCAAAGGCGGCCGCGGAGGCCCTGCGGGACATAGGCGTGCATCACGGGGCGAAGGAGTGACGGATTCCGGTGCTGACCGATACATTCGAAAGACCCCTTAAAGATCTGCGCATCTCGGTCACCGACCGGTGCAATTTCCGTTGCACTTATTGCATGCCCGCCGAGATCTTCGGCGAGCGGTACGAGTTCCTCCCCAAGGACGAGCTGCTCACATTCGAAGAGATCTCGCGGCTGACCGCCATACTGGTCCGGCATGACGCCGCCAAGGTGCGCATCACCGGCGGGGAACCGCTGGTCAGGAACGAGATCGAGGCGCTAATTGCCAGCCTCTCGCAGATCGACGGCGTGGCCGACCTGACCCTCACCACCAACGCGTATCTCCTAGACCAGAAGGCCCAGCCGCTAAAGGACGCCGGCCTGCAGAGGGTCACCGTCAGTCTCGACAGCCTGGACGACGAAGTGTTCAGGCGCATGAACGGCCGCGGATTCAGCACGGGCAAGGTACTTCAGGGCATAGACGCCGCGGAAAAGGCGGGCCTCACCCCGATCAAGATCAACGCCGTGGTGCAAAAGGGGGTCAACGACGGTACCGTCGTCGAGCTGGCCCGCTACTTCAAGGATCGCGGCCACATCGTGCGCTTCATCGAGTACATGGACGTGGGCAACCGCAACGGCTGGCGGCTGGACCACGTCGTACCATCTGGCGAAATCGTGGAGATGATCGACGCCGAGATGCCGCTGGAGCCGGTCGAAGGCAGCTACGATGGTGAGGTGGCGCGGCGCTACCGATACCGCGACGGGAGCGGCGAGATCGGCGTCATCGCCTCCGTGAGCCAGCCCTTCTGCGGCGACTGCACTCGGCTCAGGCTATCCCCCGAGGGCGCGATCTACACGTGCCTGTTCGCAAGCGTCGGGACCGACCTTCGAGGCCCCCTTCGCGATAGCGCCACAGACGAAGAGATCGAGGCGTTGGTCTCTCGTGTCTGGGGTGCGCGCGAGGACCGCTACTCCGAAGAACGCACGTCCATGACCGAGGCCCGCGACAAGGTAGAGATGTACTACATCGGAGGGTAGCTCAGTCTATCGCCGGCGCCTCGATAGTCACCAGCTCACCGAATTTACTGAAGGTGAGTGTGGTGCTCATGAATATCTGGCCTGAGCCGGCCGGCACCAGGCCCTCCAACTCGTCGGCCGCTATCTGACCCGACGACTGTAGCTTGCGCACCAGCAGGTCTTCGACGCCAACCCATAGGACCGCGGCGTTCACGTCCGGATCATCGGGGACGCTGCCGGTTATGTGGTAGACGTCCAGGCCGTCCAGGACTGCGAGCTCGACCGTCATGTTCTCGAGCGTTATCTCCGCCACTCCCCCTGCTCCGCCGATCAGGTCGAGTGGGGATGAATCCCCATCATCGATCTGCCATTGCGTGGTGAACGCGTCCTGGATGTAGGAGACTCCACCGACCACGCGGGTTTCGTAGTTGAAGCTGCCGGCGAAGTCTCCCAGGTCGATCTCTATGGCCATCAGCATGCGGCTGTCTCCATCTGGAGCGTTATCGCCCTTGATCTGGATAGTCATCAGCGCGGACTCGGCGTCTTCGCTCTCCTTTATTGACGCCTCGCCTTCGATGTGGACGCTCCCGATCTCGCTCATGGAGTCGTTGATGAGTTGCAGCAGCGCGTCCGGGTCCGCCACGACCGATGCGCCTTGATTCATAGGAATCGGCGTGGAGAGCGCAAGGGGAGCCGGTGCAGCCGTGGGAGTGGCGGTCGGTACCAAGATCGGCGCCTCGATGGCGACGTCCTCGCCAAAATTGGACAGCGTGGCCGTTAGGGTCACCGACGCCGCGCCGTCGCCCACGTCGCCCAGGAGACCCCCCGCGGCCTCGCCGATGTTCAAGTCGCCCTCGGCCACGACCCTGGCGACGAGGCCGTCCTCCGACCTGATCCACATGGAGAGCTGGAACTCACCGCCCCCGCCTCCGTAGATCCCCTCCGCCGCCGTGGCGGTCAGGTGGTACACCTCGACCCCGTCCAGAGTCTCAAGACCAACCATCTTCAGATCACTCAGATTCTCCAACTCCACCTCGACGAACTGCCCGGGGTCCATGAAGATCGAGCTCTCACCAACGGTGATCTGCCATTCGCCGGTCTCAGGGTCCTTGATGTACTGGGTATTTCCAAGGCTGACCATCTCCGTCTCGATGATGAGGAAGATGACCGTCATCTTAAGCGATGCCTTTATCTTATCCGGCGCCAGGTAGTCGCCGGATATCTCGACGGGTAATTCCAGCGCCAAATCCTCCGACTCAATGCTCGCCACGATGTCCATTTCAAAGTGGAAGGAGGAGACCGCCCTCATGGCTTCGGTTGACGCCTCCAGGATGTCCCCGGCCGAAGGAAGAGGAGCGGCGGGTGTGGGCGAAGGGGTTGCAGTGGCCGTGGGGGGCGGGGTGTGGATGGCCGTCGGCTCGGGCGACGGCGTAGCGTTAGGCTCAGAGGTCGGTGTTGGGGCCACGGCGGCGGCCGGCTCGGTCGATTCGCTCTTATCGGTGTCGCCGCACGCCAGACCGGCTGCGAGGACCACCGCCAACAGGACCTGCGTTATGCGTGCCATCATCGCGTCTCCTTGCCGCCGGACTCGCCCCAATGTTGCGCTCGACGGACCCTATTGCACGATCATGGGGGCCTGGATGTCTACATCTTGGCCGAACTCTGAAAGCCTCAGCACGATGGACGCCGTGGCCGCCCCCAGTCCGATGCCGCCGAACACGTCGCCGTCCTCCACGGAAAGGAGAATGGCCCCTCCGCCGAGGCCTTCATCAGGAGCCCGTCGCTCACGCTTATCCAGAACGACAACACGAAGTCGCCGGTAGAGTTGCTGTACGTCCCCGCGATGGCGCCTGCCGTCAGACGGAACGTATCGGCCCCGTCGAGGGTCCCCTCGCCTGCCAGTTCCAGGCCGGTCAGGCTGGCGGCCTCCACCTGAATGAGTTCCATGAGGTCCGAGAACAACTCCAGTCCGCCCGGGGTGATGATCAATTCGTCGCTGATCGAGTCTTTGAGGTAGGTGGTACCGTCCTTGCTGATAATCTCCGTATCGATGACAAGAAAGACCAGGCTCACCGCCAATGTCGCATGGAAGTTGTCCGGCGCCTGGAAGTCCCCGGTAACCGAAATGGGCATCTCCACGTTCAGCCCTCGAACTGAAATGATATCTCGATGTCGGTCTAGAAGTGGAACGATTCCGCGTCCAGCAAGGCCGCCGCGGAGGCGGACGGCAGGACCGGGGTGGGCGTTGGCTCCAGCGTCGCGGTAGCAGCGGACTCAGGGGTCGCCGTGGCGGTGGGATCGGCCACCTGCGGCGCCGGGAACTGAGCTTCAGCGGTGCTGGTTTCCGAGTCTCCGCACGCCACCGCGAACGCCGCCAGATAGGGAAAGAGCGCCAAACAGAAACACTCTTATCATTAGCTACTCCGATCTCCGTCCAGACATCGGGGCGCGAGTCGACGCCGACCCACGAAATCATGATATCACGGTGTGCGGCCAGATGAACCGAGGCTGCAGTTCGCCCGCCAGGCTGTGGTCTCGGGCAAGCGTATGCTCTAGAATAGGTTGAAGGCCACACCCGAGGTGCGCACCATTATTCCCGCCAGAGGCAGACCGTGCTGGAATCCGCAGATGGCTGGCGTCTCCTATGAGCGTTGCAGCCAGGGATAAGCACTGCGGATGATTACCATTCACACAGATGGCGCCTGCATAGGCAATCCCGGGCCCGGGGGATGGGCCGCTATCGTTCTCCAGGACGGGTCCAAGAGGTGCCATTACGGCGGAGAAGACCAGACCACCAACAATCGCATGGAGATGCTGGCTGTGGTCAAGGGCCTCGAGTCCGTGCCGGATTCCGCGGACGTGACCGTGTTCAGCGACAGCCAGTATGTCATCAACACGATGACCCGTAGCTGGAAGCGCAACAAGAACAAGGACCTCTGGGACAGGCTGGATGCGGAGGTCGCGAAACGCTGGGTCAAGTGGGAATGGGTCCGAGGACATTCGGGAGACCCGCTCAACGAGGAGGCAAACACCTTGGCGCACAATGAGGCCGTCAAAAGAATGACACCGTCTCAAACCTCCACTCTCACTCACGTCGACGATTCGGGCAAGGCGCAAATGGTGGATGTCGGCGCCAAGCCCGAGACCCGTCGGGTCGCCGTGGCGCGAGGGTCGGTCCTGATGCGCGCGGAGACCCTCGGACAGATCAAGCGCAATGGATTCGAGAAGGGGGACGTACTGGGCGTCGCCCGGGTGGCCGGGATCATGGCCGCCAAGAGCACGTCGCAGCTCATACCCCTCTGCCATCCCTTTCCCCTCGACCACGTCAAAGTCGAGTTCGAGCTGGACACCCAGAGGAACGCCGTGGACATTACGGCCACCGCCAGCACCACCGCGAAGACGGGCGTCGAGATGGAGGCGATGGTCGCTGTCAGCGTGGCGGGACTCACCATCTACGACATGTGCAAGAGCGTGGACCGCACCATGCGAATCGACGGCGTGAGGCTGGCAAGCAAGCGGGGTGGAAAAAGCGGCGACATCGTCATCGAGTAGCTCCGGCAATCGGGCCCTACTATCGGGGCGAAGGGGCCGTTTTTCATGCTCCGGTGCCGACAGGTCACGACACGCGTATTATTAGGGGCACCACGTACGCACATCGCAATGCACTGCTAATGTACTTAAGGATTTAGTACGTTAGGCTTGCTTGTGTCTGCTCGCTAACGGTCGACTCCGCAGCCCATAAACGCCACTCCGCGCCGAGGTCGCTTGATACCGTCCACCGAAATCCATCCGATCTGCTCTTGAGGTTTGCCAGTCCCATCTCGGATCTGCGAGGGGCGCCGAAACCGCGGGTGCCGATGATGCGAAGGAGAAATATCTGTGGGACACGCCACCGGGCACGACCGGAAATTGTGCTTCTACAGAGAGCCGCTGGGACAGCGTCAGCCCTGGGAGGTCATCCACCGACGGATCGCCTATGCCGGCGAGGTAGTCGTCGCCAAAGCAGTGGACGCGGACCTGGGCCTGCCCCTGGGGGGCGATGTCTGCTTCCGCAATCGTGTTCTACTCGGTGCCACGCAGGATACCTGTGCCGCAGATCCGCGATCCGCGCATCGCCATGGCCGTGCCCAGACGCTCCGGCGACCTCGAGCGAGAGCGGGTGATCCGTGAGCTGCGGGCCATCCGTGAGGCCAGGGAGCTCTACGTGGCGGCGGCAGACCCCGAGGCCAACGCCATGAGAAGCGGCATGCAGGAGCGGGAGGAGTCGCTTCGCTCCGAGATGGGGCGCAGACAGGCCCTGAGCTATTCACAGGGCCGCATCTACACCCAGGACGGCATAGTTCTCAGGCCTGCCGAGGCGTTCGCCGATGAGAGCGCGGCCACCTGGACCGAGCGCCTGGCCGGGGACCTCTTCGACAAGGCGTTTCCAACCTTACCTCTCGGACATGACCTGTTCCCGGACACGCTGGCACCCGAGAGGATCCAGGCGGTGTTTCGCGGGATCTTCAATGGAGATCCGGAGGCTGCCGGGACCGCCGGCAATTGGCTCGTCCTCACCTGGCTCCCCGACGGTTTTCGATGGCGGCAACTGTCAAGTGATAGGGATCATCGAGCGGGAGCTGGCGTCCTGGGGCGGTGCGATGGGCGCCGAGGACATCCTCGGACTGCTGTGTCGCGATCATGGCCTGAATCGCGCTCTGGCGACCCTCTACCTCCTCGCCTTCGTGCGCCACTCGCGCGCCGGTCTCAGCCTGAGACCGGAGCACGCTCTCCGGCTGCGGCAAGGCGGGGGGAGGCGGTCTAAGCAACCAGATTACCTGGGGCTTGGTGACTGATCTCGCGTTCTCCATCACCATGGCGGACCAGTTCGGCGTGCTGCGCGCGCGTCCCGCGCTGACCTGGATCGTGGACGGGTTCGACGCAGCCCACGATCAGACCGGCACCGCCGTCCAGGAGGGACGCCTGCTGCAGGCTCTGGTCGACTTGGACCGCCGCCTGGAGCGTTCGAGGGAAAGTGTCGGTGCTCTGGACGCATCCTCGGAAGAGGGCGCCGAGTCCTCATTTTCGCAATTGAACAAGCTGCAGGTACTGTGCGCGGCCACGGGTTATCGCAGCTTCCGTACCATGGCCGGTGACAGCTTTAACAGCCCCTCCGGGCTCGCGCGGGTCCTTGGACTTAATGACAGACTGGAGAGGCTCACCACTCTAGTGCCCGCCATCACAAGAGTGAAAGCGTATCTGAGCGAGATGACCTTTGCCCGCAAATACTGGGACTTGTCTTTGAGGTGGGATGCACTCGCCGCACGCACGGGGATGGATACCCTGCTGGGAAATCCCGGACTCTGGGGCAGCCTGGAGGAGGGATTCGAACAGCTTCGACGTGAGCACGCATCCGCCTACATCCCGCACCATGACAGGTACCATCAGGAGGCCGTCGAGCTGACCGCCACCCTGGAGCGGCTGAGGCGGCAGGTCGAGGCGCTTGCCCGCTTCAACGACATCCCAGAGATGGACGGACCGCTGGCAACGGACATGCCACGGCGATTCTGGGACATCACCGCCGCATTGAGGACATGCGGCCTTTCGGAAGAAGATCTGTCCCTTGACGACGCGCCCTTTTGCCAGGAGTGCCGACTTCCTCTCGGAGAGGGCATCCCGCGTCGCGAGGTCGCCTCGGTCGTCCGCGGCACAGAGGGCGCCATGCGCGAATACAACCGCCGTCTGTGTTCGGAGGGAGTCCGCAGGATCCTTCCCCACGCCGACAGGGCGCAACACGACAAGCTCATTGGGCTCATCCAGGTCAGCGACCTGACGAACCTCGCGAACGTGCTGGACGAAAGGGTGGTGGATTTTCTGCGCGGACTCATCCGCAGCTAGTCCGACGCTAGATCCGGGCGGACGGGTGAGGGTGGCAAGGAGCTAATCGTACAGCCAGTCCACGTCGAAGGAGGTAATCTGGGTGGAGCTCAGCTTTCCTTTGACGCGGTCCCCTGCGACGTGGCCCAGCAGCACTCGGTCTTCGATGAAGGTTACGGTTGTGTAGCAGTACCAGCCGTTTGGGTCGTCTTCCAGCACGTTCCTGCCCTCCCACGTCCGCCCTTCATCTCGCGAGATCGCCACGTTGAACGGCGTCCAGCTGCTGTCGATGCCGTTGTCGTTCCACAGCAGAAGCAGATCGCCGGTCCCGGGGATGCGCTCGATACTCGCCGGTGACCGGGGCGACGTGATGTCGCTGGGGAAGGGCGCGCGCCACGTCTCTCCTCCATCCTCGGAGTAGGAGTAATACTGGACACCGGCGTCAGTGCGGATGAACATCAGCAGCCGGCCGTCGTTCAGCTCGATCACGCCCGGCTCCTGGAGCATCACTAGCTTGCCCCCGTCCGTCTTGACGGGCTCCGCCAGGGGCTCGCTCCGGCGCCACGTGCGCCCGTCGTCGTCTGAGAGATAGGCCAGCATATGCCCGTACGCCGATCATATCCGGTCCTCGGACGCGTGCTGGGACACGGGCGCGATCAGGCGGCCGCTCTCGAGCAGGACCACCCTGTCGTTGTTGAGCACGTAATAGCCTATATCGTCGTCAGGGATGATCTCGGCAGGACCGCCCCACGTGCCGCCTTCGTCTGTGCTCAAACGCATGACAGGCCGGGTGTCCTCGAGGGAGTTTTTCACAAGGTAGAAGAGCGCGATCTCTCCGCCGGCGAGGCGGAGGAGGGAGGCGGACATGACGTTCTGATCGCCCTCGTTCGCGACTACCATGACGTCGTCCTCGGTCCAGGACCGCCCCTGGTCGCTAGAGAAGCGGGCGGCCAGGTCCGCCTGGTCCTGGTCCCCTCCCCTTCCGGTGAAGCGAGTGTAGACGAACATGACGCGGCCGTCCGCCAGCGTAATGAAGTCTCCTTCGCTGTCCCGGGGGTTGCCCGGTCCCGGAGGCAGCAAGACGTTCCTGTGGACATCACTGTCCGGGACCCGCCCCAGGGCCGCGGGCAACAGGGCTCGCGCCGCCGGTTGAGCGACGATGGATTCCTCAGGCGGCGTTTCCGATCCCCCGGAGGTGCAGCCCATCGCCAGAAGCACACCGAGAAAAGCCAGCCGGCGAATATAGCGGAGCAGGTTGCCCATGTCAGCCATCACCCCTATTATACGAGAATCCAGTCAAGCCGGCCCTCGACCCTTGGCCCTTAACCCTCAACCCGCACTATCTATCTCTGGTACGGTTACCAGAGATAGATAGTGCGAATGTACCCCGCGCCGCCGGGCCCATCCTGGTATGTTCGTGTGCATAAGCGTCCGGCCGTCACGCAGTGTAGCGGACTGGGAGAGAGGATATGCCAAATATATGGTTGATCGGCGTGGGCTCGCTGCTCGCGATCTTGCTCGTCGCGAGCATCGTCGTCGCCCTGGTGCAGACCGTGGATCCCTTGCCTGAAAACACGCCGGAGAGGGCGGTCCAGCTATATCTTGAGGCTGTCACCGACGGCGACTTCGAAGCGGCCCACAACCTCCTGTCCACAGAGCTCAAAGAGCGGTGCCCAGTCGAGAACCTGGTCAGCAGGAGCTACCCTGTGAGGCAGCTCGAAGATTCCAGGATAACACTGGAAGGAACGGAGCTATTCGGCGACAAGACGATCGTCACCGCAAGAATCACCACGATCAGAAGCAACAGCCCATTCGGGAGCTCCGAGAATTCATACAGCCAGAGGTTCACGCTGTTCGAGGAGGACGGAGGCTGGAGGTTCACGAGCGATCCATGGCCATACCAGGGCTGTATGAAACCCACGCCTCCGCCAACGAGGGTGCCTGCGCCCGACCCCTCCGCGACTCCAACCGCGCTACCGGCGCCAACCCCCGCCGCGGCCATGTCCCCTAGCGGGGCAACAGACTCACGATAACGCAGACCCGCAGGCCTTGCCTCGTCCATCGCGTGCGGGTGATGGCGCAGGAGACATAGATGCCAGAGTACTTGTTTTTCTTCATACCGATACTCATCTTCCTGGTCGTCGTCGGGGGCCTGGTCTTCGGCGCGGTGTCCCTGGCCCGTCGCAGGCGCGGCTTCGTGGAGGTCGACCCGGGAATAGGAACCGTAAGGAGGCTCTACTTCTACGGCGTCTCGTTCGTCGCCCTGATAATGGCCGCCAGCGGCATCGTACAGATCGGGATATTTGTTCTGGAGGGCGTCTTCGGCGGCGAGCTGTTGTCGGCGTCTAGCGTCCAACTGGCCACCGGGCTGTCGCTGATAGTCGTCGGGCTTCCGCTGTGGGGACTCCACTGGCGGCTGATATCAGGCCACGTTCGGGCGCTGCCTGTCGAGAAGAAGTCCGTATTACGCAAGCTCTACATGTACGTCATCCTTGGGGTCTCGGCGGTGTTCGCCCTTACCGGGGCCACGTCCATTCTCGGGTTCATCTTCCAGACAGAGTCCTTCAGGAGCTACCCCTGGGCGGCGCTCGTGGTCTGGGGAGGCGTGTGGGCGTATCACTGGTGGGTCGAGAGAGAGGAAGGCCAGCCCTCGCCAGAGACCCAGACCGTGCGGCGCCTGTACCTGTACGCGGTCTCCGCGGCCGTCCTCTCCACCTCGGCCCTTGGCCTTGGGCAGATCGTTCATACGGTCTTCCGCGAAGCCTATTTAAGCCTGACCTTGCAGACGGTTGTCAACCGGGCCGACAGCGGCCTCTGGGCCGAACCGACCAGGGTGGCCCTGGCCATGCTATTGGTCGCGACGCCGGTCTGGGTCGTGCACTGGCTCTTCTTCGCCAGGCGTGACCAAGAATCGACCCTGAGGCAGGTTTACCTGTATGTCTTCGCAGCCTTTGGCGGCGTAATCACAGTCATCACGGCGACCGGGATAATCGCCTACTGGGTCCTGCAATGGGTCATTGGCATGCCCAGCGAAAGCGCGGCGATCCATTTTCGGTTCCTGCCGGGCGCGGTGACGTCCCTGATGGTCGGTGGCGGCATCCTCATCTACCACTTCGGCGTCGGCCGGGCTGAGAGCAGGTCCGCCGCGCCTGAGCGCCAGGCGGCCCAACAATCGTATCCCTATGTTCTGGCCGCCGTCGGACTCGTCATCACGGCTCTCGCCGTCGGCGCCCTCGTCGACACCGTCATTGAGGCGATGGAGGGTCTCGGCAGTCAGACCATCACCGGGGAGGACTTCTGGCGGAACCGCCTGGTGCTGGCCATCACATTCGGGTTGCTGGGCACACCTCTATGGGCCTACTACTGGGCGCAGATTCTACGGAGTGTACGCATTAGCCCCGTGGAGGAGCGGACCTCGCCGACCCGCCGAATATACATCTTAGGCGTACTCGGTGTGGGAATGCTGGCCCTGCTGGGGAGCCTGAGCTTTATCGTCTTCGTGTTCTTCAGGGAGATCCTGGACGGCAGCATCTCGAACATCGTGGGCGACGCGAGGGGCGCTTTCGACGTGCTGGCGCCAGCCCTGGTCTTCGTACCGTACCACTGGATGCTGTACCGCGGGGACCGGTGCCTGGCCCCGGAGAACGAGATGCTTCAGCTCGAGGCCCGCAGGCGAAAGGCCGTCACGGTCCTCATCGGCGAAAACGCGGCGGACTTCCTGGAGTCACTGGAGGCCGCCCTGGGATACGGAGTGAGTCCATTGCTCTGGGCCGACCCGGAGGCGATACATCCCTATCTGACGCCAGAGGAGTTCCAGGAGCTAGCAGGCCGCATCGGCGACGTCGACGGGGCGAACGTCCTGCTCGTGCCCGATACCGACGATGTCCGGGTGTTGTCGTATCACTAGCGTGCTGCGGAGACTCGCTGTCGGCCGGTCCTCCAGCGTGCCTCTCGTTCTCTCAATGCGACATCCGGCCGGCCTGGTTTTCCGCCAATCCGGCTGCTACACTGGGCCAGTCCCCTTTTAAGGAGTGATGACTGCATGGCGCGCATTCACGTCCTCGGCGCGGGCACGCCGACGCCCACGCCGACCAGGTTCGGCTCCTCCTACGTGGCAGAGGTCGCCGAAGAGCAGATAATGATCGACTGCGGTCCCGCCGCGACCCACAAATTGGTGCAGGCCGGATTGTGGCCCACCGACGTCGACTACCTGTTCTTCACCCACCACCACTTCGACCACGACATAGACTATCCCTGCTTCCTGCTGTGCCGATGGGACCAGAGCAACGGCAGCGAGAACAGGCTCCAGGTCTACGGCCCGGCGCCGACCGAGCGGGTCACCGAGGGCATCCTCGCAGAGGACGGAGGGCTGTTCGCCCACGACTGGAAGGCGCGGGTCAACCTCCCGGCCAGCCAGCAGGTGTACGTGAACCGGGGAGGCGTGCTGCCGCGAGACCCCCCCGACGTGTTCTCCAGGGACGTCGGACCCGGCAAGGTCTATTCGGGCGCCGACTGGGAGGTCACCGCCGCCACGGCGGAGCACGTGCAGCCGTACCTGGACTCGCTGGCGTACCGAATCGACAGCGCCGAGGGGAGCATGGTTTTCACCGGCGACACACAGCCGTGCCGCTCCGTGGTCGATCTGGCCAGGGACGCCGACGTGATGCTCTGTATGTGCTGGGACAACCAGGAGGTCATGGACGCCAACGGCGAAGCTCCGCGCCAGTGCGGCACCACCGGTGCGGCCCGCATGGCCCAGGAGGCCGGGGTCAAGAAGCTGGTGCTGGTCCACGTCGGCCCTCACCTCTCGGGCCACGGGCCGATGGAACAGGGCATCGGCGAGGTCAGGGAGTCCTACGACGGAGAGATAATCTTCTCCGACGAGCTTATGGTCGTCGACGTGTAGTTTTTCATCCTTCCCCCCGGAGAGCGACGGTCTCTGAAATCGAATACGGGGGAGTCCAGAGAGGGTTCGCCCCCTGGCGGAGGTCTGGGGCATCGCCCAGCAATTAGATTCATCATTTTCTCCCTTGGCAAGGGACAGGAAATCAGGGCTGCCGGCACTGCCCCGCACAATCTCCAGGAGGTCTACTCATACGATGGCCCGCATCCACGTACTCGGCGCAGGCACCCCGACGCCGACCCCGGCCCGCTTCGGCTCATCGTTCGTAGCCGAAGTTGGCAGCGAGAAGATAATGATCGACTGCGGTCCGGCAACTACCCACAAGCTGGTCAAGGCCGGACTGTGGCCCACCGACATCGACTACCTGTTCTTCACCCACCACCACTTCGACCACGACGTGGACTACCCCTGCTTCCTGCTGTGTCGCTGGGACCAGAGCATCGGCAAGGAGAACCTGCTGCAGGTGTACGGCCCCACGCTGACCGAGCAGCTCACCGCGGGGATAATCGGCGAGGACGGCGTGTTCGCCCACGACTGGAAGGCGCGGGTCAACCACCCGATCAGCCAACAGGTCTTCGTCAACCGAGGGGGCGTGCTGCCGCGAAAGCCTCCCGAGGTGTTCGCAAGAGATGCCACGCCGGGCAAGGTGTTCTCCGGCGACGACTGGGAGATCACCGCGTCCCATGCCCAGCACGCCCAACCTTACCTCGACTCGCTAGCGTACCGCATCGACAGCCCCGAGGGGAGCGTGGTGTTCACCGGCGACACGGAGCCATGCCAGCCGGTGGTCGACCTGGCCAGGGACGCCGACGTCATGTTCTGCATGTGCTGGGACGAGGAGACCGCCATGCTGGAGAACCAGGAGGGCGAAGGGGTGTGCGGCACCGTTGGCGCGGCCCGGATGGCCCAGGAGGCAGGGGTCAAGAAGCTGGTGCTGGTCCACGTCGGCCCCAACCTGGCGAACCACGGCCCGATGGAGAAGGGCATAGGCGACATCAAGAAACTCTACGACGGCGAGCTGATCTTCTCCGGCGAACTGATGGTGGTGGAGGTTTAGCCTGGTATACGTACATCGGAATTACCCTCGGTCGATGTACGCATCTCGGGGCACCTTGGCTGGCAAATGAGCCCGGCGGCCACGCTCAGAGTACGATCGAAGAGGTCTCCAGGGAGGTTGGCCCCGCGCGCCTGCGACCCCTGGCCGGCCTTGCCCCAGATACTTCGTCGCTCCGCTCCTCAGTATGAAATGGCGATTCGATAGCCGCAAAACGGTTCCACCATTGAGGACACATTGGCCGGCCTCATGTTCAGAGTGACGTCCCCCGCGGCGGTATCCGTAGTATCACGACACCCCCCGTGCTACAATTCCCCCATTCAGGCTGGCCCGCATATGGTGGGCTGGCCCTTTAGGCGTTGCGGCATATGATGCGGCGGTATTAGGAGAGTATCTGCATGGGCCTTAGCGCGCTGGGCGCCTTGTTGGAAGCCGCCCCGGAGTTCCGGCGGCTGGTGGCGTCGTTGGACAAGGAGCTGGTCAGCGCCAGGGTCCAGGTCATCTCGGACGCGACGCCGTTCGCCCTGGCGACGCTTTACCGCAGCCTCCGCGGCCCAATGCTGGTCGTCACGTCCGGCCCCGAGGACGCCCGCCGCCTCTACGACCAGGTACTGCTCTGGAGCGACGACGAGTCCCGAGTGCTGCATTTTCCCGAGTCCGAGACCCTGCCTTTCGAGCGCATCGTGGCGGACATGGACACGACCAGGCAGCGCATCCGCACCCTGTCCACCTTGATGGCACAGCACGACGCCCCTCTGATGCTTATCGCCTCCGCGGCGGCCGTGGCGCAAAAGACCATCGCCCGCGGCACGTTCGAGTCCAGTACCCACAAGCTGGAGATGGGCCAGCGGATAGACCTCGACGAGTTGGTGGGACTGTGGCGCGGAATGGGATACAAGGTCGAGCCGACGGTGGACGTGCCCGGCCTGGTCAGCCGCCGCGGCGGGATCCTGGACATCTACGCCCTGGGGGCGGACGCGCCGACGCGAATCGAGCTCTGGGGCGACGAGGTCGACAGCATCCGGCTCTTCGACCCCGAGACCCAGCGCTCGACGGAGCTGGTGGACTCCGTCACCGTCATACCCGCCAAGGAGACCCTGCCGGGCTTGACGGGCCGAGACGACCTGCACAGGTTGCTTGGCAAGATAGACCTGACCAACTGCACCGCCGCCACCCGCGAGCGAATCGGCGAGGAGATCGACCTGCTGCTGGACGGCCTGGAGGTCGAGGACATGGACTTCTACGCCGGCTTCTTCAATCACGGCTCGCTGTTCGACTATCTTCCCGACAACGCACTGAGTGTCGTCCTGCGTCCGACCGAGGTCGCCGAGGCCGCCTGGGACATCGAGGAGCGCTCCCACGACCTCCGGAGGGTCAAGGAGCGGCGCGGGGAGCTGCCGCACAACTTCCCATCCTCCCACTTCCTGGCGGCCGAATCGGAGCAGAAGAGCCGCAGGATTCGGCGGCGCCTGGAAATCCTGCCCTGGGGCGCGGAGGAGCTCTCCCACAATGAGCACGTGGTCCTGCCTTTCTCATCCGCGACGGACTTCCTGGGGAACCTAGACCGGTTCGTGGAGGAGGCCGACGACCTGTCGCGCCAGGGACATCGGGTGGTCGCCGTCTCGTCGGCGTCGAAGCGCCTCGGCGAGATCCTCCAAGAGTACGGCGTTGCCGCGAAGCTGCCGGGCTCTCTGGCGGCCCCGCCGGGGCCGGGCGCGATCACGGTGCTCCAGGCCTCGGGGGCAGGGCTAGGTTATGGTTGCGTTCTGGCCGTGAACGCAAAAAAACTCGTCGTGTTCAGCGACTCGGAGATCTTCGGCATCGCCAAGCAGCGCCGCTCCGTTAGGCGAAGGGCGGTCAAGCGCGACGCCCTGCTGTCGGAGCTCAGCCCAGGCGACTACGTGGTCCACGTCGAGCACGGCATCGGGCGCTTCGTGGGCACCGGCCGCAACGCCAAGAACGAGGGGGAGGGCGAGTACCTGATCCTCCAGTACGCGGCGGGCGACCAGTTGTACGTGCCCATGGACCATCTCGAGCGCGTGACGCCATACGTCGCGCCGATGGACCGGCGCCCGTCGCTGACGCGCCTGGGCTCCCAGGAGTGGCGGCGCACCAAACAGCGGGTGGAGCGCTCCACCCGCGAGATGGCGGCCGAGCTGCTCTCGCTGTACGCCTCCCGCGAGCTCACCGAGGGATTCGCCCACCCGCCGGACACTCCGTGGCAGTCGGAGCTGGAAAACTCCTTCCCCTACGAGGAGACCCCGGACCAGACCAAGACAGTCATCGAGGTCAAGGCGGACATGGAGACCGCCAGGCCGATGGACCGCCTGGTCTGCGGCGACGTCGGTTACGGCAAGACCGAGATCGCCCTGCGCGCCGCTTTCAAGACGGTGATGAACGGCCGGCAGGTCGCGGTCCTCGTACCCACCACCGTCCTCGCCCAGCAGCACTGCGTTACGTTCGCCGAGCGGCTAAAGGCGTACCCGGTCAAGATCGACGTGCTGAGCCGCTTCCGGACCAACCTCGAGCAGCAGAGGGTTGTCGAGGGTCTGGCCGACGGAAGCGTGGACATCTGCATCGGCACCCACCGGATAATACAAAAGGACGTGAGCTTCCAAAAGCTGGGCCTGGTGATAGTCGACGAAGAGCAGCGATTCGGGGTCGCCCACAAGGAACGGCTAAAGGAGATGCGCCACGAGGTGGACGTGCTGACCCTAACGGCGACGCCCATCCCCAGGACCCTCCACCTCTCGCTTGCGGGCATCAGGGACATGAGCACCATCGAGACACCACCCGAAGAGCGCCTGCCCATCAAGACCTACGTGTCCGAGTTCAGCGACGAGCTCATCCGCG